>NZ_LJHP01000013.1:0-84358 GCF_001295965.1 Blastomonas sp. AAP25
TGGGAAAGCCGCTATCCCGCGCACTGGCTGGTGCCCGGCGCGCATATTCGGCTGCAGCGCGGCGACTGTGCCGGGCAGGTGTGTCGCGAGCTTGCCGAGGTGCTCGACCGGGCACGCGGCAATATGGTCGATGACCTGATCGCCTACCGGCCCGAGCGGGTGTTCATCGACGAAAACCGGCGCAAATTGTTCTTCGGCGGCGAGCCTTTCGACTATCTCGCCTTCCTGCGCCAGGATGCGCGCTTTGCTGCGGCATGGTCATGCTATGCGCGGATCGGCAGCCGCCGCGGCTATGGGGTGTGGGCGAGGACCTGCGGGGCATAGCGGCGTAACAGCGCATTGTTGGAATCCCATCGATTTCATCTATGCTCGGCCTCGACGACACCAATTCCGGGGGGAATCACCGAAATGAGCGACCGCATTCCGCTGATCGACAAGAAATTCGCCAGCCGGGTGGACTGGAACCTGATGCGCACCTTTGTCGACATCGTCCGTGCAGGCGGAATCGGTGCGGCAGCGCGCACGCTCAACCGCCAGCAGCCCAGCATCAGCGCGGCGCTCAAGCGGCTCGAGGAGCATGTCGGCACCACGCTGCTGCACCGCACCGCCACCGGGGTGGAGATGACCACGGCGGGCAAGGCGATGCTGGCTTTGTGCGAGGACATGCTCGAATCGGCGCGGATGATGCCGCACCAGATCGCGCAGGCGACCAAGCGGGTAGAAGGGTTCGTCCGCATCCAGATCGTCTCGGGGCTCGTCTCGCCCGAATTCGACGAGGCGATCGCCAGCTTCCACCGGCGCAACCCCGATATCCATATAGAGATCCGGGTGTCGCCCTGGCGGCAGGTGCTCGACGCGCTCGAACAGGGCGAGGTCGAGATCGGGGTGAGTTATGACAGCTCGGTGCGCGGCAGCCTGATGTACGAGCCCTTGCTGGTCGAGCGGCAGCAGCTCTATTGCTCGCGCAGCAGCCCCTATTTCGGGCATCGCGTCAGCCGACTGAGCGACCTGAAGGACGAGCGCTTCGTGCTCACCGGCGAGGACGAGATCGAGTTGATCACCCATCTGCGCCGCCGCAACCGGCTGGGCACGCGCGCAAGCGGACTGGCCGAGGATATCAACGAGGCCAAGCGCATGATCACCCTGGGCGTCGGCATCGGGTTCCTGCCGATCCTGGCGGCCGAAGGCGAGGTGGCCAAAGGCAGGCTGTGGCCACTGCTGCATGCCGATGTCGAGCCCAGCTATGACATCTATCTGCTCGCCCGCACCGATCCTGCGCGCGACACCGCGACGCAACTGTTCTGGGACGAGGTCTTTCGCCGGGTAAGGGCGCTGCGCCGGGCATAGATCGCATCTATGTCTTTCATTCAGGATTTGCCCCTGCCCTTATGATGCACTGCAGCGCAGACTTCTCCGCCACAACGGAGCTGCGGCATGTCACCGATCGTCACCCCTTCTGAAAGCCTGAAGGACCGGGTTTTCAACCTTGTCCCGCCTTTCATGATCGCGCTGGTGCTGCTGTTCTGGGCCTGTGCCCCCAAGGCGGTGACCGGAAATCCTTGGACGCTAATCATCACCTCTTCGGCGATCACGGTGATCGTTCTGCTGCTTGAGTTCGTGCACGAGCGGCACAGCGGCTGGCGGATGAATGCCCAGGAATTCTTCACCGACCTGTTCTACGTGGTGCTGAGCGCGACGGTGATCGCCTGGCTGAGCAAGACACTGGCCGAGGACCCGCTGCTCGCGGCCAAGACCGCTTTGGGGATCTCCACCACCTGGATGGCGCAGGTGCCCTGGCTGGTGCAGGTGATGATGGTCATCGTCATCCTGGAGTTCGGCCAGTACTGGATGCACCGGTTGATGCACAATTCGACGCCGTTCTGGCTGACCCACGCCCCGCACCACCACATCACCCAGCTCAATGCCGCAAAGGGTGCGGTGGGCAACCCGATCGAGCTGTTCCTGATCAGCCTGAGCGTGCTGGCGCTGTTCGACTTCGACATGACCGCGCTGTTTGCGGGGCTCAACACGCTCAACGTCATCGCGACCTTCGCGCACGCCAATGTGAAGTCCAACCCGCCGATCTGGTATTCTTACGTCTTCACCACCATCCGCCATCACAGCCTGCATCATTCGACCGATTACGAAAACACCCGCTGCAACTACGGCAATTCGCTGATCCTGCTCGATCGCATCTTCGGCACCTATCGTGAGGGCGAAGGGGTTCTGGTGGGGCAGGATGATCGCAGGAGGCTCTCGATCTGGGAGCAGACGATCTTTCCGTTCCAGCCGCTGATCGACCGGATCCGGCGATCGCGAGGAGCGGTCCCCGAGCCGGCGAGCCCGTCCGGGCAGGACGATGCCGGCACGGGAGGCGCTGCCGCGGCATGATCGTCACGCGCTCCCGGCGGATCGATGCGGCGCGCCAGGCGCTGGCGAAGGGAGACCTGCAGGCAACCCACGCGCTGGCGAGCGCGCTGCTGGCGGACAGCCCCGGCGATGCCGAGGCGCATTTCCTGCTAGGTGTGGTCGAATCGAGCCAGGGGCGGATCCAGGCGGGGGTGCTGCATCTCGACCGTGCGGTGGCGCTCGACCCGCGCGGCGAATATTGCGCGCAACTCGCCAAACTGTTCTGCCTGGTGCGGCGCGACGGCGATGCGGCGGCGACCCTGCGTGCGGCGGAAAAGGCGCCGCCCGAAGACGCGCTCAGCCGCGATACCATGGGCTGCGTCTATGCAAGGCTGGGGGATCATGCCGCAGCGCTGGTGCACTTTGCCCATGCCGTCGCGCTGGAGCCGGGCAACAGCGAATATCGCTACAACCATGCAGTCACGCTCAACTTTCTGGGCCGGGTGGATGCCGCCGACGCGGCGCTGGAAGCGCTGATCGCGATGGTGCCCGGCCATGCCCGCGCGCACCACCTGCTCTCCAGCCTGCGCAAGCAAAGCGCCGGGGCCAATCATGTTGCGCGGCTGGGCCGGATCCATGCCCAGGCGCGAGACGGCCGCGACCGGCTGCTGCTGGGCTATGCGCTGGCCAAGGAGCTCGAGGATATTGGCGAGCCTGACCAGGCGCTCGACATGCTGTGCGCGGCCAATGACGAGCACCGCCGCACGCTCGATTACAGTTTCGCGCGCGACGCCGCCGCGTTCGATGCGATCGAGGCGCACTGGCCGGCGGTGCGCGCCGCGCCTGCCGCCGCGCTCTCGCGCGAGGCACCGATCTTCATCATCGGCATGCCGCGCACCGGCACCACGCTGGTCGACCGCATCGTCTCCTCGCACCCCGGCGTGGAAAGCGCAGGCGAACTCCAGGCGATGCCGCTGGCGGTGAAGATGGCAGCGGCGACGCGCAGCCGGACCGTTCTGGACGCCGAGACCATCGCGGCCGCCTCGCGGGCCGACATGGGTCGAATCGGGCACGATTATCTCAAGCGCGCGCGGCATCACCGCCGCGACCCGTCGCTGCGTTTCACCGACAAGTTTCCGGGCAATTTCCAGTATGCCGGCTTCATCGCGCGCGCGCTTCCCGAGGCCCGGATCATCTGCCTGCGTCGCAACCCGATGGACACGGTGCTTGCCAACTTCCGCAACCTGTTCGCGATCAGCTCGCGTTACTACGACTACAGCTACGACCTGCTCGATATCGCGGCCTATTATGTCCGCTTCGACCGGCTGATGGCGCTGTGGGCGCGCGAGATGCCCGGGCGGGTGCTCGAAGTCGCGTATGAGGACCTCATCGCCGATCAGCAGGGACAGACCCGCCGCCTGATCGAGCATGCCGGGCTCGACTGGTCCGAGCGCTGCCTCAGCTTTCACGAGAACGCAGCGCCCGTCTCGACCCCCAGCGCCGCGCAGGTCCGCCGCCCGATCTACTCCGACTCGGTCGCCCGCTGGAAGCGGCATGCCGAGGTGCTGGAGCCCGTCCGCGCCTTTTTCGAACAGCACGGCATCGCCACCGAATGACACGGAGCACCCCGCTTATGACCCGATTTGCCCTGCTTGCGCTGAGCCCGTTGCTGGCGATATCCGCCCCCGCGCTGGCCGGGCCCGCGCCTGCCACCCGGCTGGTTGCATGCGGCGCGCAAAGCTGCCTGCAGGTCACGGGGCGACGCGACGATGCGACTGCGCAGATCCGCATCAACGGCCATGAGGTCGAGACGCAGGGCGCGCGCCACTGGCGGGTTCGGGTTCCGGTGAGCACCGTGCGCGCGTGGTCACCGCCGCATGCGCAGAGCATTTCGGTGGCGGTCGCAGATGTCGCGCAAGAGGCTCCGCTGCCCATAGGGATGCTGGCGCCCAAGCGCGATCTGGCGATGCTGGTGGTTCGGGTGAAGTAATAACGGGGTCAGAGCAAAGTAATAAAAGAACAAATCTGCGCACTATATTGAAAGTTTCCTTGCGTGGCGCTATACAGTGCGCCAGCGGCCGCAGAGCCGTATCTGTCACTCGCAAGGAGATGAACCATGAAAACCGGCCTTGTGGCACTCGCCACCTTTGCCTTTGCGCTTTCGGCTGGCGCCGCTGTCGCATCCGAAAACACCGCATCCGAGAACCCTTTCGCCAAGGACAAGGCGATCCTCAACCTGCAGGGGCTTGATCTGTCGACCGCCGATGGCCAGCAGCGTCTCGCGATCCGTGTCGATCAGGCCGCGCGCGCGGTGTGCGGCGAGCGTCTCGCCAATGTCCATCTCGCAGCAGAGGCCAAGACTCGCGAATGCCGCGTGTCGGTGGCCGCCGATGTCCGCGCGCAGATCGAAGCCCGGCTTGCCCGCGCGAGCACCTCGGCCACCCAGGTCGCAGCGTTGCGCTGATCCTTTCCTGCCCGTTCCGCGGCCGGGAGCACCCGGTCGCGGATGGGCGAGGGTACCCGTTGCAGACCTTGCGTTTCAGGCCTTGCGATTCAAGGCTTTGCGTTTCAGGGCTTTGGCGTGAGGATCGGCTCGGGCCACCAGGTCAGCGTGTGCACGTCGTGCGCCGATGTCCAAAGGCCGGTGCTGGTCCCGGACGACACATAGCGCAGCGCGCCGCTGCCCTCCGCCTTGCCCAGCCTGGCGACGACCTCGAGTGTTTTCGGGTCGATCGCGACGAAGGTCTGGTCCTCGGTGGTGCGCAGCCACACCATCCCGGCGCCGGTATCGATATCGCCATATTTGAGCACCGCGCCGACCTTGGCCCGGCCCAGCACCGCGCCGGTCTCGGGGTCGATCTTCGCCACCGTGCCGTCGCCCTGTTCCTGCACCCATACCGCACCTTCGCCCGCCGCCAGAAAGCCGGGGATATTGCCCAGCGTAGTCGTCTTGGTGACCGTGTTGGTGGCAGGATCAATGCGCTGGACTGTCTTGCTCTCGCTGCTCACCGCCCATACCGCGCCGAAGCCATAGGTGAGATACCAGGTTCCGGGGCTGACGGTGATGCTGGCGATGACGGTGTTGGTGGCGGGATCGACGCGCGCAACCTTGCCCGCAACATTATCGCTCGCCACCCAGATCGATCCTGCGCCTGCGACCACATTCAATTCGCCCGTGCTGGCAAGGCCGGTCGGAATTGTCGCGACCTTCTGTGCGGTCTGCGTGTCGATCCGGACCAGCGCCTTCTCCTTGCAGTCGGCCACCCACAGCGAGCCGTCCAGGATCGCCATCGCGCCGCAGGGCTTGGACATGGCAACGCCTGCGATCTTGCCCTTGCGCGACCAGCGTTCGACACGGCCATCGTTGGTCGCCCAGACGCTGTCGCCATCGACCGCGAGGAAATCGGCAAAGCCAGGCACGTCGATCACCTGCTCGGGGTGCGCCTGTGCCACAGGTGAGAGGGCGGAAATCCCCGCTGCGAGTGCTGCGGCCGTCATGCGAAGTTTCTGCATCGTCTGCCCTTTCGAGTTGCCGGAAAAAATCAGGTCATTTGCGCGATATACGCCCGCCATCCGCCCAGATGGGTGATGTCCTGCGCCCCGGTCATCGCGCGCGGTTCGGCCACGAAGCCCTTGACTGAAGTGCCGTCGGCCAATGTCACCGTCCCGATCGCGAGCGGCGGGGGCACCTCGACCACGAAGCTGCCGAATTCGGCGACGCCCAGCTCGTAGACCTCGACCGCGATTCCCGCGCCATCGGGGCTGTGCACCAAAGCGGGCTTGGGCGGCGTGCTGTTGGCGATGGCATAGAGCCGGTATTCGGGCGCGGTCTGAAACGCGCCGACGAAGGTCGCGTCGCGCGAGGTCAGCTGCCAGTGCAGCGGCATGTCTTTCAAGTGCGCGCCAACGACGGCGAGTTTCACGGTCTGCATTTTGCCCTCCAGATCGAGCGGGGGTGGTGGGGGAAGATCGGCGATGGCAAGATAATCGTCGGCGACATCGAGCAGCGCGCGGTCGGTGTCCGCCGGGCCGATCAGCGTTATGCCGAAGCCGGTGGCGTTGGCGCGGGTTCCTGCGGGAACGGCCAAAGCGGCCATGTCGAGCAGGTTGACGAAATTGGTGTAGAACCCAAGCGCGCTGTTGAGCGCGATCGGCGCGGCGGCGAGTTCGGCGACGCGGTAGGTTGTGCCGGTGGTGGGGAAGGCCATCAGGTCGATGCTCTGCCAGAGCGTGTCGGCGTGGCGCTTCAATTCGGCGAGGCGGTAGATGCCGTTGAACAGATCGACCCCGCGCGTTTCCAGCCCGACCGAGACGATCTCGCGCACGGTGGGATCGATCGCTTGCGGGTTGCTGGCGAGGATGCTCTCCATCGCCGCAGTGCGCTCGGCGACCCAGGGCCCGCTGTAGAGCAATTGCGCGGCCTCCTGCAGCGGGGCGTAGTCGATCTCGACGATGTCGCCGAGCACGGAAAGCCTGGCCAGCGCGCGATCGTAGAGATACTCGGATTCCGGATCGCCGAAGAACACGCGCTGGTCGCGGCGCGGCACGCCGATGGTTTTGCGCGCAATCGGGCGATCGGCGAGCGGCTTGGACCAGGCATCGGCGGCATCAAATCCCGCGACCACGCCATCGACCAACCGCGCGTCCCGCGTATCGTCGGTGAACACGGTAACGCAATCGAGCGTGCGGCAAGCGGGGACCACGCCGCGGTTGCTCCAGCGGCCCTTGCTGGGCTTGAACCCGATCAGGTGCTGGAACGCGGCGGGCACCCGGCCCGATCCTGCGGTATCGGTGCCCAGCGCAAAGGCGACAAGGCCTGCCGCCACCGCGCTCGACGAGCCAGAGCTCGATCCGCCGCTGACATAGGCAAGATTGTAGGCGTTGCGCGGGCTACCATAAGGGCTGCGCGTGCCGTTCAAACCGGTGGCGAACTGGTCGAGATTGGTCTTGCCGACGCACAATGCACCTGCTGCCAGCAGGCGTTCGACCACGGTCGCGGACGTTTCGGGTGCATAGGCGAAGTCGGGACAGGCTGCGGTCGTCTCGAACCCAGCGACGTCGATATTGTCCTTCACCGCGAACGGCACGCCCGCGAGCGGCAATGTTTCGCCCGCCGCGACCCGCGCATCGATTCCGCGCGCCGCCTCAATCAGCGCGTCGGGCGATGCGCGGCTGATCCAGATCTGCGGCTGGATGCTGTCATAGGCATCGAGCCGCGCCAGCGTTTCCTCGGCAATGGCGACCGCGCTTGTCGCACCGCTGGCGACCGCCTGCGCGATCGCGCTCGCGCTGAGGCGACCCGGCGCGCTCATGCGTGCCTCGTCAGCGCGAGGATCGGCGCGCCGGGCTGCACCGACTGGCGTTCCTGCGCATACAGCGCGCTGATCGTGCCTGCGCCGGGGCTGTCGACGCGGCATTCCATCTTCATCGCCTCGATGATCGCGATCGCATCCCCCGCCTCGACGGTATCGCCCACCGCGACCAGCATCTTCCACACGCTGCCGCCGAACGGGGCCTCGATGACATCGGCGCCCTCGGGAACCTCGACCGCGCCCGCCGCGACCGTCTCGGCCTCGGCAGGATCGGCGCGGTCGAACTCGCCGCGGCGCTGCCAGTCGGCGCGCTCCTCGTCGAACGCGGCCTGGCGGGTTTGCTCGAAAACCGAGATCGCATCGGCATTGTCGGCGAGAAATGCGCGATAATCGGCCAGCCGGAACTCGGAAGGCTCGATGCGGATCGAGCGCCTTCCCGTCGGGAAGTCGCGCCGCCATTCGGTGAGCTCATCGGCGCTGACCGGATAGAAGCGGATCTGGTCGAAGAAGCGCAGCAGCCAGGGCTTGCCTTCGGTGAACGCGTCGGTCTGGCGATAGGTGTTCCACACCTGCAGCGTTCGCCCGAACAGCTGATAGCCGCCGGGGCCTTCCATGCCATAGATGCACATATACGCGCCGCCGATGCCCACGACATTGGGCGGGGTCCAGGTGCGCGCGGGGTTGTATTTTGTCGTGACCAGCCGGTGGCGCGGATCGACCGGCGTTGCGACCGGCGCACCGAGATAGACGTCGCCCAGGCCCAGTACGAGATAGTTCGCCTCGAAGATCAGGTTCTCGACTGCCGCCGCATCGGGCAGGCCGTTGATCCGGCGGATGAACTCGATGTTGTCGGGGCACCATGGCGCATCGTCGCGCACTGCGCCCATGTACTTCTCGATCGTCTCGATGGTCGCAGGGTCGCGCCAGCTCAGCGGCAGGTGGACGATGCGCGAGGGGATGGTGAAGTCCTCAAGATCCCCCAGCCGTTCCTCCGCGCCCATCAAGGCGGCAAGAGCCATGCCCTGGGTCATCGTCGCGCCATCGAAATGGAACTGCAGCGAGCGGATGCCCGGCACGATATCGATCACACCGGGCAGCGCCATCCGCTCGAGCTCGGTCATCAGCGCCTGTACGCGGATACGCAGCTCGATATCGAGCACGATCGGGCCGTATTCGACCAGGATGTTGCGGTCGCCCTGCTGGCGATAGACGGTGCGCGGGCGCTGCGGGTCTTGCGGGATCATTCCCAGGATCGGCGACAGCGTCGCGATCGGCCGTGCGGGGCCAAGCTCGCATCCGTCGCCGGTGGCGAGCAGACGCCGCTGCAGGCTGTCGGCTGCAAACGCATCGTGCGCGTTGACCGGAACGAAGCGCAGGGTGTCGCCGGGCGCAAGCTGGCCGATCTTCCAGCGGTCCGCTGCAATCACCACGAACGGGCAGACGAAACCGCCCAATGACGGGCCATCCGGGCCGAGGATGATCGGCATGTCGCCGGTGAAATCGACCGCGCCGATGGCATAGGGGTTGTCGTGGATGTTGGAGGGGTGAAGCCCCGCCTCGCCGCCATCCTTGCGTGCCCAGACCGGCTTGGGGCCGATCAGCCGCACCCCGGTGCGATTGGAGTTGTAGTGCACCTGCCACTGCGCCGCGACGAAGGTGTCGATGTCGTCATCGGTGAAGAAATCGGGTGCACCGTGCGGGCCATAGAGCACGCGCAGCGTCCATTCGCCGGGAAGCGCGGGCATGGCTGCGCGGGGCAGGGGCGTGCCAGTCGGCTCATCGCCCAGATGCAGCGTATCGCCCGCGAGCAGGCGGCGCGCGGCGTGGCCGCCGAACTGGCCGAGCTCGAAGGTGCTGCGGCTGCCAAGATACGGCGCGATATCGAGCCCGCCGGCGAGCAGGATATAGCCGCGCAATCCGCCGCCCGTGGCGCGCCCCAGCGCGAGGGTCTGGCCGGCAGCAATGTCCAGGGCCTCGCCGCGCGGAACCGCCACGCCATCGAGCGTTGCGCCGAAATCTGCACCGATCAGGCAGATGCGCGCGGGCGCGTTGAAGGTCAAAGTCGGGCCCGAAATCGTGACCTCGAGCCCGGCGGTGCCCTCCGCATTGCCGAGCAAGCGGTTGCCCAGCCGGAACGACTGATCGTCCATCGGGCCCGAGGGCGGGACGCCGACCGACCACAGACGCTGGCGTCCGGGCCAGTCCTGCACCGTGGTCGCGGTGCCGCCGCTCACCACCTGGATGCTGCGCGGGTGATACTCGATTGTATCGAGCGCGCGGGTCGAAACCTCGCCGCTGACGAAGGCGGGCGATCGCACGACATCGCGCAGCCAGCGGAGGTTGCTTTCGATGCCATCGACGCGGCTCGCATCGAGCGCGGCCTGCATCGCAGTGACGGCCGCTTCGCGCGTATCGGCGTGGACGATCAGCTTGGCGAGCATCGGATCGTACCAGACGCTGACCGTGCTGCCCGCCATCACCCAGGTTTCGGCGCGGATATCGGCGGGGAATTCGACCGCGGTCAGCGTGCCCGATGTCGGGCGGTAATCGTGCGCGGGGTCCTCGGCATAGAGCCGCACCTGCACCGAATGGCCCTTGGGCTGGCTCGGCGCATCGGACAGGAACGCGAAATCGCCCGCGCCGCCGCGCACCATCCACTCGACCAGATCGATCCCCATCACCTCCTCGGTGACGCCATGCTCGACCTGCAGCCGGGTGTTCATCTCGAGAAAGAAGAACTGCTCGCGCTCGGAATCGTAGAGGAACTCGACGGTGCCTGCGGAGCGGTAGTTCGCGGCCTGGCCCAGCCGGATCGCCGAAGCGATCAGGTCCGCGCGCACATTGGCGGGCAGCAAGGGCGCGGGCGCTTCCTCGACCACCTTCTGGTTGCGCCGCTGCAGCGAACAGTCGCGCTCGCCCAGCGCGACGACAGTGCCTGCGCCATCGCCGAAGATCTGCACCTCGATATGCCGCGCGCGGCGGATATAGCGTTCAAGGAACACGCCCGCATCACCGAAATTGCCCAGCCCCTGGCGCTGGACCGCAGCAAAGCCCTCGCGCACCGCGGCCTCGTCCTCGCAGATGCGCATTCCGATCCCGCCACCGCCTGCAGTCGCCTTGAGCATGACCGGGTACCCGATTGAGTCTGCGGCGCTCGCGGCCTCGTCCTCGTCGGTGAGCAGATCGGTGCCAGGCGCCAGAGGCACGCCATGCGCAGCCGCGAGTGCGCGCGCGCTGTGCTTGAGCCCGAAGGTGCGCATGTTTTGAGGCGTCGGGCCGATGAACACGATTCCCGCTTGCGCGCAGGCTTCGGCAAACTCGGCGTTCTCGGCGAGAAAGCCATAGCCCGGATGGATCGCGCCCGCGCCGGTTCGGCGCGCAGCCTCGAGGATCGCGGCGACGTTGAGATAGCTTTCGGACGCGCGCGCCGGACCGATGCACACCGCCTCGTCGGCCTGGGCGACGTGCAGCGAATCCTCGTCGGCCTCCGAATAGACCGCGACCGAGCGCAGCCCCATCTGGCGCAATGTGCGGATGATCCGCGTGGCGATTGCACCGCGGTTGGCAATCAGGACGGTGTCGAAGCTCATGCGGTGACGATCATGCGCACGGGCGTGGGGTTGAAGCCGTTGCAGGGGTTGTTGATCTGCGGGCAGTTGGAGACGACCACGGTCACGTCCATTTCGGCGCGCAGATCGACCGTCAGCCCCGGGGCGGAGATGCCGTCGACGATGCCCAGCGCGCCGTCTTCCTCCACCGGCACGTTCATGAAGAAGTTGATGTTGGAGACGATGTCGCGTTTGCCGCGGCCTTCCGACAGGTTCGCCTCGAGGAAGTTCTCGACACAGGCGTGTTCGGACTTGGTGTGGTGGCCATAACGCAGCGTGTTGGACTCGCACGAGCACGCGCCGCCGATGGTGTCGTGATATTCGACCGAGGTGGCCGCGATGGTCATCATCGCGCGGCCCTCGTTGGAGCGCAGCACCGTGCCCTGCCGCAGGAACAGATTGCCTTGCGCCGCCACCGTATCCTGCGCGCTGTAGCGTTCGGCATCATCGGCGGTGGCGTAGAGCAGGAAATCAACCGCCTGGTTGCCTTCCAGATCGACGATGCGCAGCGTCTGCCCGGCGGCGATGGGGTGTAGCCAGGGCGCGCGCGCGGGCACGATGCAGTCATGGACGACCGGGCCGGTGAGCCCGGCAAGATGGGGATCGACGCTCATGGGAACAGGCTCCTTCTTTCAGCGGCGGAAATAGTCTTCGACGTTCAGGAAGGCGCGCTGGCCTTCGGGCGTCGCATTGCGGATGGCGTCGTCTTCGCTGGTCACCGGGCCACGCCAGGCGGTCGCGCGCAGCGGAGTGACGGTGTAATCGGCACGCGGATCGAGCACATGCGGCACGTTGGCGATGACCACGATCACCTCCATCTCGGCGCGCAAGGTCACGCTGCGACCGCCTGCGAACGGGCCGATCTCGGGCAGAATCGCGCCGTCTGCGGCGATCTTGGCGCCCTTGAACAAGGTGATGCACGGATGGACATCGCGCCGTTGCAGCCCGTGCTTGGCGGCGCCGAGCAGGAAGCGGTCGCGGCCGTTGGGATGCGGACCGCTGTTGCTGCCATCGCCGTATTTCGCGGCATTAGTGGCAGCGTTCGAGGTTCCGCAGAACGCATCGTGCGTGCCCGCGTCGTCCTCGAGGATGCTCATCAGCACCCGGCCCATGTCCGATAGCAGCAATTTGCCCGCGCCCAGATAGGCGTTCCACTGCACCTTGACGGTGTCGGCGACGTTGAGCCGTTCGGTCGGCATTTCGGCGTTGAACAGCTGCAGTGCGGCGCAGGCATCGCCCCCGGTGTCGATCAGCCGCAACCGGGTGCCGCGCGCCAGCCGCCGCGTGGCATAGCCGCCTGCTGCAATCGTCTCCTCCCACACCAGATCGTCGGGCGAGACGCCCTCGGGCAGGTCGGCGGCGACCGGCGGCAGCAGCGGCATCGCCTCGACCCTGGTGCCCGCCATCGACCGGGCATGCTCGCGCGCGGCGTTCGGATCGGCAAGGACAGCGCTCATGCGGCGGCTCCTTCGGCAAGGTTTGCATCGGGCTCATAGAGCGGCGGCAGCAACGCGGTGGTGGTGACCAGCTGGAGCTGATGCACCCCGCGCACCCGGCGCAGTGCATCGCAAAGATCCTTCAACCGCACGGCTGGGCCCTGCACCAGCAGCACCTCGAGCGACTGGTCGTCCTCGAGGAAGACGTGCTGCGAGGAGATGACCTCCTTGAGATACTCCGCCTGGGTCTGTGCGAGCTGATGGCGCACCCGGCCGCGGTCGCCGCGATAGACGATGGTGATGGTGCCCGCGAGCATCTCGTCGGGGCGGGTGTATGCCTCATGCTCGGCGAGCGCGTGGCGGATCAGCTCGGCGATCAGCTGCGAGCGCGACGGCAGGCCGCGTTCCTCCACCATGTTGTCGAGCTGCCGAAACAGCTCGCCGGGCAGGCTCATCGAGAGCCGGGCAAGGCTTGTGGGTTCGGTACTCACGTCAGGCACTCTCTTGTGGTTGAGCTTGGGGCAGGGGAATCGGCGGAGCTTCGGGTTCAGGCTCGGGGTCCTTGCGCAGCGCGATGTCGTAAACCGCGGTGGCACCGAAGCGGTGCGGCGCGTGCGGATCATGGCGGCGCTTGTCGAGCGCGAGCACGCGGGTTCCCAATGTGAACGCCTCGCGGATGTCGTGCGTCACCATGATGATGGTGAGCTGATAATCGCGCCACAGCGACAGGATCAGCTTGTGCATGTCGGCGCGAATGCCCGGATCGAGCGCGCCGAACGGCTCGTCGAGCAGCAGGATGCGCGGGCGCTTGATCAGCGCCTGCGCGATCGCCAGCCGCTGCTGCATCCCGCCCGAAAGCTGCGCGGGATACAGGTGCATCGAATCACCGAGGCCCACCGCGTGGAGCATCGCTTCTGCTTCGGCGCGCGCGGCGCGGCGGGCCGATCCGAACAATCGCGCCGAGAGCGGTGCCTGCGGGCACTCCAGCCCGAACACCGTGTTGCGCAGCGCCGAGAGGTGCGGAAACACCGAATAGCGCTGGAAGACGACGCCGCGATCGGGTCCGCATTCGGGCGCGAGCGGCGCGCCATCGAGCGCGATCGCGCCGCGGGTCGGGCGCTCCTGGCCCAGGATGATCCGCAGCAAGCTGCTCTTGCCCGCGCCCGAGGGCCCGACGATCGAGACGAACGATCCCGCCGCGATATCGAGATCGACCCGCTCGAGCACGATCTTGTCGCCATATTCGACCCACACATTCTGCAGGCTGAGGATCGGGCCGGGAAGCACAGGCTCGGTCAATGGCTGGCTCCCGTCGCCCAGGGAAACGCCCGCCTGCCGGTCCAGGTCAGCGCCGCATCCATCAGGATGGCGAGCAACGCGATCCACGCGACATAGGGGATGATGACGTCCATCGACAGATAGCGGCGTACCAGGAAGATGCGGTAGCCAAGCCCGACGTCCGAGGCGATCGCCTCTGCCGAGATCAGGAACACCCAGGCCGGACCCAGCGCCATGCGCACCGCATGGATCAGCCGCGGCATCGCCTGGGGCAGCGCGACTCGGATCATGATCTGCCACGAGCTTGCGCCCAGGGTCTGCGCCTTGATGATCTGCTCAGGCGGCAGCGCGCCGACATGCGCTGCGATATCGCGCACCATGACGGGCGCGATGCCGATGACGATCAGCGCCACCTTGGCGGTCTCGCCCAGCCCCAAGGCGATGAAGAGGATCGGCAGCAATGCAATGGGCGGGATCACCGCGACGCCGGTGACCAGCGGGCCGAAGGTCGCGCGCACCGGGGGCAGCACGCCGAGCACCAGCCCGACCACCAGCGCGGTGATCGTCGCGATCCCCAGGCCCAGCCCCAGCCGCTGCAGGCTGGCGAGCGTATCGACCCAGAAGGTGAGCTGCCCGGTGAGCTGGTCCGGCTGGAACATCAGCGCGGACATGGCGGTGATCATCGCGCCGGGCAGCGGCAGGATCTTGTCCATGGGGTTGTCGGCATGGCGCTGCGCCGCCATCACCAGATAGACCAGCATCAGCAGCACGATCGGCGCTGCCCCCAGCAGGACGCGCTGGCCGCGGCTCAGATGAAGGTTGACCCAGCGCATGCCCGTTGTCTCTCCTGCCGCCCGCCGACCGATCAGAGCTTGCCGTCGGCGGCGAGCTTCATGAAGCTGTCGTCGAAGCGCAACGTCACCCTGTCGGGATTGCCCAATGTCTTGCCGCCGGGAAAGCCGATGCCGACATCGTCGGCGGAGCTCGCGCCCTTGAACAGGCCCTTGGAGAAGCTGAAGTCGCGCACCAAAGTCATCGTCTCGACCAGCGAGGGCGAGGTGGTCGCGGCGAGCGCTGCCTTGGGGTCGACATAGAGGAAGGTCGTCGCCAGCTGGCTGTCGAACATCTCTGGGCTGGCGCCGGAAAGCTTGGCCATCGCAGCGCGCGCGGCCTTTCCTTCGGCATCCTGCCGCTGCATCAGCGCGACGGTTTCGTACCAGATACCGACCAGCGCCTTGGCAAGATTGGGGTTGGCCTTGAGCGTGGCGGTGTCGACCACCATCAGGTCGAGGATTTCGCCTGGAATATCGGCCGAGCTGAAGACCAGGTTCACGCCCTTCTCGGCCTTCATCACCGAAAGCTGCGGGTTCCACGCGACCGCCGCGGTGACATCGGGCGCACCGAAGGCGGCGACGATATCGGCGTCCGAGGTGTTGACGGTCTTGACATCGGGGGACTTCAGCCCCGCCTTGTCGAGCCCGCGCGCCAGCAGATAATGCGAGACCGACAGCTCGACGAGATAGGCCTGGCGGCCCTTGAGCGCGGCGAGCGAATTGGCGCCCTTGAGCAGGATGCCGTCATTGCCGTTCGAATAATCGCCGACGATGATTGCGGTGGTGTCCTTGCCGCCCGCTGCCGGGATGGTCAGCGCGTCCATGTTCGTGACGGTCACCCCGTCGAACTTGCCCGCGGTGTACTGGTTGACAGATTCCACGTAATCGTTGACCTGCACCAGGTTGATCGTGATGCCGTATTTGTCCGCCCATTTCTTCACGATGCCGGCCTGCTGCGCATAGGGCCAGGGCATCCAGCCGGCATAGATCGACCAGCCGATGGTGAACTCGGTCTTTGCTTCAGTCTTGGGATCGGGGCCCTGCGAACAGGCTGCCAGCATGAGAGACCCTGCGATCAGCACCGCGGTGCCGAGTTTGCCCAAAAGCCTCATCATGATTCGATCCCCTTTCGCAGTGCAGCATCGCACAGTTGTGGCGGTTGTCCATCTAAAAATATTACCCGCAGAAAAAAGCGTAATACCGAAGATGGCGCGCGCGCTGCACGTCGGAGGCGGTGTCTCGGCTTGCCTGAGCTGTTGCAGCAGCGCACCCGGAAGACCATTTTCCCGGCAAATTCGGGAGATAGCCGCCGTAGCGAGTCGAAGGGGGCCGGGTGTTGCAAATCGGCCAAAGTGATTCGGTGCGGCGATCTTGTTCCCTCACCCCGCGCCTCAAACGGGCATTTCCGGAAATATGCGGAGACAGAGCAACGGCTTGGAAAAGCGTCATTTTGTGCGCTGCAGCATGAAATTCGTTCATACTGAGCAGGTGCAAAAATATTACGCTTGACGCATTACGTAATATCCATACCGTTAAGCACATCGTTTCTGCGATGGCGGGTGAAAGAAAACCGATAGTTCCAAGCGAGGGTGAGTGGACCAAGGCCAGGCCTCAGTTGATGCTCTTTTCGGCGATGTGCTGCTGATGCACGCCGCCGGGTATCAGCCGGGTGCACGGATCTGCAGCCTCATCCTGGCAGGCGGTCATGGTGACCTTGGAGGGCACCTTGCCAGATACCCGGCGGTCAGCGGCCGGGGCGTTTTATGTCTCGAAAACAAGGGCCGCAACACGGCCGACAAGGTGCCGGCCTAGCCAGAGCGCCAGAGGGGAAGGATGTCATTCACACGAAAGGCTCACCGATAAGGGGGGTCCGAATGACACGAAAAATGTTCCGCAACACACTGCTTGGCGCAACCATGCTGATGGGCTTTGGCACCGGTCCCGCGTTCGCACAGGAATCCGAAGCCCCGAACAGTGCCGACACCATCGTCGTCACCGCCACCCGGCGCGCGACCTCGCTGCAGGACGTGCCGATCAACATCAGCGCGATCGGCGCGGACGAGCTGGCAAAGCAGCGGATCGATGACGTGCGCGACATCTCCGATTTCACACCGGGTATCACCATCGTCGATACCGGGCCCAGTTCCACCGGGAGCATCGTGCTGCGCGGCCTCAATGCGTCTGATTCGAGCGCAACCGGGGATTCCTTCGACAACGCGCTTGGCATCTATCTGGGCGAAGTCCCGCTCTATTACGATTTCAAGCTGATCGACATTGCGCGCGTGGAAGTCCTGCTGGGTCCGCAAGGGACGCTGTACGGCCTCGGCACCCTGGCAGGTGCCATCCGCAACATCCCCAACCGGCCCAACCTCGATCGTTTCGAAGGCGAGGTGCACGGCCGCTTCTACGCCAAGCAGCATAGCGGCGATCTGGGGTATCAGGCTGACGCGGTTATCAACATCCCGATCATCAAGGATCACCTCGCGTTTCGGTCGGCCACGGGATATTATTTCGACCCCGGCTTTATCGACTATCCGCTGCTGGTGCAGCGTCCCGGCATTTCGCTGCCTCAGCCCAACGGGCCCAATTTCGTCACCCCGGCAGGCTATGCGGCAAATCTGCGGCGCGAGAACGACGTCAATTTCGAAAAGACCATCACCACCCGCAATCAGTTGCTGTATCAGGCGAGCGAAGACTTCAAGGTCATCCTCACTTACGCCTTCCAGCAGACCAAGACCGATGGCGGCCAGTACAACAGCGATGGCGTGTTCGGTACCGGTCGGTATCAAAGCGCGGTCCGCTTTCTCGAACCGGTCAAGCGCCGGGCGCACCTTGCCAGCGTCGAGATCAACGCCAATCTCGGCAATATTGCCGATCTGGTCGCGACCACCGCCTATACCGATGTCAAGAACAACACGAGCAGCGACATTACCGACCTGCTGCTTGACCTCGATTATGGCTATGAATCGTTCCCGGCCTTTGCGGGCTTCAATGAGAACCAGAATCGCCGCAAGCAATTCAACCAGGAAATCCGCTTCGTCTCGCGCCATGGCGGTCCGTTCAACTGGGTGCTCGGCGGCTTCTACAACGAACAGAGGCTCGACAGCTTTGGTCGTGAACGCCTGCCCAACCACCCTTTCATAGCATTCGGAACGCAGCCCAATCCAGACGAGGTCGAATATGCAGCCTTCACCCGGTCGAAAGTGACCGAAAAGGCGATTTTCGGCGAGGGCACCTTCAGGATCACGCCTGAATGGCAGGTAACGGCAGGCGCCCGCTACTATGACTATACTTCGTCCATTGCGGGCCGCGCAGTGCTGCCCATCCTGGGCGATCCCATCAGTCCTTTCGATCTGCCGCCGGCTGGCGGGGATGCCGGGGCCAATGGCTGGGTGTGGAAGTTCAACAGTTCCTACAACTTCACGCCCGACATCATGCTCTACGCCACCTACAGCAAGGGCTATCGCGTTGGCGGTCCCAACTCTGTGGCACCCTGCGGACCACTGGTACCAGGCCAACAGGCGGTGTGCGCTCTGCCGGAGGAGGAACAGTTCCTGCCGGATACAACCAAGAACATTGAAATTGGCGTCCGCGCGCAGCTGTTCAACCGAATGCTGACGGTCAACGCCAACGCGTTCACGATCGACTGGGACGGTATTCAGGTCGGTTCTGCGACGATCAACGGGGTTGTCGGGATCACCGTCAATGGCGGCAAGGGCAAGGCCGAAGGATTTGAAACCTCGTTCCAGCTGCGACCGGTGCCACGGGTGTCGATCCAGGGAACCTATGCCTATCTGGATGCAAGGCTCACACAGGATGTTCCCGCGCTTATCGCGGTCAACAGTCCCGCCGGAACATATCCAAGCCGTCCCATCCGGCTGGATGCGCTTGCGGGCGACCGCCTGCCCGGATCGGCAAGGAACAGCGGCAGTCTCGGGGCCACCTATACGGCACCCCTGGGTGAGGGCAGCATCGTTGCCGACTGGACCGCAACCTATCGCGGCAGCGTCGTCACCCGTATTGGCTGGGACCGTGCCTTCGGCGACAAGTTGCCCGGTTTCACCACGCACCGTGCATCGGTGTTCTATGACACCGAAAAGTTCAGCATCGGCGTGTTCGCGGGCAACATCTTCGACAAATATGCGGTCGGCTCGGTTTCCAATGACCGGTCACGCGTCGGCCTGAACGATGGCGTGAGGCTACGCTATTTCCGGCAGAATGTCATCAACCCCCGCACCTTCGGCATCGAAGCGCGGTTCAAGTACTGAGCCGCGCGGGTGTCGGGTCTGCAACCTTTCATCAGGCTGGGCGCGGCGGTTCTGCTGGCGGGGTGTCTGGCAGGCACCCCGCCAGCCGGGGCAAAAACCGCAGCGCCTACCCGGCTGTTTGCCGAGCGCTGGATCGACGGCACCAACGGCGCGGAACCCGCCACCCAGGTCCAGGCGCTCGACGCGGATACCTTCGTCATCCGCCAGTCGGTCCACAGCAATTTCGAGGCGCCGTTCCTCTACCTGCTGTTCGGGCGCGACAGGGTGCTGCTGATCGACAGCGGCGCGGACGGCGGGCAGATCGTGCCGACCGTCGACCGGCTGATCACCGAATGGCTGATCGCGCACAAGCGCAGCGCGATCCCGCTGATCGTCGCGCACAGCCATTCCCATGGCGACCATATCGCTGCGGACGCCGCGTTCGCAAAGCGGCCCGGCACGGTGGTCGTCGGGTTGAAGCCGGCGGATGTCGCGGCGTTCTTCGGCATCGATCCGTGGCCCGGGGATGTTGCGACATTCGATCTGGGTGGCCGCGCGCTCAGCATATTGGCAACCCCCGGGCATCAGGCCGCCGCGATCATGGTCTATGATCCGCAGCTCAAACTCCTGATCTCGGGCGACACGCTCTATCCCGGACGGCTCTACATCCCGGTCAACTTCCTCGACGACAACCGCAAGAGCATCGACCGGCTGGCGGCCTTTGCCAAACGGCACCCGATCCGCGCGGTGCTGGGCGCGCATATCGAGATGACCCGGACGCCGGGGCGAGATTATGCCCACGAGGCGGCAAGCCATCCCGACGAACATGCGCTGGAACTGCCCGCAGCCGCGATCGCCGAGCTGCGCCAGGGGCTCACCGCCAGGCTCGACGTGCCCGACCAGGGCCAGGTGCACGACCACTTCATCATCATGCCGGTGGGTGCCCGTGCGGAGTGACGACATAGACCAGATCTATGGGATCTATACCGCATTGCCATCTGGCGTGATGGGGCGGTTTTCACGACGGTAAGTTGAATTTCATCATCCTGATGCCCCGGTTTTCTGCGGCTTATCCAAGGTCATCGGGTCAGCAACTGCGAGTACAGGCATATGGACGGAGTTCGCGTAGGCAATCGCATCATCGGCGGGCAATCGCCGGTTACCATCGGCTGGGTAAACATCCCGCGGGTGCAGGGCGGGCCGGTCAAGCAGTTCGTCTTCACCTATTTCCAGCCTGCGGTTCTCTTCGCGATGGTGCTGTTCTGGTACTACGCCCCCAACTCGATCGCCAAGGCCTCGACCGCGATCGGCATCGGCATCGCTTTCCGCGTGCTGCTGCTGGTGCTCGAATGGGTCAACCCGCGCTTCGAAAGCTGGCAGCTGACCTGGAAGGAGCTGGTCACCGACCTGTTCTATGTCGGTCTGGGCTATACCATCCTCAACATGGTCGACAATTACATCGGCAGCGATGTGCTGATCGAATCGCTGCTGAGCACCTATGACTGGGGCAAATTCAGCTGGTTCACCGGCCTGCCGCTGCTGGTCCAGGCGTTCCTGATCCTGTTCATGTTCGATTTCGGCCAGTACTGGATGCACCGCGGCATGCACAACTGGTACCCGCTGTGGCTGACCCACTCGGTGCACCACTACATCACCCAGCTCAACATCAACAAGGGCGCGGTGGGCAACCCGGTGGAGCTGTTCCTGATCGGCCTGGGCATTGGCGGGCTGTTCGACTTCCTGCCGCGGGCAGCCTTGCTCGCGGGCGCGATCGGCATGTCGATCGGGGTGTATCAGCACATCAACGTGCGGTTCAACACGCCGGCCTGGTGGCGCTTCCTGTTCAACACCACCGAGCATCACAGCCTGCACCACTCGCAGGATTTCGAGGCGACGCGCAGCAACTATGCCAGCAACTTCATCTTCATCGACCGGATTTTCGGCACCTGTGTCGACGGCGAGGCCGAACTGCTGGGCATGGAAGGCGGCCGCCGCATGTCGATCCGCGAACAGATGCTGTTCCCCTTCACCGAAGGCTGGAAGACGACCAAGCAGCGCTTCGGCAAGCGCGAGGCCACGCCGGACGCGCCCTTTGCCGACAGCAATGCGATTGCGGCGGAATGATCGACCAGGCCCAGTCGCTCGGCGACCATAGCCCTCATCCTCAGACACCCTTGTTGCAGGGATTTCAGATGAACCTGCGCTTCATCGACTGGCTCTGGAACATCCGGGGCAGCGTTCCCCTGCCGCCGGGCCAGTCGGGGGACGAGGCGTTTGCGAGGCTTGATCCGCTGTTGCAGCAGCCTGGCACCAGCTGCGAGCGCAGCGGCGAGACCCTGGTGTTCACCAAGAAGGACCAGGCCGCGCAGGACAGGATGTCGATCTTCGATGCAGGAGCGCTGCAGATCGAACAGGGCGCGGACGGCGCGGTGCTGCGCTATCGGCTGTACAGCCGCGCGCTGCTGTTCTGCTTGCTCGCGCCCCTGCTGTTCATCGCCTTCGGTCAGATGATCGTAGGCATCGGCGTGCTGGAAGGCCCCCCGACCGAAGCCGAACTGAAAGCCGAAGAGGCCAAGCAGGAGGCGAAGGACAAGAAGGTCCAGACGCTGAACCCGATCGATCAGTTCCTTGGCGCACCGGCCCCCGAAAAGCCGAAAAAGGACGAAAAGGACAAAGCGAAGGACAAGGCCAAGGACAAGAAGCATTCGCCGACCGCAGCCTATGTCTTCGCCGCGATCTTTGCCGTGTTGTTCGTCGCCGGGCGGATCCTGGAAGACTGGCTGATCCGCAAGCGCTTGCGGCAGGCGCTGCACGAAAGCTGAGAGGGGCCCCTGGTCCCTGCGCCACCGAGCGCAGTCCCACATCATCCGCCACCTGATGCGCTGTTCGCGGCTGGCTTGATGTGGCTGCTTCGTTCCTGGCCTCTTGAGGTGTCCGGCTCCCTCACCCGCCGCGCCGAGGAGAGAGGCCAAGGCCCCGGCGCACAGCATCACCTGTTCGTCCGCGCCTGCCAGGCATCACGCCCCGCAGCGCACCGCACAGCCGCCGCTTGCATCCCCCAAACGCAATCCGGCCCGGAAGTCTGCACTTCCGGGCCGGATCGGTTGTCTGCGGTGGAGCGATGCGAAGCTTAGTGCTTCACGCCCGCCCACACGTTGCGATAGGCCATATAGCCCAGGCCGGTCGCGATGATCAGGAAGATCAGCACGGCCCAGCCAGTCTGGTGGCGCTTTTCCAGCGTGGGCTCTGCGGTCCACACCAGGAACGCTGCCACGTCCTTGGCCATCTGCTCGCGGGTGGCGTTGGTGCCGTCGGAATAGGTGACGATACCGTCGCTGCCCAGCGGGTTAGCCATCGCGATGTTCAGGTTCGCGAAGTAGGGGTTATAGTTCAGGCCCGGTCCCGGCATGGCATCGGGGAAGCGCTTGGCGAGTTCCGCCGGCGGTTCCTGATAGCCGGTGAGCAGCGAGTAGATATAGGCTGCTCCGCCATGACGCGCCTTGGTGATCAGCGAAAGATCAGGCGGCAGGGCGTTGTTGTTGGCTGCGCGGGCAGCGGTTTCGTTGGCGTGCGGCGAGGGGATGAAGTCGGCCGGAAGCGGCTTGCGCGTCGTTGCTTCACCGGTGGCCGGATCGATCGACGGGGTCTGGGCGGGCCAGTTCGCGGCGATCGCCTTCACTTCGTCTTCGTTATAGCCAAGCTCGCCCAGGTTGCGGAAGGCAACCAGCCGCATCGAATGGCAGGCTGAGCAGACTTCCTTGTAGACCTGGAAACCGCGCTGCAGCTGCTGGCGGTCGAACTTGCCCATCGGGCCGTCGCTGCTCAGCGACAGCTTCTTGGGGTGTTCGTGGAAGGCATGCTCTGCGGTTTCCTGCGGCGGCTCGCTGATATAGGCGACCGCGCCCACACCGAACGAGACCAGCAGCCAGCCGCTGAAGAACAGCCCCACCAAAAATGCACCAATGCGAATCATGTCGAATGACTTTCCTTTTAGCGTCTGGCGTTATTCGGCGGGCTGCAGCGCGGGGCCGCCAGCGGTGCCGATGCTGTCCCGGCCGAGCACGCTTTCCGTGATCGAGAAGGGCAGGGGCTTGGGCTTTTCGATCTTCGCGATGATCGGCAGGATGATCAGGAAGTGCGCGAAGTAATAAGCCGAAGCCAGCTGGCTGAGCATCACGAACGGCTCTTCAGCCGGCGCGCCACCCAGATAACCCAGCAGCAGCACGTCCAGCACCAGGATCACGAAGAAGATCTTGAACAGCGGACGATAGTTGCCCGAACGCACCGGCGAACGGTCCAGCCAGGGCAGGAAGAACAGCAGCAGGATCGAGGCGAACATCGCCAGCACGCCGAGCAGCTTGGCCGGCACAATGAAGAAGTCGAAGGTGAAGGCGCGCAGGATCGCGTAGAACGGCCAGAAATACCATTCGGGAACGATGTGGGCGGGCGTCGAGAGCGGGTTGGCGGGGATGTAGTTGTCCGCATGGCCCAGGAAGTTCGGCGCAAAGAACAGCACCGAGCAGAACAGGATCAGGAACACGCCGAGGCCGAAGCCGTCCTTGGCGGTGTAATAGGGGTGGAACGGCACGGTGTCCGATTCCGACTTCACTTCCACACCGGTGGGGTTCGACGAACCCGGAATGTGCAGCGCCCAGATGTGCAGGATAACGACACCGGCAATCACGAACGGCAGCAGATAGTGCAGCGAGAAGAAGCGGTTCAGCGCGGCGTTGTCGGGCGCAAATCCGCCCAGCAGCCAGGTCTGGATCGGCTCGCCGACCAGCGGGATCGCGCCGAACAGGCCGGTGATCACCTTGGCACCCCAAAAGCTCATCTGGCCCCAGGGAAGCACATAGCCCATGAAGGCGGTCGCCATCATCAGCAGGAAGATGACCAGGCCGAGCAGCCAGATCATTTCGCGCGGGGCCTTGTACGAGCTGAAATACAGCCCGCGGAAGATGTGGATGTACACGACAATGAAGAAGAAGCTGGCGCCGTTGGCGTGCGCGTAGCGCAGCATCCAGCCCCAGTTGACATTGCGCATGATGTGTTCGGTGGAATCAAAGGCGACCAGCGCGTTGGGCGCATAGTGCATCGCCATGATGATGCCGGTCACGATCTGCATGACCAGGGCGACCCCGGCGAGAACGCCGAAGTTCCAGAAATAGTTCAGGTTGCGCGGAACCGGATAGCCGGCGCCGATCGCGCCATAGACCAGCCGCGGCAGCGGCAGGCGTTGATCCAGCCATTTGGTCAGATCGGACTTCGGTTCGTAATGCTTGGCCCAGGAAAAGCTCATCTTCTATGCTCCTCAACCGATCTTGATGACTGTGTCAGACAGGAATTCATATTCCGGCACGACAAGGTTGGTCGGGGCCGGACCTTTGCGGATCCGTGCAGCGGTATCGTAATGCGAACCATGGCAAGGGCAGAAATAGCCGCCGAACTCGCCCTTCACCTCGCCCTGCGCCGCGCCCAGCGGCACGCAGCCCAGATGGGTGCACACGCCCAGCGTGACCAGCCAGTTGGTCTTGCCTTCCAGCGTACGGTCGGCGAGCGACTGGGGATCGCGCAGCGAGTTCACGTCCACCTTGTTGGCGGCGTCGATTTCGGCCGGCGTCAGGTTGCGGATGAACATCGGCTGTTTGCGCCACACGGTCTTGATCGCCTGGCCCGGTTCCACCGCCGAAACATCGACTTCGGTCGAGGCCTGGGCGAGGACGTCCTTGCTGGGCGCCATCTGCGTGATCAGCGGGATAAGAACCGTGGCTGCACCAACACCTGCAAAGCTGACCGCTGCAATGTTGATGAAGTCACGGCGACGGACACCATCGGATTCGATGGCCGCGCTACCGTCTTGATTCATGGTTACTTGTTCTGCCATGTCGCTAACCTGACCCTCAAGCTATTGAAAAGTTGATTGATTTTTTCGATGCTGAAAGCGGCATGGCACGGCGTTGCCCTTCGCCCGTCCGCATGATTGGGGGCCTGATAGACGCAAAAACGTCATTTTGCCAACAACGAAATTGGCGCGGCGCAGCATAGTTTTCATGAATGACGGATGATGGCGCGCACAAAATTGCGCGACCGGCCCATCGGCTGCGTGACTTGGCCGTCGACAGCGCTAAAGCAGGGGCATGCGCATCGCTCTGTACCAACCCGACATCGCCGGAAATGTGGGGGCCATTTTGCGGCTGGGCGCCTGTATGGCGGTTCCGGTAGAGATCATCGAACCGTGCGGCTTCGTGTTCGACGACAAGAGGCTCAAGCGCGCGGCGATGGATTACGGCCCGCTGGCCGAGATGCGCCGGCATGCCGACTGGGAGGCGTTTCAGGCGTTCCGCAAGTGCTTGGGTGCACGGCTGGTGCTGATGAGCGCGCATGCGCCCGCCAGCATCTATCGCACCGAATTCCGCGACGACGACATCCTGCTGATGGGGTCGGAAAGCGCCGGCGTGCCGCCGCATGTGCGCGATGCGTGCGAGCTTGCCACCACCATCCCGATGGCGCCCGGCCTCAGATCGCTCAACATATCGGTTGCAACCGGGATTGCGCTTGGCGAGGCGCTGCGGCAGACACGGCAGCTGGGCGATGCATGAAGGCGTACGCCAGCGCAGGGGAGCATGATGACCGATTGGACTGAACAGAGAGTGGCGGCGCGGGGCTGGTTCGAAAGCCTGCGCGATGCAATCTGTGCCGAATTCACCGCCATTGAGCGCGAGGCGGGCTCGGACGCCGAGTTCGATTATTCCGCATGGGACCGGACCGAGGCCGATGGATCGCATGGCGGCGGCGGCGTGCGCGGGCTGATCAAGGGCAAGGTGTTCGAAAAGGCGGGAGTCAACGTCTCGACCGTCGAGGGCCGGTTCAGCGAGGAGTTCGCCAAATCGATCAACGGCGCGGGCGAGGACCCGCGATTCTTTGCAACCGGAATTAGCCTGGTCGCGCATATGTCCAATCCGCACGTACCCGCGGTGCATATGAACACCCGTTTCCTTGTCACCACCAAGGCATGGTTCGGCGGAGGAGCCGATCTCAACCCGCCGCTGCCTTACGCCGAAGATACGGATGATTTTCACGCCCGGATGCAGGCTGCGTGCGATGCGCACAATCCGGACTATCATGCCAGGTTCAAGGCCTGGGCCGACGACTATTTCTATATCCCCCATCGCGGCGTGCACCGCGGCGTAGGCGGCATCTTCTACGATCATCTCGAATGCACCGACCAGCCGACGTTCGATGCCAATTTCGCCTTCACCCAGGACGTCGGCCGCGCGTTCCTCGACATCTTCCCGGCATTGGTGCGCCGCCGGATGGCGCAGGACTTCACCCCCGCCGACAAGCACCAGCAACTGGTGTGGCGCGGGCGCTATGCCGAATTCAACCTGATCCACGATCGCGGCACATTGTTCGGGCTCAAGACCGGGGGCAACATCGACGCCATCCTGATGAGCCTGCCGCCCGAAGCGGTGTGGGAGTAGACGCGCGATGACGGTGGAGCGGCTCGATCATGTCAACATCATCGCGCAGGATCTGGCCGCCACCGCCCGTTTCTATGCCGAGCTGCTCGACCTCGAAATCCGCGACGCGCCGCCGCCGCTGACGCCGGACAACGCGCAATGGGCGTATGACCGCAATGGCCAGGCGGTGGTGCACATCAACAGCGTGGATTGCCCGCGCACCTTTCCGCGCGATGTCGCGCCGGGGCCCACCGGGTCGATCCACCACATCGCCTTTCGCTGCGAAGGGTTCGACGCGATGGAACAGCGGCTGCAGGCGAGGGGCGCGGAGTATTCGGTCAACACGGTCAATGCGATCGGCCTCAGCCAGATCTTCACGCTCGATCCCAATGGCGTGTTGCTGGAGCTCAATTTCTTCGCAGGGTGATGCAGGAGGGGATGCGATGACGGTGCGGTCCATATCCACCCATCCGGTCCATCTGGGCCTTGGCGCAAAGGCCATTACGCTGCCGCCGATGGATGGAGCGGCAGAATGGTACCAGGATTACGAGGCACGGACCGCGAGCGACGGCATCGAGGGGCGGCTGGTCACCCAGTTCACCTTCGATGTACCCTGGACGATGTGGGAGATGCACCCGGCGGGCGACGAGGTGGTGCTGTGCACCGCGGGGCGGATGACGCTGCATCAGGAGCATCCCGATGGCACGGTGACGACGCTCGAGCTTGGCCCCGGCGATTATGCGATCAACCCGCCCGGCGTCTGGCACACCGCGGATGTCGACGGCACCGCGACCGCGCTGTTCATCACGGCGGGGATGGGGACGCAGAACAGGGTGCGGTGAGGCTGCGCCGCGCGCCCCTCCTTCTGTCATCCTGAACTTGTTTCAGGACCCATCGTGCCGAATGGACCGAAGCCGCGTGAGGAGAAATGGGCCCTGAAACAGGTTCAGGGTGACGAGAGTGGTTTGGCGCCACCGCTTCGTTCCAATCCTCCCCCCCATTGACAGCCGCTCACCTTGCCGCCAATCGCACGGGCCATGGCCAGCGCTTCTGCTCCCCTTGATGACGCCCGTTTCGGGCTGGACCGGCGGGTGACTTTGCTCGGTCCGCTGCCGCTCGATTGCGGCGCGGCGCTGGCGCCGGTCGAGATCGCCTATGAAAGCTATGGCACGCTGAACGCGGACAAGAGCAACGCGGTGCTGATCTGCCATGCGCTCACCGGCGATCAATATGTCGCCTCGACCCACCCGATCACCGGCAAGCCCGGCTGGTGGCAGCGGCTGGTGGGTCCAGGCAAGCCGGTCGATCCCGCGCGCGATTTCATCGTGTGCGCCAATGTCATCGGCAGCTGCATGGGCTCGTCGGGCCCCGCGACGGTCAACCCCGCGACCGGCGAGCCCTGGGGCATGGATTTTCCGGTGCTGTCGATCGCGGACATGGTGCGCGCGCAGGCGCTGCTGCTCGATTATCTGGGCATCGAAACGCTCGCGGCCGTCATCGGCGGGTCGATGGGGGGCATGCAGGCGCTCAGCTGGCCGGTGCTGTACCCCGACCGGGTGCGCGCCGCGCTCGTCATCGCCTCTACCGCGCGGCATTCGGCGCAGAATATCGCGTTCCACGAGGTCGGGCGCCAGGCGATCATGGCCGATCCGCGCTGGCGCAAGGGGGCCTATTATGCCGATGGCGATGTGCCCGCATCGGGGCTCGCGGTCGCGCGGATGGCGGCGCACATCACCTATCTGTCCGAAGCGGGTCTCACCGAGAAGTTCGGGCGCAGGCTGCAGGACAAGACCGGCCAGGATTGCGCCAATCAGACGGGGGGCAGCAGCTTCGGCTTCGATGCCGATTTCCAGATACAGAGCTATCTGCGCCACCAGGGGATCAGCTTCGTCGACCGGTTCGATGCCAACAGCTATCTCTACATCACCCGCGCGATGGACTATTATGATCTCGCGCTGCCGTATGACGGCGTGCTGGCGCGCGCGTTCATGGGGACGAAAACGCGCTTCTGCCTGATCAGCTTCGACACAGACTGGCTGTATCCCACCGCCGAATCGCGGCGCATCGTTCACGCGCTCAATGCTGCGGGCGCCGAGGTGAGCTTTGTCGAGCTGTCCTCGCCCTTCGGCCATGATGCGTTCCTGCTCGAATGCCCCGAGATGAACCGGATCGTCGACGGCTTCTTGCGCGCCGGAGCTTCGACGTGACCGGCCTGCGCCCGGACTTGCGGATCATCGCCGACAATGTGACTCCGGGCGCGCGGGTGCTCGATATCGGCTGCGGCGACGGCGCGCTGATGGCGGCGCTGCGCGACAGCCGCCAGGTGCGCGCGCGCGGGCTGGAGCTGAACCCGGCGAACGTCAGCGCGGCGGTGACCCGCGGGCTTTCGGTGATCCAGGGCGATGCCGATACCGATCTGGTCGACTATCCGTCCGACAGCGTCGATTATGCGATTCTCAGCCAGACGCTGCAGACCGCGCGCGCGCCGCACAAGGTGCTCGAAGAGCTGCTGCGCATCGGGCGGCAGGCGTTCGTCAGCTTCCCCAATTTCGCGCACTGGCGCATCCGCATGTCGCTGCTCACCCAGGGACGGATGCCGGTCACCCGGCTGATCCCCGAAGCCTGGTATGAAACCCCCAACATCCACCATGTCACCATCGACGATTTCCGCGAGCTGATCGCGCAGCGCGGTTGGACCTGCGATGGCGAATGGTTCCTCTCGGGCGACCAGCAGACCTCGCGCGGCATGGCCAATCTGCTCGCCGAACACGCCGTGTTCCTGCTGCGGAGATAACCGACATGAAGATCGCCATCATTGGAGCGGGGCTGGCCGGGCTGACCGCGGCAGGCGCGTTGAAGCACGCCGGGCACGAGGTCGCACTGTTCGACAAGGCGCGCGGACCGGGCGGGCGGATGTCGACCCGCCGCACCGAGACGGCGCTGGGTATGGCGTTCTTCGACCATGGCGCGCAATATTTCACCGCGCGAGATCCGGACTTTGCCGCCGAGGTGGCCCGCTGGCAGGCAGGCGGGTCTGCGGCGCGCTGGCCGGCTGCGGGCGCGGATGCCTGGGTCGGTACGCCGGGGATGAACGCGATCATCAAGGCGCTGGCTGCGGACCATCAGGTGCGCTGGACCTGCCGGATCGAAAGCATTGCGCGCGAAGTGAAAGGGTGGAGCCTCAGGCATTCCGAGGGCACAGAAGCCGCCGATGCGGTGATTGTCGCAGTTCCTGCAGAGCAGGTGGCGGATCTGGTGGCGGTGCATCAGCTCGATTGGGCGGAGCTCGCGCAGGCAACGCACTCGCAGCCCTGCTGGACGGTGATGGCCGCATTCGATGCGCCGGTCGCCATCGCGGACGATTGTCTGCGCACCCGCGGTGCGATCGGCTGGGCGGCGCGCAACAGCGCCAAGCCGGGACGGACCGGGCCGGAAAGCTGGGTGGTGCAGGGTTCGCCTGACTGGTCGACGGCGCATCTGGAAGACGAAGCCGAGGCGGTCAGCGCGCTGCTGCTGGCAGAGCTTGCAGCAATGGCCGGTGGCGTGTTGCCTGCGACCCTGTCGGTGCAGGCGCACCGTTGGCGCTATGCAATGTCGGGCTCTGCAGGCAGGACGGCGGTGTGGGATGGATCGCTGGGGCTGTGCGGCGACTGGCTGGTCGGGCCCCGGATCGAGAGTGCCTGGACCTCTGGCCGCGCGCTCGCGGCGCTGGTCGTATCGGGCTGAGCGCGCTTCGGCTCAGACGATCGCGCTGGGCGCCAGGCTGGCGGCAATGAACATCGACGAGGTCACGATCGCCACAACGGTGGTGAACAGCTGACCCTGGATGCTTTCAAGACCGGCGATAAACATGGGATATTCCTTGACGATTTGTGCGGGGTTGATCCTGCGGGCGATCAGACGATCGTTCCGGGGCCGATGCTGGCTGCGATGAGCACGAAGGACGAGACGGCAGCGAGCAGGGTAGCGATGAGGTTCATGACGGGATTTCCTTTTATCTGGTGAGTGGAAGTGTGGGTGGTTCAGACGATCATGCCGGGCAGGACGCTGGTGGCGATCAGAACGGCAGAGCAGATCGTGGCGAGAGCGGTTGCGAGAATGTTCATGAGAATGTCCTTTTCAAATAATGGGGTTGTGGAGGTGTGCGCGGATCAGACGACCGCGCCGGGGATGACGCTGGCAGCGATGAAGACGCTGGAGCAGACGATGGCGAGAGCGGCGGCGATCAGCTGGCTCTGGGCGGCGGTGAAGATGGTCATGGGTACGTCCTTTCATGTGTTTCTGTCGGTTCCGACCGGGTTGGCCGGAGATGCCAGACACATTGCACAGGGCGTGCCAGTTTGAAAAACAAAGCTAAATCAGTGCCTTGACTGTGAAGCAGGGTTTTTGCGAGATGAACGGATGCTGACAGTTGGGGAAATTTCCCATTAATCAGGATTGCTGCTCGCGCTTCGCGCTTCGCGGGTCAGGCTGCAGGTGCGATCAGGCCGACGCGTTCTGCTTCGGAGACCATGCGCCGGCTGAAAAATGGCGAAATGGCAAAGCGCGCGAGGATGTCCGGGGCGGGCGTGCCGGGATTGACCCCCACCAGCTTTTCCAGCTCGCCCCAGCTGCGCCGCGCCTCCTGCGTCCGGCCATTGGCCGCCAGCGACAGCGCCTTGGCGAGCAGGAAGTTGGGCTGGGTGGCCTTGTCGCGCGAATCCGCACGCATCGCGAGATCCAGCGCCGATGCCGCCTTGCCGTTGAGCTGGCGGGTGATCACCAGCGATGCGATCTGATAGCCGCCCGGTTCGCTGTTCATGGTCAGCGCGCGCTCGAGCACCGGCTCGGCGCCCTGCGTGTCCCCGCACGACAGCAGGAAGGTGCCTGCCAGCCCCAGCGTGTCGGGCTCGAGCGGGTTGCTCTCCACCGCGCGGCGGGCAAAGGCGATCGCCCGGGGGCAATTGCCGCGCGCAAGCGCCGAGCGCGCCACCGCGATCTGCGCCAGCGACGAGCGGCCATCGAATTGCAGCGCGGCCTCGGCCAGGTCCCTGCCGCGCTTGGAGGGGACGAGCGGCGTCAGCCGACCGGCTTGCGGGCTGGACAGCGCAAGATAGGACTGCGCCTGCAGGAACAGCGGTTCGTCGGGATAGGCCTCGAGCGAGCGGGCGAGGCACTTTTTCAGCGCCGGGCGCAACGCCGGATCGCGCTGCTGGCGGAAGGCATCATACTGGATCAGGCAGGGATAGCCCGGGCTAGTGTCGTGGCCGATCAGCTTGCGCTGGTGCTGCGCGATCAGCCCGCCCGACCGGGCGATGGCGGAAATGCCCGATCCGATCGCCTGCTCGAAATCCGGCGCGGTCAGGCGGCTGCCGTTGCGCGGCAGCTCGTAGGACCACAAGGTGGTGCCGGTGGCGCCATGCCGCAGCGTGAGGAACAGCAGTTCGGGCGAGGCCCCCTGCTGGCGGCCGCCTCCGCGCAGCAGCAGCTGATATTCGCGCGCGGCGTCGCGCATCGCGGGACTGTCGGAATGCGATCCCATGCTGACAGCGAGCATTTCGAAGCGCTGCAGCTGCATCTCGGCGATCTGCGCGACGGTATCGAGATCGTCATTGCCAGCAGCCGGATCGGTGGTGATCGTGACATGCGCGACCTGCTGGCGCAGGTCGCGCCGTGCGAGATCGCGGTCGGCCGCATCGGGTCGCGCCACCAGCCAGATCACATAGAGCAGTGCCAGCAGCATCAGCACCGGCAACGCCCAGATCAGCCAGCCGCGATCGACTCCCTGCGGCACCGGTGGCGGGGCTGGCTGGAGCATGGATGCGGACGAGGACGGGGTCGGCAGGACGGTATGGGTCGCTGCCGCTGCCGGATCGGCCGCCTGCGCAGCGCCTGTCGCCGGAGTCTTGGGATCCGCCGCCGCCGGACCTGCACCTGCCGGTTCGGGCGATACCGTGGTCAGCGGCAGCAGCTCGACATTGTAATGGCCCACGGGAATGGCGATGCGCTGGCGGCCATGCGCCTGGTCGGGGGTAAGCGCGGCATAATGCAGATCGAGCATCTTGCGCAGGCGCCCGACCTGAACGCGGGGGTAGCTGTCGCTTTGCGGATCGAAGCTGTCATCGCGGCCCAGCCCTTCGACCGCGATCTGGTAAGCCTTCAGCCGCGCGCCATGGCCCGCGAGCGTCTGATCGACAAGATATTCGAGAAGTCTGCGCAGGACCGGAGACCGCACAAATTCGGGCGATTGCATCACCAGTGCCAGTTCGCTTAGCAAAGCGATTCTGTCAGGTTGCGCGCTCACGTGATGCAGTCCCTTCGGGGTTGCCTGTCGCCATTTCTTGCGGATGAAGCGCCCTGAACCTTTATCATGTCCGCACTTGTGAAAAACAGACGATATATAGTTGAATGTAACTTTGCAATTGGACGTGACATGAAAATCCGCGTCTCGCCCAAGAAACCCGGCTTTTCACCGTTACACGTGGTTTCACCTCTCCAGATCGGTGCTTTTTCTGACTGAGGGCTTGGAACCTTGGGGGTTCGACCCTATCGAGGCACAGACATGCAGTCCTTCCACACAGCATCTCCCGCTCCGAGCGGTAAACAGCCCGCGATGCGGCAGACGCTCGCGCGCTTCCTGCCCTATCTGTGGCCCGATGGCCGGCCCGACCTGAAGCTGCGCATCTGCGGCGCGATGCTGATGGTGCTGCTCGGCAAGGCGGCTGTGCTGTCGATGCCCTTTGCCTACAAGGCCGCGATCGACAGCATGACCATCGACGGCACCACCATGGCGATGGTGGCGATCACCGCGGTGCTCGCTTATGGCGCGGCGCGGCTGGGATCGGTGCTGTTCGACAATCTGCGCAACGTGGTGTTCGAGCGCGTCGGGCAGGAGGCGACGCGGACGCTTGCGGAGAACGTCTTCGTCCAGCTGCATACGCTGTCGCTGCGCTTCCACCTTGCCCGCCGCACCGGCGAAGTGACCAAGGTCATCGAGCGCGGTACCAAGAGCATCGACGTGATGCTGTATTTCCTGCTGTTCAACATCGCGCCCACCGTGCTCGAGCTGATCGCGGTGCTGGTGATCTTCTGGATCAACTTCGGCATCGGCCTGGTGCTGGCGACGGTGGCCATGGTCGCGCTGTACATCGGCTTCACCCGCATCGTCACCGACTGGCGCAACCACTTGCGCGAGACGATGAACACGCTGGATGGCAAGCAATTGGGCCGCGCGGTGGATTCGCTGCTCAACTACGAGACGGTCAAGTATTTCACCGCCGAGGCGCGCGAAGCCAAGCGCTATGGCGATGCTGCGCGCACCTATGCCAACGCTGCGGTGAAGTCCGAAAACTCGCTGGCGCTGCTCAATGTCGGCCAGTCGCTGATCACCAACCTGATGATGGCGGGCGCGATGGCCTATACAATCTGGGGGTGGAGCCAGGGCCTGTTCACCGTGGGCGATCTGGTGCTGGTCAACACGCTGCTGATGCAGCTGTTCCGCCCGCTCGATCTGCTCGGCATGGTCTATCGCACGATCCGCCAGGGGCTGGTCGACATGGCCGCGATGTTCGACCTGATCGATACGCCCGCCGAGATCGTCGACATCCCCGGCGCGCCGGCGCTGGACAGCGCGCTGCCCTCGGTCGAGTTCCAGAATGTCGATTTCGGCTATGATCCCGACCGGCAGATCCTGCACGGCCTCAGCTTCAAGGTGGAGCCGGGGCAGACGCTGGCGATCGTCGGGCCCTCGGGCGCGGGCAAGTCGACCATCGCGCGGCTGCTGTTCCGCTTCTATGATCCGCAAGGCGGGCGCATCCTGATCGGTGGGCAGGACATCGCGAGGGTGACGCAAGGATCGCTGCGCGCGGCGCTGGGGATCGTGCCGCAGGATACCGTGCTGTTCAACGACACCATCGGCTACAATATCGGCTATGGCCGCGAGGGCGCGAACCAGGACGAGATCGTCCGCGCGGCGCATGGCGCGGCGATCGGCACCTTCATCGAATCGCTCCCCAAGGGCTATGATACCGAGGTGGGCGAGCGCGGGCTCAAGCTTTCGGGTGGCGAAAAGCAGCGCGTCGCGATTGCGCGCACGCTGCTCAAGAACCCGCCGCTCACCATCTTCGACGAGGCGACATCCGCGCTCGACAGCGCCACCGAGGCGGAGATTCTCGACACCCTGGGGTCGCTGGCGCAGGGGCGAACGACGCTGGTGATCGCGCACCGCTTGTCTACCGTCACCCATGCAGATACCATCATCGTGCTGGACAGGGGTCGCGTCGCCGAACAGGGGTCGCACCGCGAACTGCTCCGCAAGGGCGGGCTCTACGCCGCGATGTGGCAGCGCCAGGCGCTGGAGCGCGAGAAGGAAGAGGCACAGACGGTATGAAAAGGTCGCTTGCCCTGTCGCTGATGCTGGCCGCCAGCCTCGCCGCACTGCCAGGCTGCAAGGACCGCAGCCAGGGCGAGCGCTCTCCAGTCCAGATGCCGCCGATCCTCGCCTCGCTCTCCGCCGCCCCGTCTGCCTCTGCCGCCTCCGCCATGAAAGACCAGAAAATGTTTACTCCGCTGACCGAAACCATCGAGGTTTCCCCGCAGATTTCGATCGATCAGGTTGCCGCTGCCAAGGCGCAGGGCGTGACGATGATCATCAACAACCGCCCCGATGGCGAGGATCCGTCGGCCCCGCAGGGCGCGGACATCGCCGCGGCCGCCGAGGCGGCGGGGATCGACTATGTCGCCATCCCCGTCACCCATGCCGGGTTCTCCGGCCCGCAGGTCGATGCGATGATCGCGGCGCTGGGCAAGGCGGAGGGCAGCGGCGGCAAGGTGCTGGCCTATTGCCGCTCGGGGACCCGCTCGACGCTTCTGTGGTCGCTGGCACAGGCCAAGCAGGGCAGGAGTCCGGCTGAGCTCAGCCGCGTCGCCGCCAATGCAGGCTATGATCTCAGCCCGATCCGTCCGATGCTCGACGCGCTCTCGGGGCAGGCGGAGTGACCTACAAATCCTCCCCCGGCCTGCTCGGGGAGGATTGAAACAGCATGGTTAACCCTATCCTAACCATGCTGTGATCAACCTTGGCCATTCCGCTGCGGCACATCTGCTTGCGGAAAGGCAAGGAGAATGCGGCATGGCGAGCCATCCCGGCGCAGCATCGGGCAATTCATCGGCGGCGTTGACGCTGGCGGAACTGCGCGAGTTCGCAAGTTTCTCGCCCGGGGCGCAGCGCTATATCAAGCGCGCGCTCGATATCGGGCTGGCGCGCGAGGATGCGTTCAAGCGCTGGGCGCGCAACGCCGAGGAAACCGCCTCGATCCGCATGCACTATCTCGTCTACCAGGATTTGAAGCTGTTGCGCGGCAATGTGCCCGATGCGCCGCACGAGGACGGGTTCGAGCATTTCATGGCGCTGCTGGTGCGGCTGGCGGCGTTCGATCTGGCGCAGGGCCGGATCGAGAGCTTTTCGTCGTTCCGCTTCCTGTACGAACGCCTGCTGGGCGCGGATGTGCGCCCCTGGCTGCCATCGGCCTATTGCGCCGCGGCCGCGCTGCCGCAGATCCAGCCCGACCGCCGCAAGATCCTGCTCCAGTCGATCAGCGAGGCTGCCGCCACCGCGCCCGGCTGGTCGCTGCGCGCGCCGGTGTTCTTCCCCGAATGGGTCGAATGGGTGAGCGGCGACGCCGCGCACTGACCTGGCAGCTTCTCACCACAGTTCCATACCGCCACCCCCTCGAACGCGGGGGGCTCGCTTCTGCGCAAGGCTGACGGAAAAGCGGGATTCCCGCGGTCGCAGGAATGAGAAAGATCAGCTCGTCCCCACCAAAGCCCCCAGCACCACGCGGCGGTAGATCCGCGCGAGCGTGTCCAGGTCGGCAATCGCCACCGCCTCGTCGAGCTTGTGCATCGTCGCGTTGCAAAGCCCGAACTCGACCACCGGGCAGATCCGCGACAAGAAGCGCGCGTCCGATGTGCCGCCGGTGGTGGACAGCTCGGTCTCGAGCCCGGTCTCGGCGCGTATGGCGTCGGCGATCATGCTGGACAACTCGCCCGGCGGGGTGAGGAACGCCTCGCCCGAAATCTTCGCCTCGACACTTCCCCCCATCGCCCCGGCGATGCCGCTGATCAGCTCGATCAGTGACGATCCGCTGTGCAGGTCGTTGAACCGGATCGAAATCCGCGCCTCTGCCCCGGCGGGGATGACATTGTGCGCGGGGTTGCCCACCGCCAGATCGGTGATCTCGATGTTGCTCGGCTGGAACCAGTCGGTGCCATTGTCGAGCATCACCTGCTCGATCTCGGCAAGGATCGACACCAGCTTCGGGATCGGATTGTCGGCGAGGTGCGGATAGGCGACATGGCCCTGCTGGCCGGCCACGCGAATCCACATGTTCACCGATCCGCGCCGCCCGATCTTCACCATGTCGCCCAGCCGCGAGACCGAGGTCGGCTCGCCCACCAGACACAGATCGGGCACCGTGTCCTGCGCCTGCATCAGGTCGATCAGCGCGCGGGTGCCATAAACCGCAGGGCCCTCCTCGTCGCCGGTGATGATCAGGCTGATCGTTCCGGTCTCGCGCGGAATGTCGGCAACCGCCGCGACGAAGCTTGCGATCGATCCCTTCATGTCGACCGCGCCGCGTCCGTGGAGCAGGTCACCACGCACCACAGGCTCGAACGGATCGCTGGCCCAGCCCTTGCCCGGCGGCACCACGTCGAGATGCCCGGCAAAGGCGAAATGCCGTCCCGCATCGCCCGCAGGCCGCCGGATCGCATGCAGATTCTCGACCGGACCGTCGGGCGCCTCGCCGCAGACGAAGCGGGTGACATCGAACCCCAGGGGGGCGAGCATTTTTTCAAGGCAGTCGAACACCACGCCGGTGGCGGGGGTGACGCTTTCGCAGGCGATCAGACGGCTGGCAAGCTCGAGCGGGGAAGCGGCGAGAGTGGCGGTGTCGGTCATGGGGGCTTTCTTGTTGTCTGCGCCTGCATTAGCATCGCCGCATGCCCAAAGTCGACCTGCAAGCGGTTCCGCAAACCAACGCCACGGGATATCCTGACCACCTGGCTGATGTCGTGCAGGGGCGCTGGTATCGCCGCCTGTCTCCCGCTGCTGGGCTCACCGATTTCGGCGCCAGCCATGTCGTGCTCAAGCCCGGCGCCTGGTCGGCGCAGCGGCACTGGCACGAGCAGGAGGACGAGCTGCTGGTGATCCTGTCGGGCACTGCGGTGCTGGTGGACGATGACGGGCGCACGCCCTTGGTGGCGGGGGATGTCGCTGCGTTTCCCAAGAACGATGGCAATGGCCATTGCCTGATCAACGAGAGCGATGTGGATTGCGTGTTCCTGGTGGTGGGCAAGAGCGTCAACGGTCCGTGCCATTATCCCGATGTCGACATGCACGAAAACGGTGGTGGCGATAAGCGCCGCAAGACCGGCTAGCGCTTCTGAGCGCCGCCCGCCTCGCACCCACCTTCGCCAGCGGATAACCGCCTGGCACTCTTTACCAATGTAACCTCGCTTGCTGTGCCGAGTGGCGCGGTCTGTTGTCATGCCCTGCGGCAGCCTCCGCTCCATCCATATTGACCGCTGCAGGGAAAGACGCCATAGGCTAATGCGAATCGCTAGCAATAGCATTAGATGGGGGATTTCATGACACGCTGGTTCTGTTCCGTCGCGCTGGGGGGCCTGTGCGCCGCGCCCGGCGCCGCCTTTGCCGCGCAGCCGGGCTCTGCGCTCGCAGCCGAAACCGAGAACGCGGATGCCGAGGCCGGGAGCGATGGTCGCACCATCGTCGTCTCGGCAACCCGCACCCCGATCACCATTGATGACGCGCCCGTTACCGTCTCGTCGAAGAGCGACGAGGAGATCGCCGACGAACTCGCCACCGACATCAAGGATCTGGTGCGGTTCGAGCCCGGGGTCAGCGTTCGCCGCCAGCCTGCGCGCTTCGGTGCCGCGCTGGGCAGCACGGGCCGAGCGGGCAACGAGGATTTCACCATCCGCGGCATCGGCGGCAACCGCGTGCTGATCCAGGTCGATGGCGTGCGCGTGCCGATGGGCTTCAGCTTCGGCGCGCAAAGCGTGGGTCGGGGCGATTCGGTCGATATCGGTCTCGTCAAATCAGTCGAGATCCTGCGCGGTCCGGCTTCTGCGCTCTATGGCAGCGATGGGCTGGCTGGCGCGGTCAGCTTCACGCTCAGCGATCCCGAGGATATCCTCAAGGGCAAGGCGGTCGCCGGACTGGTGCGCAGCCAATATGCCAGCGCGGACGACGAGTTCGCGCACACCGCGATTCTCGCGGGCCGCAGCGGCGATATCTCGGCGTTGGTCTCCTACAGCCGCCGCGATTTCAACGAACTCGACAACCGCGGCACCAACGATGTGCTGGGTGCGAACCGCACCACCCCCAATCCGCAGGACGGCCACAGCAACGCCGCCACCGCGCGCATCGTCTGGGACCCGGCAGGCGGGCACAAGGTCCGGCTGACGGGCGAGTATCTCGACAATGCGCTGGTCACCGATCTGCTCTCGGGCCGCTCGGCGACCATCGACAATCTGGTTGCGCGCGACACCGGCAAGCGCTGGCGCGTGGCGGGCGACTGGATCTGGGAGGGCGAGGGCACGCTCGAGATGGCGCGGGTCAGTGCCTATTGGCAGTCGGCCAAGGACCGGCAGTTCTCCCAGGAAGACCGCACCCCGCTGGCCGACCGCACCCGGCTCAACACCTTCGACAACCGCGTCTACGGGCTCGCCGCCGAAGGGCGCGCTGCGTTCGCCACCGGGCCGCTGCAGCACAAGCTGGTCTTTGGCGCCGATGCCAGCTGGACCCGGCAGCAGGGCGTGCGCGGCGGCACCGTGCCGCCTGCGGGCGAGGTATTTCCATCGAGCGCGTTTCCGGTCACCGATTATGTGCTGACCGGGCTGTTCCTCGGCGACGAGATCAGCGTCGGGCCGCTCACCCTGTTCCCGGCGCTGCGGTTCGATCACTACAAGCTCACCCCGCAGGCCGATCCCTTGCTGCCGCCGACCTTCGTCACCACCGGCCAGTCGGGCGAGCGGGTCAGCCCCAAGATGGGCGCGGTGCTCAAGCTCACCGAGGAGGTGCGGCTGTTCGCCAACTACGCGCAGGGGTTCCGCGCGCCCGAGCCCAGCCAGGTCAACCAGTTCTTCGAGAATCTGGGGCAGGGCTATACCTCGCGGCCCAACGCCGATCTGGGGCCGGAGCGCAGCGAGAGCATCGAGGGTGGCATCCGTTTCGTCAGCGAGGCGGTGAGCCTCAGCGCGACGGCGTTCTCGGCGCGGTACAAGGATTTCATCAGCCAGGAGGTGGTCGGTGGCGGCTTCACGCCCGCCAATCCCGCGATCTTCCAGTTCATCAACCTCGACCGGGTCAAGGTGGAGGGGGCAGAAGCCCGGATGGACCTGCGCGGTCGCAACGGCATCACCGGCCAGCTGGCCTTTTCCTATGCCAGGGGCGATGTTATCGATCCCGCGGCGGGCACGCGGGTGCCGCTGGCCACGGTCGACCCGCTCAAGCTGGTAGCGGGGATCGGCTGGCGCGACAAGGCGGGACGGTTTGGCGGGCAACTGATCGCCACCCACAGCGCGCGCAAGTCCGACGAGCGCAGCACTGGGGTGTGCACGCCGTCGTGCTTCCGCCCCGGCGCGTTCACCATTCTCGATGCCACCGCTTTCGTGAATCTGGGGCCGGTGACGCTGCGCGGCGGGGTGTTCAACCTCACCAACGCCAAATACGCCTGGTGGTCGGATGTCCGCGGCCTCGCCAGCACCACGACGATCGCCGACGCGTTCACCCAGCCGGGGCGCAACGGCAGTGTCTCGTTGACTTATCGCTTTTGATTCGCAAAATTGTTAGCAATACGGAAATAGGGGTACAGATGATGAAGACTTCGATCGTTTCTCTTGCCGCCGCCAGCCTGCTGGCGCTGGCCTCCACACCTTCTTTGGCGCACCCGCCGATCGCCGAGCGCCCAGCGCAGGAAGAGGCTGCGGTGTTCGAGGCCGACCGCGCCGAAATCCTTGCCATGGCGGGCAACTTCAAGGTGCGCTTCGACATGCAGGAGGCCACCCCCTGGCAACAGGGCTATGCCCCGCTCGACCGCAAGATCTCTGGCGGGCACGAGGTGGTGCGGGTGATCGAGGACACCGGCCGCCGCATCGTGCTGCAGCACATTCTGGTCTCCGAGCACGAGGGCAAGCCGCATATCACCAAGCACTGGCGACAGGACTGGGAATATGAGCCAGCCAAGGTGCTGGTCTATTCGGACCGCAATGCCTGGACCTGGGAGGACGTGCCCGAAAAGATGCGCCGCGGCCGCTGGTCACAGACCGTCTGGCAGGTTGACGACAGCCCGCGTTATGCCGGCTGGGGCCAGTTCGAGGAGCAGGGTGGCCTGCGCCGCTGGCGGTCCAACTGGACCTGGCGCCCGCTCGCCCGCCGCGATGCGGTGCGTAACCCGGTGTATGACCGCTATTACGCGATCAACCGCCACCAGACCACGCCCGATGGCTGGGTTCACTGGCAGGACAACATCAAGATGGGGCTCGACGAGGGGTCGCTCAAACCCGTCGTGCAGGAGTATGTGCTGAACACCTACACCAGGTTCGACGGCTATAACGTCAAGGCGGCGGACGATTACTGGGCTGCGACCAAGGGCTATTGGGCTGCGGTGCGTTCGGCCTGGGACAAGGTGGCGACCACCAAGGGCGGCATTGCCATCCAGGAAGAGGCGCAGGCCGGAACCGTGATCAGCGCGCGGCTGCTGACGATGGCGGACGAGATCGTCGAGGGCAAGTTGACGGAAGGCAAGGCCAAGGCCGAAGCGCTCAAGCTGATCGAAGACAATACCCGGATGGCAGGTGGACAGCGGGTCGCTAACGCCGGTCAATAAGGGTCGGCGCTCCGCCCTTTGCCGGGTGGAGCGCCGTCATTCCCCTGCCCTGCTCACTGGACATGGCGGGGCAGGGGATGATGTTTCAATGATCGTGCTGTCCCAGCGCGGCAAGCACGTCTTCCAGCCGCGCGGGATCGCCCATCGCGATCACGCGGCCGTCGCTGTTCTTGTGCAGCGGATCGCCGTTCCAGTCGCACATATGCCCGCCCGCGCCTTCGACCACCGGCACCAGCGCGGCAAAATCGTGCAGCTTGAGCCCGCTTTCGCACACCAGATCGACACTGCCTTGCGCGACCAGCGCGTAATTGTAGCAATCGCCGCCCCAGATCAGCCGCCTGGTGTCGCACTGCTTGGCGAGCGCCATGAAGTGCATCGCGTCATGGTCGCTGAACAGGTGCGGGCTGGTGGTGGCGAGCACCGCGTCCTCGATCTCGGGGCACAATCGCGCCCTGACCGGCTTGCCGTTGAAGGTGGTGCCGCGCCCGGTCGCGCCGACCCAGCGCTCGCGCCCGATCGGTTGATCGATCACGCCCAGCACCGGCCACTCCTCGGCGATCAGCGCGATCAGCGTGCCGAAGATCGGCCGCCCGGCGATGAAGCTGGTGGTGCCATCGATCGGATCGAGCACCCACACCCGGCCCGTCGAGCCGGGCTTTTCGCCATACTCCTCGCCGATCACGCCATCGCGCGGCGCCTCGGCATCCAGGATCGCGCGCATCGCGGCCTCGGCGGCCCGGTCCGCCTCGGTGACGGGCGAGGCATCGGCCTTGCGGTCGGTGGTGAAGGTGGACCGGTAGAACGGGCGGATGGCTTCGCCTGCGGCTTCGGCCAGCCTTTCGGCGAGCGCTATGTCTTTGCTGTGGATCATGGGAATGCTGCTATCGCTTCGGGCCGCGGTTGGCCAGACTGATCCGGGTCAAAATGCGGCGAGTGCCTCGACGTCATGTGTTGACATGATGATACCGAATTCGTCGGCGAGCAGCCTGCGCATCGCCTCGGGCCCGGTAATCTGCATCCGGTCGGTGGTGTCGCCCCGTTGCACGCTGAACTGGTCGTTGGTGATCGCTTTCAATCCGTCCTGCGTCACCTGGCTGACCAGCACGTTGCGGATAAAGCGCGAACAGGGCGATGTCGCGGTCCAGTGATTGGACATCGCGATGTCGGCGGCGAGCGCAGTGTCTTCGGTAAAGCTGTACTGGTTGCGGCACTGCCCGGCGAAATGCCGGTCGAGCATCCAGCCGAATTCCGCATCGCGCCTCAGCCGATGGATGGCACCGTCATTGCCTGCGGCCTCGGCTCCGTCCCGGATCGGCATCGCCGGGACATGCCCGCCGCCAAAGCCTGCATCGGCAAGCCAGCGCTCGCCCTCCAGCGCGACGGCCAGCACGATGTGCGTGCGCGGCGGGACGTCTTCGTCCGGCTCCTGACGGAACCATACCCGCGCCAGCATCGGGTCCACGGCAAAGCCCAGCGCCTCGAGCCCGCGCGCAAACAGCTGGTTGAGCTCGAAGCAATAGCCCCCGCGTGTGCCCGACAGCAGCTTGGCCGCGACGACAGCAGGATCAAGGTCCACACCGCGGCCCAGGCGTGCGTCGAGCGCATCATAGGGAATGGCCAGCCTTTGTGCCCAGAGCAGACAATCCAGCCCGGCAAGATCGACCGAAGGAAGCTGTGACAGCCCGAGCCGGGCGAGGTAGCGATCAAGAAATGCGGTCAATGTGCGCTGCCTTCAGGTGCCGGTACGGGCACGCGCAGCGGCTGGCCATCGGGCACGACCCAGCTCGAGACGGCGCGCAATCCTTCGGGTCCGGCGCGGCCCCAGTGCACCGTGCCGGGCGCGATGCGGATGCCCTGGCCGGGCAGCAGCGTCATGGCCTCCTGACCCTGACGGGCGATGACCGTGCTACCGCCGATGACGTAGAGAAACTCCTCGCCATGATGGAAATGGCGCGGGATCGGCGCGCCCGGCGGGATATTGAGGTCGCCTATCACGAGATGATGGCCCGGCGCTGCCTCTATCGGCCCGGACACGATCTCGGTGATACCGGGTGCTGGCCGGTACACCGCCAGCGCGTCGCTGTTATCGCGCGCGCATCCCGCCAGCCCGATCGCTGCCAGCAGCAGGGCAGCCATGCGGATCGACGCCATGTCGCCGGATCAATCGAACAGGCTTGAGACCGAGCTTTCGTCTGCAATGCGGCGGATGGCTTCGCCGATCAGTGCCGCCATGGGCAGGCTGCGGATGCGGTCCGATCCGGTCACTGCGTCGGTGGCCTGGATCGAATCGGTGATCACCAGTTCCTTGAGCGCGCTGTTGTTGACGCGCGCGACCGCGCCGCCCGAAAGCACGCCATGGGTGACATAGCTGACCACGTCGACCGCGCCTGCGTTCTTCAGCGCCTGCGCCGCGTTGCACAGGGTGCCACCCGAATCGACGATGTCGTCGATCAGGATGCAGAAGCGGCCTTCGACGTTGCCGATGATGTTCATGACTTCGGATTCACCCGGGCGTTCGCGGCGCTTGTCGACGATCGCCAGCGGCGCGTTGTCGAGCCGTTTGGCGAGCGCACGCGCGCGCACCACGCCGCCCACGTCAGGCGACACCACCATCAGCTGGTGTTCGCCGAAGCGCGCCTGGATGTCCGCCGCCATCACCGGTGCGGCATAGAGGTTGTCGGTGGGGATATCGAAAAAGCCCTGGATCTGTCCTGCGTGCAGATCGACCGAAAGAACGCGGTCCGCGCCCGCAACCGTGATCAGGTTGGCGACCAGCTTGGCCGAGATCGGGGTGCGGGGGCCGGGCTTGCGGTCCTGCCGGGCATAGCCGAAATAGGGGATCACTGCGGTGATGCGGCGGGCCGATGCGCGCTTCAATGCATCGATGCAGATTAGCAGTTCCATCAGATTGTCGTTGGCGGGGTAGCCGGTCGACTGGATCACGAAGACATCCTCGCCGCGGACATTCTCGTGGATCTCGACGAAGATTTCCTCATCGGCAAAGCGGCGCACGCTGGCATCGGTCAGCGGCATTTCCAGATAGGCCGCGATCGAACGCGCCAGCGGCAGGTTGCTGTTGCCAGACAGGATTTTCATGTGATCGTGCTTCCCCGTTGCGCGGATCGAATTTGGCCCTGTTAGCCAAGTGACCCGGCAAGCGGAAGATGTAAGTTTCGTGAAATGTGTGTGACACGCAAGCCCGCGCCGCCGACCATCAGGGCGGTCCGCCAAATTCGGTTGCCGCGCTTGCGCCTGCCGCCTATCTGGCAGGGATGACCGACCGGCTTATGATCACCCTTGTCCAGTGCGCGCAGGCGATGGGCGATATCCCCGGAAATGCCGATGCCATGCTGGCGGCGCGGGACAAGGCGACGGGAAGCGATCTTGTCGTGTTCCCCGAACTGCAGCTGATCGGCTATCCGCCCGAGGATCTGGTGCTCAAGCCCGCTTTGATCGCGCGCGCTGCCGCCAAGCTCGACGAGATGGCCGCAGCCACCGCCGATGGCGGCCCGGCCATGCTGGTGGGGTCGGTGTTCGCGCGTGAAGGCCAGCTTTTCAATGGCCTCGCACTGCTCGATGGCGGCGCGATCACCGCGGTGCGCCTGAAGCACGAGCTGCCCAATTACGGCACCTTCGATGAGAAGCGGCTGTTCGCGTCTGCTCCGCTGCAGCCTCCGGTGCCGTTCCGCGGCGTGATGCTGGGCCTGCCTTTGTGCGAGGACATCTGGTTCCCCAAGGTCTGCGGGCATCTCAAGGCGATGGGGGCGCAGATCCTCATCGCGCCGCATGGCAGCCCTTACGAGATCGAAAAGGATGAGCGCCGGCTGCATAATGTGGTGCGCGCGCGCGTTGCCGAGACCGGGCTGCCTTTGGTGTTCTTGAACCGCATCGGCGGGCAGGACGAATTGGTGTTCGACGGCGCCTCGTTCGTGGTCAACGCCGATGGATCGCTTGTCCATCAGCTGCCCGACTGGGAGGCGGCGAGCGTGCGCACCGAATGGACGCGCGGGGCAGGCGGCTGGCAGTGTGCTCCCGGCGAGATCCATGCGCTCGATCCGTTCCCGCAGGATGCCTATCATGCCATGATCGTCGGGCTGCGCGATTATGTGAACGCCAATGGCTTTCCCGGCGTGGTGCTGGGGCTTTCGGGCGGGATCGACAGCGCGCTGTCCGCCGCCGTCGCGGTCGATGCCCTGGGCCCCGAGCGGGTGTGGTGCGTGATGCTGCCCAGCCGTTTCACCAGCCAGGAGAGCCTGGATGATGCCGCAGGCTGCGCCAAGATGCTCGGATGCCGTCTCGACAGTATCCCGATCCAGCCTGCGGTCGCAGCGTTCGACAGTATGCTCGAAGGCAGCTTTTCCGACCGCGATGTCGACATCACCGAAGAGAACATCCAGTCACGCATCCGCGCGGTGACACTGATGAGCCTCTCCAACAAGTTCGGGCACATGCTGCTCACCACCGGCAACAAGAGCGAGATGAGCGTCGGCTATGCCACCATCTATGGCGACATGGCGGGCGGCTACAATGTGCTGAAAGACGCCTACAAGCTCACCGTGTTCGAACTGTCGCGCTGGCGCAACGCGCACAGGCCGCCGCTGGCGCTGGGCCCGGACGGCCCGGTGATGCCCGAGCGCGTGACCACCAAGCCGCCCAGCGCCGAACTGCGCCCCGACCAGCGCGACGACGACAGCCTGCCGCCCTACGAAATTCTCGACCCGATCCTGCACGGCCTGATCGAGGAGGATCTCAGCGTCGCCGAGATCGTCGCACGCGGCTTCGAGCACGATACCGTCGCGCGGATTGAGCGCCTGCTCTACATCGCCGAATATAAGCGCCGCCAGGCCCCGCCTGGGGTGAAACTGGGCATCCGCAACTTCGGCCGCGACCGGCGCTACCCGATCACCAACAGGTTCCGGACAGTGTGATCGCTTGCATCGTGTATCGTTACGCGATATATCGGTGCCATGATCATCGGCTTTCGTCACAAGGGCCTGCGGCTGCTTTACGAAACTGGTTCGACCAAAGGCATTCAGGCTGGTCACAAGGCGAAGTTGCTCAGCATTCTGGCAGCATTGGATGTAGCCCAGTCGCCCCGCGAGCTCCCGCTCCCGTCATACCGGCTGCATCCGCTAAAGGGCGATATGACAGGTCATTGGTCGATATGGGTGAACGGCAACTGGCGGGTCACATTTCGGTTTGTCGGGCCTGATGTGGAACTAGTGGATTATCAGGACTATCATTGAGGCAAGTTGAGATGATGAAAACTCCCCCCCACCCAGGAACCATGCTGCGCGATGACGTTATCGTCCCGCTCGGCCTTGGTGTCACCGAAACAGCGCGCAAGCTGGGTATGTCGCGAGTGGCATTGTCGCGCGTGATCAATGGCCGAGCCGCGATCAGCCCTGATCTTGCCATCCGGCTGGAACGCGCAGGTGTGAGCACCGCGCGATTCTGGATCGGCTTGCAGGCGAATTATGATCTTGCCATGGCACTCGAGCACAGCCAGCCGACTGTAGAGCCATTGCAGACAGCTGCCTGAACCCACCCAACGCGAGGAGCCCCGCCGGGCGACCCGCGGCGTGCACCAACAAGATTGTAACCCATGACCACCACCCGCTTCGCCCCGTCGCCCACCGGGCACCTGCACATCGGCAATATCCGCACCGCGCTGCACAACTGGATGTGGGCGAGGAAGACGGGCGGGCGCTTCATCCTGCGCATCGACGACACCGACCAGGAGCGCAGTCGCGAGGAGTATGTCGAGGGCATTCGCGCGGACCTCGCCTGGCTGGGGCTCGCCCCCGATGCGGAATATCGCCAGTCGGAGCGGAGCGCCTTGTACGACGCGGCTTTTGACCGGCTGCGCGACGCGGGCCGGGTCTATGCGTGTTACGAAACCTCGCAGGAGCTCGACCTCAAGCGCAAGATCGCTCTGGGGCGCGGCCTGCCGCCGGTGTACGATCGCGCTGCGCTCAATCTCACCGATGCAGACCGCGCAGAGCTCGAGGGGCAGGGACTGAAACCGCACTGGCGGTTCAAGCTCGACCATGACGAACCTATCGCCTGGGACGACCTGATCCGCGGGCCCCAGAAATTCGACGCCGCCGGCCTCTCCGATCCCGTCATCCGCCGTGCCGATGGCAGCTGGCTGTACATGCTCCCGTCTGCCATCGATGATGTCGACATGCAGATCACCCATGTCGTGCGCGGCGAGGATCATGTCTCTAACACCGCGGTGCAGCTGCAGATGTTCACCGCATTGGGCAGCACGCCGCCTGCGTTCGCGCACGAGGCGCTGCTGGTCGGCTCGGAGGGCAAGCTCTCCAAGCGGCTGGGCTCGCTGGGTGTCGGCGAGCTGCGCGACAAGCACATCCTGCCGCAAGCGATCGTCGCGCTGCTGGCAAGACTGGGCACGTCTGATCCGGTCGAGCCGCTGCATGATCGCGCAGCGCTGCTCGAGAGCTTCGACTTCGCCCGCTTCGGCCGCGCGCCCGCGCGTTTTGCCGAAGAGGATCTCGAGCGGATCAACCGCCAACTGATCCACACCGCCGAGTTCGCTGCGATCGCCGATCAGCTTCCGCCGCAGATCGACAAGGCGGCGTGGCACGCGATCCGTCCCAATATCGCGCATCTGGGCGAGGTCGCCGATTACTGGCGGATCATCGAAGGGCCGATCAACGCGCCCGCGCCGGAAGCCGAGGATGCGGAGTTTCTGGTCGAGGCGCGCGCTGCGCTCGAACCGATCGACTTCGGTCCGACGGTTTGGAAGGACTGGACCGAGCTGCTCAAGGCCAGCACCGGACGCAAGGGCAAAGGGCTGTTCCTGCCGCTGCGCCGCGCGCTCACCGGAATGGACCATGGGCCCGACATGGGCGAACTGCTGCCTTTGATCGGGCGCGAGCGGGCCTTGGAGCGACTTGGCGGCTAGACGCACGCCACGCCTTGCCCAATTTCGTCACCCCCGCGCAGGCGGGGGTCACACTTCCGTCTTCCGCGTAGTCGCAAAGCGGGATTCCCGCGTTCGCGGGAATGACGGGAAGGTGAAAACTCGGCACGCCCTTGGATAATCCCCTCGCATGCCGCATATGCAGTGGCATGACCATGATCGCCACCGCAGACCCCCGCTCGTTCCTCTACCGCCCCGACGCGCTCGATCCCGATGCTGCGCAGCGCCTTACCCGCGATGCGCTCGCGCGTTGCGATGATGGCGAGCTCTACCTGCAGTACGCCGCGAGCGAGAGTTTCGTGTTCGATGACGGCCGGCTGAAAACCGCCGATTATTCGACCGACTCGGGCTTCGGCCTGCGCGGGGTCTCGGGCGAGATGACCGGCTTTGCGCATGCCAACGACGTCAGCGAAGCGGGCATCCGCCGCGCCGCCGAGACGCTGAAACTGCTCGATCCCGCAAAGGGCGAGGCGGCCCCCCCGCCGCGGCAGAACAACCGCCATCTCTACACCGACGGCAACCCGCTCGAGAGCATCCCGTTCGAGACCAAGATCGCGCTGCTCGAAAAGATCGACGCCGCCGCGCGCGCGCGTGACCCACGCGTGGCGCAGGTCACCGCGAGCCTGATCGGCAGCTGGTCGGTGATCGAGGTGGTGCGCGCCGATGGCTTTGTCGCCACCGATGTCCGCCCTCTGGTGCGCCTCAACGTCTCGATCGTTGCGCAAAGCGGCGAGCGGCGCGAGGTCGGAAGCTTCGGCATGGGCGGGCGCTATCTGTACGACGGCCTGTTCAATGAGGCGACCTGGAACCGCGCGATCGATGAGGCATTGGCGCAGGCACTGACCAATCTGGAGAGCGTCGCTGCGCCCGCGGGCGAGATGACCGTATTGCTCGGCCCCGGCTGGCCCGGGATCATCCTGCATGAAGCGATCGGGCATGGGCTCGAGGGCGATTTCAATCGCAAGGGCACCAGCGCGTTTTCGGGCCGGGTCGGCCAGCGCGTCGCCGCCGATGGCGTCACCGTGGTCGACGATGGCTCGATCATGGACCGGCGCGGATCGCTCAGCATCGATGACGAAGGCACGCCGACACAGGAAAATGTGCTGATCGAAAACGGCATCCTGCGCGGATACATGCAGGACCGGCTCAACGCCCGGCTGATGGGCGTCGCCCCCACCGGCAACGGCCGCCGCCAGTCCTACGCCCACGCCCCGATGCCGCGCATGACCAACACCTTCATGCGCGCAGGGAATGATGACCCGGCGGAATTGTTGTCGCGCGTGAAAAACGGCATCTTCGCCAAGAGCTTCGGCGGCGGCCAGGTCGACATCGTCTCGGGCAAGTTCGTCTTCTCGTGCACCGAAGCCTATCGTGTCGAAAACGGCCGCCTCGGAGCCCCGATCAAGGGCGCCACTTTGATCGGCGACGGCCCCACCGTACTCACCAAGGTCACCGGCATCGGCAACGACTTCGCGCTCGACGAAGGCGTCGGCATGTGCGGCAAGGCAGGCCAGGGCGTGCCTGCGGGCGTGGGCCAGCCGACGTTGCTGGTCAGCGGGCTGACGGTGGGGGGAACCGGAGCGTAAGACAGCCCGCCGCAAGGCTTGCGAACCGCGAACCCACACTGCCGACCCCATCTACCCCTTCCCCCCCGCACAACCTTGCGCTAAGGCCTCCCCCGACACACCCGATTCAGCATCGGCCCGCCGGTTTCGCGCAGAAAAATGGTCGCGCGCGTCCCCATTCCGGCCTCTGGTGCGAACCGTCACACCCGGCGCTTTCAATGCGCCATACATATAACTGGTACTTTTGGAGGGACCTTCACATGACCGCTGTTGGACAGGACACGCTCGGCACCCGCGCGACCATGGAGGTGGGCGGCAAGTCCATCGCGTATTATTCGCTCGCCAAGGCGGCTGAGAAGCTCGGCGATATCTCGCGGCTGCCGTTCAGCATGAAGGTGCTGCTCGAGAACATGCTGCGCTTTGAAGACGGCGGCTTTACCGTGTCGGTGGCCGATGCGCAGGCGATCGTCGACTGGCAGAAGAACCCCTCGTCGGATGCGGAAATCCAGTATCGCCCCGCGCGTGTGCTGCTGCAGGATTTCACCGGCGTGCCGTGCGTCGTCGATCTCGCGGCGATGCGCGATGCCATCGCCAAATTGGGCGGTGACACCAGCAAGATCAATCCGCTCGTCCCTGTTCACCTGGTCATCGACCACTCGGTGATGGTCGACGAATTCGGTCACCCCAAGGCGTTCGAGCAGAATGTCGAGATCGAATATTACCGCAACGGCGAGCGCTACGACTTTCTGAAGTGGGGCTCCAAGAGCCTCGACAACTTCAAGGCGGTTCCTCCGGGCACCGGCATCTGCCACCAGGTGAACCTCGAGAACATCGCGCAGGCCGTATGGACCAGCACCGATGAAAGCGGCGCCACCGTCGCCTATCCCGACACCTGCGTCGGCACCGACAGCCACACCACGATGATCAACGGCTTGGGCGTGCTCGGCTGGGGCGTCGGCGGGATCGAGGCGGAAGCCGCGATGCTGGGCCAGCCGGTCTCGATGCTGATCCCCGAAGTCGTCGGCTTCAAGCTGACCGGCCAGCTGAACGAGGGCGTGACCGCCACCGATCTGGTGCTGACCTGCACCAACATGCTGCGCAAGCATGGCGTGGTCGGCCGCTTTGTCGAATATTTCGGCCCGGGCCTGGCTTCGCTGAGCCTCGCCGACCGCGCGACGCTCGCCAACATGGCGCCCGAATATGGCGCGACCTGCGGTTTCTTCGGCATCGACGACAAGACGCTCGATTACATGCGCCTCACCGGGCGTGACGAAGACGCGCTGGCATTGGTCGAAGCCTATGCCAAGGAGCAGGGCTTCTGGATCCACCCCGATGCGGTCGATCCGGTGTTCACCAGCACGCTCGAGCTCGACATGTCGACCGTCGTGCCTTCGCTTGCCGGTCCCAAGCGTCCTCAGGATCGCGTCGATCTCACCGAAGTCGACGACGTTTTCGCCAAGGACATGGCCGAAACCTACAAGCGCGCCAACACCCGCGTCGCGGTGGACGGCAAGGACTTCGATATCGGCGATGGCGATGTCATGATCGCTGCGATCACCTCGTGCACCAACACCTCGAACCCCGGCGTGATGGTTGCCGCCGGCCTCGTCGCCAAGAAGGCGAATGAGCTGGGCCTGCGTCCCAAGCCCTGGGTCAAGACCTCGCTCGCGCCCGGATCGCAGGTGGTCACCGACTATTTCAACAAGGCCGGGCTGCAGACGCATCTCGATGCGGTCGGCTTCAACCTCGTCGGCTATGGCTGCACCACCTGTATCGGCAACTCGGGCCCTCTGGCCGAGCCGATCAGCAAGGCGATCAACGAGAACGGTCTGGTCGCCGCCGCCGTCATCTCGGGCAACCGCAACTTCGAAGGCCGCGTGTCGCCCGACGTGCGCGCCAACTTCCTCGCCAGCCCGCCGCTGGTCGTGGCTTACGCGCTCAAGGGCACGGTGATCGAGGACTTCACCACCACCCCGATCGGCCAGGCGACCGACGGCCATGACGTGTTCCTCAAAGACATCTGGCCCACCAATCTGGAAGTTGCCGACACCATGGCGGCGTGCATGGACCGCGCCATGTTCCAGGCGCGCTATGCGAACGTCTACCTCGGCGACGAGCATTGGCAGGCGATCAACGTCGAAGGTTCGGACACCTACAATTGGCGCGCGGGCTCGACCTATGTTGCCAACCCGCCGTACTTTGAGGGCATGAGCATGACCCCCGCGCCGGTGGGCGACATCATCGAGGCCAAGCCGCTCGCGATCCTGGGCGATTCGATCACCACCGACCACATCTCGCCCGCAGGCTCGATCAAGGCGGATTCGCCTGCGGGCAAGTGGCTGATGGAGCATCAGGTCGCCAAGTCCGACTTCAACAGCTATGGCGCGCGCCGTGGCCATCATGACGTGATGATGCGCGGCACCTTCGCCAACATCCGCATCAAGAACGAGATGGTCCCGGGCATCGAGGGCGGCATGAGCCGCTATGGCCAGGAAGTGATGCCGATCTATGACGCAGCGATGCGTCACAAGGCCGATGGTACGCCTCTGGTAGTGATCGCGGGCAAGGAATACGGCACCGGATCGTCGCGCGACTGGGCGGCCAAGGGCACCAACTTGCTGGGTGTGAAAGCCGTGATCGTCGAGAGCTTCGAACGCATCCACCGCTCCAACCTCGTGGGCATGGGCGTGCTTCCGCTGCAGTTCCAGGACGGCGATACCCGCTTGTCGCTGGGCCTGACCGGCGACGACAGCTTCACCATCGAAGGTGTTGCCGATCTCAAGCCGCGCCAGCAGGTCACCGTCAAGGTAACCCGCGCCGATGGCTCGACCTTCAGCTTCGAGGCGCTGTGCCGCATCGATACCGCCAATGAAATCGAGTATTTCATGAACGGCGGCATCCTGCATTACGTGCTGAGGAAGCTGGCTGCATGAAGCCGTTCGTGTCACGGGCTGTCGCTGCGCTGATCGGCGCGGCGATGGCCCTTGGCGCGGTGCCGGCCTCCCCGGCACGGGCGCAGGTCGCCGCGACGCCTTCCCTGCCTGCCGATGCGCAGGCGGCGGGCATCATGTGCTTCTATGCCGCAGTGCTCGCCGGGCGCGGCCAGACCGAAGCGGTGGCCGAAGCGACGTGGTTCCTGTTCGATGCCGCGCGCAGGGTGACCGCCGACACGCCCGAGACTTTCGTGGAGAAGGTCGAGGAACTGGTCGGGCTTACCCCGCCCAATCTGGAGACGCTGGCGACCGATGCGCCGCAGCTCCTGCCGCTGTGTGCGGCGCGCTACCCGCTGATCAGCTCGAAGCGCACCATCACCTTGCCTGCCGACCCGTTTACCCGCGACATGCAATGCTATGCGCTCACCGGCTATATGGCGGGCGTGGCGGAGAGCGAGCTCGAGGATTCGGGCGAAAGCCCGTTCGGCAAGCGGATGACCGCATTGGCGGACCGGCTGTCGGCGCGGCTGACCCCGGAACGCTACATCGAGAAGGGCCACACAGACGAGGCCTCGATCCAGCGGCTGTTCGCGCTGTCGCTGCGCGATATCAGCCCGGTCGGCAATCTGATGAGCATCCTGACCGCATGCGAGGCAGCGGCGGGCTGAGCATTCGTCCCGCTCTGCCAGAAATGGCGCGGGGCAGGGTGCGGATTGCTTGACTTTGGTTGGCCCCGACCGTATGCGGCCTGCTTTCGCGGGCTCGGCGCAAGCTGCAGCACGCGGCGAATCATCAACCAACACCGTTTTATCAGGAGTGCCGCATGAAGCGCACATTTCAGCCCAGCAACCTTGTGCGCGCGCGTCGTCACGGTTTCCGTTCGCGCACTGCAACCCCGGGTGGCCGCGCGGTTCTGCGTGCACGCCGCGCGCGTGGTCGCAAGCGCCTGAGCGCCTGATCGGGGCTGTGGAGCAACCGGCGTCCGTGGATGCGGGCGTGGCTGCTGACACACCTTCCAGTCCGACCGATTCGACGGGCGCTCCGGATACCTCCGGCGCGCCCGTTGTGCTGCGCCAGCGCGCCGACTTTCTCGCGGCCAATGGCGGCCTGCGCGTCGGCACCCCGGCTTTCGTGCTGCTGGTCAAGCCGCGCCAGGACGACAGCCCGGCAAAGCGCATCGGCTATACCGTCACCAAGAAGATCGGTAACGCGGTCGTCCGCAACAGGATCAAGCGGCGCTTTCGCGCGCTGGCGCACCAGGTGCTTGGCCATCACGGCCTTCCCGGCGCCGATCATGTGCTGATCGGCAGGGGCGAGGCGATGACGCGCGACTTTGCCGCCATGCACGCCGATCTGGTCCGCGCGCTCGAGCGGGTGCGCGATGGCAAGGCCTCGTCCGATCGCCGTCCGCCGCGTGGCAAGCCCCGGCGGCGATGATGGCGCAGCCGATGATCGCGTGTTGGTCGCCTGGAATCGCATGCCGGTCCGATAGCTCTGGCCGCGCGCGGCAGGTTCGGCTTGAGCTTGGGGGCATGGAATACCGATGCGCACCCTGCTGATCTGGATCGCCCGAGGCTGGCAACTTGGCCCGTCGCGCATCCTTCCGCCGTCGTGCCGCTATGATCCCAGTTGCTCGGAATATGCCATCCAGGCGCTCAAACGCCATGGTGCGATTAAGGGTGGCTGGTTGGCGACGAAGCGGCTATTGCGCTGTCACCCATGGGGCGGGCACGGCCATGATCCGGTGCCCTGACGCGCAGATGAGGCGCCCCCGAATGCATTACCGGAACGAGGTTTGAAGCGTGGAGAATCAGCGTAACGTCATCCTGGCCATCACCCTGATGGCCCTGATTCTGTTCGGATGGCCCTATGCGCTGGAGGTGTTCTATCCAGCGCGCCCGGCAACGGTCGAGGATGTGGCCAATGCGCCGCGCCCGGGCCTCGATCCCGCCACCCCCGGCACCTCTTCGGGCGCGGTTTCGGGCACCGTTCCCGATACCGCAAGCGCCTCCAAGATCATCCGCACCCGCAAGGCCGTGCTGGCCGACAGCGCGCGCGTCGCCATCGATGCGCCGCGCGTGGGCGGGTCAATCAACCTCACCGGCGCGCGCATCGATGATGTCGTGCTCAAGGATTATCGCGAGAAGCTCGACAAGGACAGCGACCTTGTCCACCTGTTCTCGCCTGCCGGTACCGCAGACCAGTATTTCGCGCAGTTCGGCTGGATCGGCGAGGGCGTGGTCACCCCGACCAGCCAGACGGTGTGGACGCCCAGCGGCGGCAGGCTCACCCCATCGACTCCCGTCACGCTGCGCTGGGCCAACCCGGCCGGGCAAAGGTTCGAGATCGTCTATGCGATCGACGCCAATTATCTGATCAGCGTCACCCAGCGGTTCATCAATTCGGGCGCCACGCCTGCGATCGTGCGGCCTTTGGGGCTGATCAACCGCACCAGCGCCAATGCCGACCCCAGCACCTGGACCGTTCGCAACGGCCCGCTGGGCGTGTTCGACGATGTCGCCGATTTCGACGTGCATTATGACGATCTCGACGAGAACCCCAAGAAGCTGGTCGAATATGGCGGCAACATCGACTGGCTGGGCTTCACCGACCATTACTGGCTCTCGGCGCTGATCCCCGCGCCCGGATCGACCGGCCAGATGGCGGGCAATTTCCGCAGCCTGGGCGGCAAGCTCTACCAGTCCGAGCTGCTGTTCGACAGCAAGGTCGTGGCACCCGGCAAGATGGTCGAGACCAAGGCGATGCTGTTTGCCGGCGCCAAGGAAACCGAGCTGCTCGACGATTATGTCGATGCCAAGGACATCAAGCTGCTCGACCGCGCGGTCGACTGGGGCTGGTTCATCTGGTTCGAAAAGCCGATCTTCAAGCTGCTCAACTGGCTGTTCGAGCAGGTCGGCAATTTCGGCGTGGCGATCATCCTGCTGACCATCATCATCCGCGGCCTGATGTTCCCGATCGCACAGCGCCAGTTCGCCTCGATGGCGCAGATGCGCGCGGTGCAGCCCAAGATGAAGGCGCTGCAGGAACGCTACAAGGACGACAAACAGAAGCTCCAGACCGAGATGATGGAGCTGTACCGCAAGGAAAAGGTCAATCCGCTCGCCGGATGCCTGCCGATGTTCCTGCAGATCCCGGTGTTCTTCGCGCTGTACAAGGTGCTGCTGCTGGCGATCGAGATGCGTCACCAGCCGTTCGTCTTGTGGATCAAGGATCTCTCCGCGCCCGATCCGCTGACTCCGGTCAACCTGTTCGGACTGCTCCCCTTCGATCCGCCGAGCATGATCGCCATCGGCATCCTGCCGATCATCCTGGGCGTCACCATGTGGCTGCAGTTCAAGCTCAATCCCGCGCCGATGGACCCGGTCCAGCAGCAGGTCTTTTCGATCATGCCCTGGGTGCTGATGTTCGTGATGGCGCCGTTTGCCGCGGGTCTGCAGCTCTATTGGGCGATGTCCAACGTGCTCACCATCGCGCAGCAGAAGTGGCTCTACAGCCGTCATCCGCAGTTGAAGGAGCTGGCCGCGCAAGAGGCGGCGGCCAAGGCCGCCAAGGCCGAGAAGGACAAGATGCCCAAAGAGAAGGGTGGCGCGTGACCGACGAATCCCAGCCCACCATCCATCCGCTGCTGCAGGAGGCCAACCGGCTGTTCTCGGGATCGGTGACCTTCCTCAAGTCCGCGCCCGCGCTCGAATTCCTGCCCGCCCCCTCGGTGCCCGAAATCGCCTTTGCGGGCCGCTCCAACGTCGGCAAATCCTCGCTGCTCAACGCGCTGGTGGGCAGGCGGGCGATCGCGCGCACCTCGGTGACGCCGGGCCGCACGCAGGAATTGAACTTCTTCGATATCGGCGATCCGGTGCGCTTTCGCGTGGTCGACATGCCGGGCTATGGCTATGCCAAGGCGCCCAAGGATGTCGTCAAGAAATGGCGCTTCCTGATCAACGATTACCTTCGCGGCCGCGCGGTGCTCAAGCGCACCCTGGTGCTGATCGACAGCCGCCACGGGGTCAAGGAGGTCGATCTCGACGTCATGAAGATGCTCGACGAGGCTGCGGTCAGCTACAGGCTGGTGCTGACCAAGGCGGACAAGCTCAAGGCAAGCGAGCTCGAAAAGGTCGCCGACGCCACCCGCGCCGAAGCGCGCAAGCACGCCGCCGCCTTCCCCGATGTCATCATCACCTCGTCCGAAAAGCGCATGGGCATTGACGAGCTGCGCGGGTTCGTGATGGATTCGATCAGCGAGTGAACAGCGCGGCAGGGGCAGGGGCTGGCATGAAACTGTACATCGGCAACAAGAACTACTCGAGCTGGTCGCTGCGCGGCTGGCTGGCGTGCAAGCAGTCGGGCCTGCCGTTCGAAGAGATCGTCGTGCCGTTGTATGACGATGCCTGGGCCGAGACCCGCCTGCGCGAGGAGTTCCAGCCGTCTGCCGGCAAAGTTCCGGTGCTGTGGGATGGCGAAGCGGTGGTGTGGGATTCGCTCGGCATCATCGACTGGCTTGCCGACAGGACGCACCGCGACCGCTTCTGGCCCAAGGACCCGGTCGCCTGCGGGCTTGCGCGCTCGATGGCGGCGGAAATGCACAGCGGCTACATGGCGCTGCGCCGCGAATTCAGCATGAACATGCGCGCGCGGCACACCGACGTCCCCGTCAGCCCCGAGGCGCACCAGGACGTGATGCGCATCCTCTCGCTCTGGGCCGAGGCGCGCGCGCGCTTCGGGCGCGGCGGTCCGTTCCTGTTCGGCAGCTTTGGCGCCGCCGACATCATGTTCGCCCCGGTGGTCAGCCGGTTCGAAACTTATGGGTTTACGCTGCCGGGCTTTGCCCGCGCGTACAGCGAGGCGGTTCTGGGCCATGAATGGATGGCGCAATGGACCGAGGCCGCGCTCGCCGAGACGTGGGTGATCGACCGGTTCGAGCGGTAAGGTATTTCTCCCATCCCGCCTGCGGAAGGGGAGAGAGATCGCGCTATGGCGTCACCACGGCAAACGCCGGGTCGAATGGCGGGTGAAGCATCAGCCAGCGCAGGAACAGCCCCGAATCCCCGTCGATCTTCATCGCGCCCGACTGCATCAGCTTCGGGAAATCGGTTTCCCCCAGCACGATGGCGTCAAAGTCCTTGCGGTTCAGCGTCACGGTTGCATTGGCATCGCTGAGCGTTGCGCCATAGCGCGGGATCTCGACATCGCCGTTGACCATGATGCCCAGCGTCTCCTTGGTGTCAGGCAGGATGAAGTTGATTCTGGCGCGCATGTTGCCCGAGCGTTCGGCGGCAAAGCGGGTGGCGAGCGCATCGAAGAACTCTGCCGTGGGGATAGCGCTGATGAAGCTGCGGCTCTGGGTACTCGCGCCCTTGCGCGGCAGTTCGGTGCCGCGCAGCGTGGCCGCGCCTGCGAGATAGTAATTGCGCCAGATCCCCGATTCGGCAGCAAAGCCCAGCGCCTCGTAGCTGTCGGCGAGCGCCGCCTTGGCTGCCGCGTTCGCGGGCTCGGCAAACACCAGATGGTTGAGCAATTCGGCGGCCCAGCGGTGGTTGCCCGCGCCTTGCGCCTTTTTGCCCGCCGCAAGCAGCGCATCGGCGCCGCCCGCCAGCTCGACATAGCCCTTGCCCGCGGTCACCGGGGGAAGCGGATTGAAGTTGGCCGGAACTCCGTCCCACCAGCCATAATAACGCTGATAGGTCGCCTTCATGTTGTGGTTGATCGTGCCGTAGTAGCCGCGCGCGGCATAGGCCTGCTGCTGCGCCGAAGGCTCGGCGATGCCGTCGGCAAGTTCGTGCAGCGTCATGCCGGAGTTGGCGCGGCCCAAAGTGCGGTCGTGGACAAAGCGATAGGCATCGCGCTGGTTCTCCAGATAGCCCGCGACCCGCGCCTGCCCCCAGGTCGGCCAGTTGTGCGACGCGATCTGCACCTCGGCGCTGCCGCCCCATTTGACCAGCGCCTTGTCGATGATCTTCGACCAGAGCAGCGCATCGCGCACCTGCGCGCCGCGCAGCGTGAGGATGTTGTGCATCGTCTTCACCGAAACCTCGGTGGTGTGCAGCACCTTGAAATCGGGCAGATAGAACAGGAATTCGGCGGGCGCCTCGGTCCCGGCGGCATCGAGGAAATCGAAGCGCACGCCGTCGATGATTTTCAGGCCACCCTCGGGCCCGATCAGCATATTGGGCGAAAGGTACCCGGTGGTGCCGACCGACAGCCCGGTCCCAAGGCCATTGTCGACCCGGCCCTCGACTCCCGGCGCCAGCGCGGTGCCGAACATGTAGGATGAGCGGCGGGTCATGGCGTTGCCCGCAAGCACGTTCTCGCTCACCGCTTCCTCGGCAAAGCCGTGCGGCGCGACCACCGGCACCTTGCGCTTTTTCACCTCGTCAGCCGAGATGATCCCGCCGACCCCGCCGAAATGGTCGGCATGGCTGTGGCTGAACAGAAGTGCCGATATCGGCAGCTTGCCGATCTTCGATTCGGCAAGCTGCATCGCTGCGGCCGCAGCTTCCTCGGTGAGAAGCGGGTCGACCACGATCCATCCGGTCTTGCCCGAGATGATCGTCATCACCGCGATGTCATAGCCGCGCACCTGCCACACCTTGCCCGGGACGATCTCGAACAGCCCATGGATGCGGTTGAGCCGGGCCTGCCGCCACAACGAGGGGTGGACGGTCGAAGGTGCGGTTTCGGCGTTGAGGAAATCGAACGCGCCTGCATCCCAAACGGTCTTGCCATCTGACGTGCGGATCAGCCCGCCGGGAATCTCGGCGATCTTGCCGCGGGTCGCATCGGCAAGGTCGCTGCCGTCATCGGCGGGGAGCCTCGCCAGCACGGCCGCGCGCTCGGCGTCGGTGAGCTGCGCTTGCGCCGCCATCGGCGTCGCGAGCGCAAGCGCCATCACGCCGGTTTTCCAGATCCGTTTCATCGTCATCCTCCATCCTGATCGCCTGGCGCTGCTGCGCCTATCTATTGGCAGCGATGCTGCCATAAGCGATCGCGGATGTCAGCATCTGTTCGTCGGCCCGGTTCGAAAACCGATCTGTCGTGCGGCAGATGCCCATGCAAAAAGGCCGATAGCCGGTTGACTTGGCAGTCTGCCGCCGCTCTTACAGCCGGATGATCGAACTGTATCTCATCCCCATTTTGCTGGGAATCGTCGAAGGCCTGACCGAGTTTCTTCCGGTTTCATCCACTGGGCACCTGATCCTCGCCACCGAGCTGCTGGGCTTCGATGCCCAGGCCTGGGCGGTGTTCAACATCGCGATCCAGCCCGGCGCGATTCTTGCCATCGTCGTGCTCTACTGGCGGACGTTCATGGATGTGCTCAAGGGCCTGATGACATGGGAGCCTTCGGCGGTCGCCTTCACCCGCAACCTGCTGATCGCCTTCTTCCCCGCCGTCGTGCTGGGCCTGGCGTTTGGCGATCAGATCGACAAACTGCTCGAAAATGCGGTGGTGGTCGCCTGGGCGCTGATCATCGGCGGTGTCGCGATCCTGGTGGTCGAGAAACTCGCCAAGACCAGCGATGCCGGCGGTGTTGCCGGCGTTCCGTTCAAGACCGCGATCGGCATCGGCCTCGTCCAGTGCATCGCGATGATCCCCGGCGTCAGCCGCTCGGGCGCGACCATCCTGGGTGCCATGGCGATGGGCGTCGACCGCAAGACCGCGGCAGAGTTCAGCTTCTTTCTGGCGCTGCCGACGCTGACCGGCGCCACCGCGCTTCAGCTGTTCAAGAACCGCGAACTGCTGACCCCCGATGATTTCGGCGCGATCGCGATCGGCTTTGTCGTCTCGTTCGTGGTCGCGTTGGTAGTGGTGAAGGCGTTCCTCAAGATCATCACCCGCTTCGGATTCGTGCCCTTTGCCTGGTATCGCATAATCGCAGGCGTGGCGGCTCTGGTGTGGCTCGCCAACAGATAGTCGCATTTCGGTCCTTTAAAGGTGGCCATGCCTCCAGGCATACGCCTGTAGCTAGATGGTCCAAAATTACAAAGTCAGTAAGGCTTACCTATTGTCATAAAAGTACGTGACTCCGCCGATCCGATGACCTAAAGCTGCGGCAATCGCGGCGGGCGCATAGCCCTGCCGCCGACTAACCATCAGCGCGACAGGTAGGATATGGCAGAACAACCGGAAAACGGGCAACCGCACGGCGCAACCCAGGCTGCGGCCATGGCAGCGGAAAAGCTGGCGATGCTCAAGTTCGTCGATCTCGACCAGTCATACCCGCCCAAGCGCGCTGCCGACGCGCGCGCCGAGGATTTCGACGAGATCTCGGATCGTTTCGATGGCCACGCCGCGCAGGAGCAGTCCGCGCGCTGCTCGCAATGCGGCGTGCCCTATTGCTCGACGCACTGCCCCTTGCACAACCACATCCCCGACTGGCTGCGGTTGACCGCGGAAGGCCGGCTGCGCGAGGCGTACGAGATGTCGAACCTGACATCGACCATGCCCGAGATCTGCGGTCGCATCTGCCCGCAGGATCGCCTCTGCGAAGGCAATTGCGTGATCGAATTCTCCGGCCACGGCGCGGTGACCATCGGTTCGGTCGAAAAGTACATCACCGATACCGCCTGGGAGCAGGGCTGGGTCGAACCGGTCGCCGTCGGGCGTCCGCGCGGCCAGTCGGTGGGCATCATCGGTGCAGGCCCAGCCGGGCTGACGACGGCGGAGTATCTGCGCATGGGCGGCTATGACGTCCATGTCTATGACCGCTACGATCGCGCGGGCGGGCTGCTGACCTATGGCATCCCGGGCTTCAAGCTCGAAAAGGACGTGGTCATGCGCCGGGTCAAGCGGCTCGAGGACGCAGGTATCGTGTTTCACAACGGCTTCGACGTCGGGCGCGATGCGAGCATGGAAGAGCTGCGCGAGCGTCATGACGCGGTGCTGATCGCCACCGGCGTGTACAAGGCGCGCGACATCAAGGTGCCCGGAATCGGCGCCGATGGCGTGGTGGCGGCGCTCGATTATCTCGTCGCTTCCAACCGCAAGGGCTTTGGCGACGATGTCCCCGCATTCGACAGCGGCGCGCTCAATGCGCAAGGCAAGAACGTCGTCGTCATCGGCGGCGGCGATACCGCGATGGATTGCGTGCGCACCGCGGTCCGCCAGGGCGCGGCGTCGGTCAAATGCCTCTACCGCCGCGACCGGATCAACATGCCCGGTTCGCAGCGCGAAGTTTTGAACGCCGAGGAAGAAGGCGTCGAGTTCGTCTGGCTGTCCGGGCCTGTCGCGGTCGAAGGCACGCCGCACGCCAGCGCGGTGCGCGCCAGCCGGATGCGGCTGGGTGCGCCCGATGCCTCGGGCCGCAGCACCCCCGAGCCCGATCCCGACAGCGATTTTTCTGTCCCCGCCGATCTGGTGATCAAGGCCCTGGGCTTCGATCCCGAGGATCTGCCAGGCGCGTTCGGCTGCGACGAGCTGTCGGTCAACCGCTGGGGCACGCTGCGGGTCGATCACAAGACGATGATGACCAGCCTCGACGGGGTGTTCGCCGCTGGCGACATCGTGCGCGGGGCATCTTTGGTGGTCTGGGCGATCCGCGACGGACGCGATGTCGCCGAACATATGCACAAATATCTGAAGGCCAAGGCGCGGGCGGGTGCGCAGAAGGTCGCAGCATGAAGCACTGCGCCTGCCTCATATTCGGTCCATTGTTCTTTGCGATGCCTGCAGCAAGCTATGCGTTTTTGCAACCGGTTGGCGCGGACAGAGCCATGGTTCAGTCATCACCTGTTGAGATGCTTGCAGATCTTTTGGTAAGTCCCGATGGGTTGATTCAGTCGCTACTGAATGATTTTGAATGGGAAGTTAGAAAAAAAGTTGGAGAGGGAAATGACGTTTCCCCGGAAATGACATACCCTGGAATAACTGAGGCCATTGTTCGTGCAACGCGTAACGAGACAGAATTAATATTGGAGGAAAATCTACCAGCTCTTAGACATTTCGTATTAAGTCTCTTAAAAAAAGAGCTGACTTTAGATGAAGTAAGCCAAGCTTATAATTTCTATAGCTCGCCAACGGGTCGAAAGTTGTCCCGTGCTGCGATCAATGGTGCAACTGGGTCTGAATTAGATGAGATCGTCCAAGCAGGTACTATAGCAGCGCTGCAAGCAATGGGCCCCGAAGATACCGACGCACTGACCAGGTTTGGGAACTCGGCCGTTTATCCCAAGCTGGCCGCTCTCCGGCCAAAGCTGCGGCAAGGTACGAGCGATTGGGTCGCTGAGGTCTTGTCGCGCGAGCAGGGGCGCGTTTCGCAGGTCTTCCTTGATGCAATTGCAGCACACATCGCCGACCTACAGCAAAAGGTTTCAGAATGACCCACTTCGCCACTCCCGAACACGAACGTCTCGCCCGCGAGGGCATGTACCGGCCCGACTATGAATCCGATGCCTGCGGTGTCGGGCTGGTCGCGGCGACCGATGGCAAGCCCTCGCGGCGCGTGGTCGAAAGCGCGATCGATGCGCTGAAGGCGGTGTGGCACCGCGGCGCGGTCGATGCCGATGGCAAGACCGGCGACGGTGCCGGCCTGCATGTCGATCTGCCGGTGCGCTTCTTCGACGATGCGATCGCCGATTCGGGGCACAAGGTGCTCCCCAACAAGCTCGCCGTGGGCATGATCTTCCTGCCGCGCACCGATCTGCAGGCGCAGGAAACCTGCCGCACGATTGTCGAGAGCGAGATCATCGAGGCGGGCTATACCATCTATGGCTGGCGGCAGGTGCCGGTCGACATCTCGGTGATTGGCGACAAGGCGCAGCGCACCCGGCCTGAGATCGAACAGATCATGATCGCGGGTCCAATGCCTGACGAACAGAATGTCGCCGAGTTCGAAAAGCAGCTCTATCTCGTCCGTAGGCGTATCGAGAACAAGGTCATCGCCGCGCAGATCAACGACTTCTATGTCTGTTCGCTGTCGTGCCGGTCGATCATCTACAAGGGGCTGTTCCTCGCCGAGAGCCTGTCGGTGTTCTATCCTGATCTCACCGATCCGCGCTTCGAAAGCCGGATCGCGATCTTCCATCAGCGCTATTCGACCAACACCTTCCCGCAATGGTGGCTGGCGCAGCCGTTCCGCTGCCTTGCGCACAATGGCGAGATCAACACCATCCGCGGCAACAAGAACTGGATGAAGAGCCACGAGATCAAGATGGCGAGCCTTGCGTTCGGCGAGAACAGCGAGGACATCAAGCCGGTGATCCCCGCTGGTGCGTCGGATACGGCTGCATTGGATGCGGTGTTCGAGGCGATCTGCCGTTCGGGGCGCGAGGCGCCCACCGCCAAGATCATGCTGGTGCCTGAGGCCTGGCAGGGCGACCAGGTGCTGCCGCCCGAGCACAAGGCGATGTACGAATATATGGCCAGCGTCATGGAGCCTTGGGACGGCCCGGCGGCGCTCGCGATGACCGATGGCCGCTGGGCGGTCGCAGGGGTCGACCGCAACGCGCTGCGTCCACTGCGCTATTCGGTCACCAACGACAACCTGCTGGTGATCGGGTCTGAAACCGGAATGGTGGTGCTGCCCGAAAGCAGCATCGTCGAGAAGGGCCGTCTTGGCCCGGGCCAGATGATCGCGGTCGATCTGCACGAGGGTCGTTTCTACCACGACCGTGCGATCAAGGACCGGATCGCCGCTGAGCAGCCCTACCGCGAACTGGTCAAGGGCTTCCGCCAGCTCTCCGACCTGCCGCCCGCAGCTGCCGACAGCCTGCCCGACATGACCCGCGCCGAACTCACCCGTCGCCAGGTTGCGGCCGGCCTCACCATCGAGGACATGGAGACGATCCTTGCGCCGATGGCCGAGGACGCCAAGGAAGCCATCGGATCGATGGGCGATGATACGCCGCTTGCGGTGGTCAGCGCCAAGCCGCGCCCGATCGCGCAGTTCTTCCGCCAGAACTTCAGCCAGGTCACCAACCCGCCGATCGATTCGTTGCGCGAGCGGCACGTGATGAGCCTGAAGACGCGTTTTTCCAACCTTGCCAACATCCTTGAGCAGGACAGCCAGAACGAGCGCGTGCTGGTGCTCGACACCCCGGTGCTGACCAATGCCGACTGGCTGCGGCTGAAGGCCGATTTCGGATCGAACGTCGCCGAGATCCATTGCGTGTTCCCCGCCGATGGCGGCCCCGAGCAGCTGCGCAGCGCGATCTCGCGGATCCGCAACGAGGCCGAGCAGGCGGTGCGCGAAGGCAGCACCGAGATCTTCCTGACCGACGAGACCGCCAACGAGGACCAGATCGGCGTACCGATGATCCTGGCCGCCGCCGCCGTCCACACCCACCTCGTGCGCAAGGGGCTGCGCGCCTATTCGTCGATCAACGTGCGCTCAGCCGAGTGCCTCGACACGCACCATTTCGCGGTGCTGATCGGCGCGGGCGCGACCACGGTCAACGCCTGGCTGGCCGAGCTCTCGATCGCCGACAGGCAGGCGCGCGGCCTATGCGGCGCGCTGTCGCTCGACACCTGCATCGCCAACTATCGCAAGGCGATCAACGAGGGCCTGCTCAAGATCATGTCCAAGATGGGCATCGCGGTGATCTCGAGCTATCGCGGCGGCTACAATTTCGAGGCAGTGGGGCTGAGCCGCGCTTTGGTCAACGACCTGTTCCCCGGAATGCCCTCGAAGATCTCGGGCGAAGGCTATGCCTCGCTGCACCTCAACGCCAAGTTGCGCCACGACGCGGCGTGGGACAGCAATGTCGCGCGGCTGCCGATCGGCGGATTCTACAAGCAGCGCGATGGCGGCGAGGCGCATGCCTATTCCGCCGGCCTGATGCACCTGCTGCAGACCGCGGTCGCCAAGGACAGCTATTCGCAATACCTCCAGTTCGCCGAAGGCGTGCGCCAGCTGCCGCCGGTGTATCTGCGCGATCTGATGGAGTTCAACTACGCGCCCAAGGCGGTGGCCCTGGACGAGGTCGAGGCAATCACCGAGATCCGCAAGCGCTTCGTGACGCCCGGCATGTCGCTGGGTGCGCTGTCGCCCGAGGCGCACGAGACGCTGGCGATCGCGATGAACCGCATCGGCGCCAAGGCGGTGTCGGGCGAGGGCGGCGAGGCCTCCGAGCGCTTTTCGCCGCGCGAGAATGGCGACAACGCCAATTCGGGGATCAAGCAGATCGCCTCGGGCCGCTTCGGCGTCACCGCCGAATATCTGGGCGCGTGCGAGGAGATCGAGATCAAGGTCGCGCAAGGGGCAAAGCCCGGCGAGGGCGGGCAGCTGCCGGGCTTCAAGGTGACCGAATACATCGCCAAATTGCGCCATTCGACCCCCGGGGTGACCTTGATCAGCCCGCCGCCGCACCACGACATCTATTCGATCGAGGATCTGGCGCAGCTGATCTATGACCTGAAGCAGATCAACCCGAATGCGCGCGTGTGCGTCAAGCTGGTGTCGGCTGCGGGCATCGGCACGATTGCTGCCGGCGTCGCCAAGGCGCATGCCGACGTGATCCTGGTCTCGGGCAATGTCGGCGGCACCGGAGCGTCCCCGCAGACCAGCATCAAATATGCCGGCACCCCGTGGGAAATGGGGCTGTCCGAGGCCAATCAGGTTCTGTCGCTCAATGGCCTTCGCCACCGTGTCAAATTGCGCACCGATGGCGGGCTCAAGACCGGGCGCGATGTCGTCATCGCGGCGATCCTGGGGGCAGAAGAGTTCGGCATCGGCACGCTCTCGCTGGTGGCGATGGGCTGCATCATGGTGCGCCAGTGCCATTCGAACACCTGCCCGGTGGGCGTGTGCGTGCAGGACGAGCGGCTGCGTGCCAAGTTCACCGGCACGCCTGAAAAGGTCATCAACCTGATGACCTTCATCGCCGAGGAAGTGCGCGAGATCCTCGCGCGGCTGGGCTTCCGCAGCCTCGACGAGATCATCGGCCGCACCGACCTGCTGCGTCAGGTCAGCCGCGGTGCCGAGCATCTCGACGATCTCGATCTCAACCCGATCCTCGCCAAGGTGGATGTCGCCAGCGACCAGCGCCGGTTCAACCTCGACACCTGGCGCAACGCGGTGCCCGACAGCCTCGATGCGCTGATCATCAAGGATGCCAAGCCCGTGTTCGAACGGCGCGAGAAAATGCAGCTGACGTACAATGTGCGCAACACGCACCGCGCGGTCGGCACCCGGCTGTCGGCGGAGATCACGCGGATCTACGGGATGAAGGCGCTCGACGAGGGGCATGTCCGCATCCGGCTGCGTGGGTCTGCGGGCCAGTCATTGGGCGCATTCCTGTGCCAGGGGATCACGCTGGAAGTGTTCGGCGATGCCAACGACTATGTCGGCAAGGGGCTGTCGGGGGGCACGATCATCGTGCGGCCCACGGTCAGCTCGCCTCTGGTCAGCCATGCCAACACGATCATCGGCAACACCGTGCTCTATGGCGCGACGGCGGGCAAATTGTTCGCCGCGGGCCAGGCGGGCGAGCGCTTTGCGGTGCGCAACTCGGGCGCCGAGGTGGTGGTCGAAGGCTGCGGCGCGAACGGCTGCGAATACATGACCGGCGGCACTGCGGTGATCCTGGGAGAGACCGGAGGCAATTTCGGCGCGGGCATGACCGGCGGCATGGCGTTCGTGCTCGACCGGCATGATCGCTTCTCCGGCCAGGCCAATCCCGAATCGATCGTGTGGCAGCGGATCGACAGCGCGCACTGGGAAGACCGGCTCAAGGGGCTGATCGCTGCGCATATCGAGGGCACCGACAGCCAGTGGGCACAGGAGATCCTGCGCAACTGGGATCGCTATCTGCCGCAATTCTGGCAGGTCTGCCCCAAGGAGATGCTCACCCGGCTGGCCCATCCGCTCAGCGATGCGGTGGCGATGGAAGCAGCCGAATAGGCACCTGCACCCCAAACAGAAACCCCGCCTGCAGCCTTGGGGAAAGGGCTGCAGGCGGGGTCTGTTTTTTTGCCGCTGTCGGTTACCCGATAGCGGTCAGCAGGCCGTCGCTCAGAAGTTGAACGCCAGGCCGCCGGTTACGCGGGTGGTGTCGAAGCCCAGGGTGTCGGCCGTGACGCGCAGCGCGGTGTTGGTGCCGATCTTGTACTGGGCACCGACGCCGACGAGATAGTCGCCGCTGGTGTCATCGAAGCCGGCCGGGGCATTCACGCCGGTCGCACGACGAACGTCGACATCGACCCACTGATAGCCGCCGCGCGCAAAGATCTGGCCGCTCTGGCCAACACGCACGCCGATCTTGCCGGTGGCGCCATATTCGCTGTCGATGATTCCCGAGCCAAGGTTGAAGTTGCCTTCGGCACCGACGATCAGCGTCGGGCCGACGGGAACGTCGACACCGGCGAACAGGCCATAGATTGGGCTGCCGTCCTTGCCGAGCGGGTTGTTGCCCAGGTCATGATAGCCGCCCTGCGCACCGACATAGACTTCGGTCTGGGGCGCGTCCTGCGCCATTGCGGGCGCCGACAGGGCAAAGGGTGCCGCAGCAAAGGCTGCAAAGGCTGCGAGTTTGATGGGGGAGAGTTTCTTCATTATTGTGTCCTTCATTGGACGTCGGGTTCAACGCCGACGCCCCACCCGGTTAGACTGCCAAGGCGGACTGCAAGCTGAACGAAAGATGCTGTCAATCGACAGATTGCTGCGGTTGGTCGTAATAAAATGACAATCTGTTCATCTTCGCGATTTCTGGCGGACGCTTTTCGCGCATCGGCTTTTTCCACCGGGAAAATCAGTGCTCGCCCGTTCGCGGCTGTGGACGCCTGCCTGTTGCTGGGGCATGGATAATGCCATGTGGCAGTTGTTCCAGTTTCCCTTGTGTCCGTTTTCGCGAAAAGTCCGGCTGCTGCTGGGGGAAAAGGGTATCGGCTATGAGCTGGTGCGCGAATCACCCTGGGAACAGCGCGACGAATTTCTCGACATGAACCCCGCCGGGCGCACCCCGGTGATGCGCCACCGCGATCGCGACCAGACCCTGTGCGACAGCTGGGCGATCTGCGAGTATTTCGAGGAAACGGTCGAGAAGAACCCGATGATCAACGGGTCCGCCGACAACCGCGCCGAGATCCGGCGGCTGGTGGCGTGGTTCGATGAGCAGTTCTTCGGCGATGTCGTTGCCCCCCTGATGCACGAACGCATGCGCAAGCGGCTGATCTATCGCCAGCCGCCCGATGGCCGGGTGCTGCGCGAGGCGATGCGGCTGGCCAACACTCACCTCGATTACATCGACTATCTGCTCGACCATAATGCGTGGATCGGCGGCGCGACGATGAGCCTGGCAGACCTGGCCGCTGCTGCGCATATCTCGATTGCCGATTATCTGGGCGGGATCGACTGGCTGGCGCACGCCCAGACCGCCGACTGGTACCGGAAGTTCAAATCCCGGCCTTCCTTTCGTCCGCTGCTGGCCGAACGGATGGAAGTGATCAAGCCCCCCTCGCATTACGAAGAAGCGGATTTTTAAAGAGAATCTCCCCTACCGCCTGCGGGAGGGGCAGGTTCAGCTTGCTGAACCGGGGTGGGCCTGAAAGCACGACGTTGGCGCAGGCCCACCCCGTCTTCGCCTTCGGCTCAGCCTCCCCTCCCGTAAACGGGAGGGGAGAGGCTCGTTCTTACGCGCTCAGCGCCATTTCGCGGCCGATCTGGTAGCGCTTCATCTTTTCGACGAAGGTCGTGCGCTGCAGCATGACGAGCCGGGCGGCGGCCGAGACCACGCCGCCGGTCGATTCGAGCGCTTCGATCAGGACGCGCTTTTCCTCGTTCTGCAGATGCTCGCGCAGGTCCATCGGGCGGGCAAAGCGCGGGGTGGCGGCCATCGGCGCGGCCAGCGCGACCACGTTTTCGGGCAGTTCGACCGCGACCGGTGCGGCGATTGCGGCGCGCGCCGAGCGCGCGGGGCGCAGCAGCATCGCCATCTGGTCGGTGCCCACTTCCATGCCCTGGAAAAACACGGCAGCGCGCTCGACCAGGTTCTTGAGCTCGCGGACATTGCCCGGCCAGTCGTGCGCCATCAGGATGGCGAGCGCCTCGTCGGTGAACACCGGGGGGTTGTCGCTGGCAAAGCCGCGCGACAGGAAATGCTGGACCAGCATCGGCACGTCCTCGACCCGGTCTGCCAGCGCAGGGAGTTCGATCGGCAGGACGTTGAGCCGGTAGAAAAGGTCGGCGCGGAACCGGCCTTCGGCAATTGCGCTTTCCAGGCACTGGTGGGTCGCCGCGATCAGGCGGACATCGACATTGACATCGTCGTTGCTGCCGATGCGGCGGACCTTGTGGTCCTCCAGCACGCGCAGCAGGCGGACCTGCATGTCGAGCGGCATCTCGCCGATTTCGTCGAGGAACAGGGTGCCGGTGTTGGCGGCTTCGAAATGGCCGATGCGGCGCGCCATGGCGCCGGTGAAGCTGCCCTTTTCATGACCGAACAGTTCCGATTCGATCAGTTCGCGCGGGATGGCGCCGCTGTTGACCGCGATGAAGGGTGATGCGGCGCGCGACGATGCGCGGTGCAGGGCATGTGCGACCAGCTCCTTGCCGGTGCCCGAAGGACCGGTGATCAGCACGGAAGCGCGGGTTTCTGCGGCGAAACGGACCAGACCGCGAATTTCGCGGATCGCGGTGCTGTTGCCCACGATCATGTCTGCCATTGCCAGTGCGTCCAGCGTTTCCATGTAATTTGCCCCGTTTTCCATTCATGGCGGTCGTTACCGCCTTGGGTTAACGATTTAGGGGTAATTCGTTAACGATGCGTAAAGCCGTCAGCCCGGGTGACAGATTACGCCAATTTTTTGACAGGGGGCAGGCGGGGGCTGTGCCGGATCCGGACGCGCGGCAACTGCCGCAGGTCAGCGCTTTTCGGCGGGCTTGGCGAGCGTGAAGCAATGCTCGAAATCGACATCGGTGGCATCGTCGTCGGGCGCGCGGGCCTTTTCGCGCGCGTCGATCGCCTCGCGGGTCTCGATGAAGCGCCGGTCGGCCTCGTTGCCGCTGAGGCCTTCGTCGCGCATCTCGTCGCGCGCGCGCGATTCGAGCACCGTGGCCAGAGTCTTGAGATCGCGTGCGGTCGCCGAATCGCCTTCGCGGCCAGCGACCTCGTCAAAGGCGAGCTGTAGATAGATCGCGCATTGCAGCATCGAGGGCGGCGGCGGCAGCGGCACCGCAGCGTCGAGCTTGGCAAGGCACGGGGTCATGATGGCATCGACCACGCCCGCCGGATCGTTGGATTGTGCCGCCTGGGCCTGCAGGTCCTCGACGATCCGGGTAAGTGCCAGCCCAACCGCGTCGTCGTCCGTCGCGGTCTCCGTGACGATCCGCTCGGCGGTGGCGACGAAATAGCTGCGGCCGCGCACTACCAGGGTGGGATAGGCGAGCGCAGAGGTCACGCCGCGCGCCTGTTCGGATGCGATGATTGCAAACGCCGCCGCGCAGGTCAGGTCCTCGCGCTGCGCCGGTGTCAGCGCAGGAGCCGAAACGGGCGCGGGCGCAGGGGCGGCGGGGGCAGCCGGAACGGCGGCGGTTTGCAGGCTCAGCAGCAGCAACAGGCTTTTCATGCCGCCGCTTATGCGCACCCGCCCGGATGCTGTCACCTGATTTCGCGCGAGGCATCCCGCCACGATATGACAGCCGCGTTGCAAGGCCGATTGTCAGCGCATCGCAGGCCGGGCATAGGCTTGCCGCCATGATCCTGCGTCATCCCCGATCGTTCGCGCTGCTGGCTGGCGCCCTGTCTGCCACCGGCTTTGCGCCTTTGGGGCTGTGGCCGGTGACGCTGATCGCTTATGCAGTGTTGATCCACCTGATCGCCAGCGCACCTTCAAAGCGCGGCGCGTTTTCGCGCGGCTGGTTCTTCGCGGTGGGGCAGTTCAGCATCGGCCTCAACTGGATCGCGCATGCCTTCACCTATCAGGACACGATGCCGGCCTGGCTGGGCTGGGTCGCGGTGGTCGGATTGTCGCTCTACCTGGCACTGTTCCCGGGATTTGCGGCGCTGTTCGCCAGATGGCTGGCGCGAGGCGAGGAGCGCAGCGCAGACACGGCGTTCGTCCTCGCCTTTGCTGGGCTGTGGCTGGTTACCGAATGGATGCGCGCCTGGGTTTTCACCGGCTTTGCCTGGAACCCGCTGGGTGTGGCCGCGCTCGAGGCGGGCTGGGGATCGCGGCTGGTGGGCACCTATGGCCTTGGCGCGCTGGTGGTGCTGGCCGCGGGCGCGGTATGGCTGCTCGCGCGCAGGCAGTTCATCGCGGCGGCGGCTATACTGGCGGGCGTCGGCGCGGTGACCGGCGCGGGCTGGCTCACCCAGATGGATAAAGCCGGCTTCAGCGATACGCCAATCACCGTGGTCCAGCCGAACAACGATCAGGGCGAAAAATACGATCCCGTCGCTTCCGCGCGCAACTTTGCGCGGCTCACCCGCCAGACCGTCGACCGCAAGGCCGCTGGCCCGCGCATCGTGTTCTGGCCCGAGGCCGCGATCGAGGACTTTCTCGAGGACGGTTATCCGCGCCGCTATATGTACCCGGAAACCGCCGCGGGCGTGCGCGCGCGGCTGACCCGCGCGATCAATGATGGCGACCTGCTGATCACCGGCGGGGTCAAGCTGGACTTCGACCGCAACGGCCAGCCGATCGCGGCGGCCAACAGCGTGTTCGCGCTGTCCAGCCGGTCCGAGATCCTGGGCAGCTATGACAAGAGCCATCTGGTGCCCGGCGGTGAGTATCTGCCTTATGAGGAGATCCTCGGCCGGATCGGCCTCTCGCGGCTGGTTCCCGGCACGATCGGCTTCACGCCCGGGCCCGGCGCGCAGACGCTTGATCTGGGATCGTTCGGGCGGATGGGGCTGCAGATCTGCTACGAGATCATCTTCTCGGGCGAGGTGGTGGATGCCGCCAACCGCCCCGATTATCTGTTCAACCCGAGCAACGATGCCTGGTTCGGATCCTGGGGCCCGCCGCAGCATCTGGCGCAGGCGCGGCTGCGCGCGCTGGAAGAGGGCGTGCCGGTGATCCGCTCGACCCCCACAGGAATTTCGGCGGTGATCGATGCCGATGGCCGGCTGCTCCACAGCATCGCGCACAAAAGCGCGGGCCATATCGATGCGATGCTGCCGCGCCCGCACGGCCCGACCCCGTTTGCCTTGTGGGGCAACCTTGTGCCGCTGGCGTTTGCGGGCGTGCTGCTGCTGTTGGCGGTTGCACTGCGCGCATTCCGTCGTTAAGGGCGATCATATAAGGAATTCTTTATATGTGCCTGCCGGGGGGTTTTCCGGCATGCCCCAGCAAGAAGGCGACCCATGCGCAAGAGCTTCCTCTTCACCTCCGAATCCGTCAGCGAAGGCCATCCCGACAAGGTTGCGGACCAGATTTCCGACGCCGTCGTCGACCTGTTCCTCTCCAAGGATCCCTATGCACGCATTGCATGTGAAACGTTGACCACGACCCAGCGCGTCGTGCTTGCCGGAGAAATCCGTTGCAAGGGCGTCTACGAAAACGGCGAATGGGCACCGGGTGCCAAGGAAGAGATCGAGCAGGCCGTTCGCGCCACCGTAAAGCGCATCGGCTATGAGCAGGACGGCTTCCACTGGGAAACCTTCAGCTTCGAAAACCACCTGCACGGCCAGTCTTCGGAAATCGCGCAGGGCGTCGATGCCAAGGACAACAAGGACGAAGGTGCAGGCGACCAGGGAATCATGTTCGGCTATGCGTCGGACGAGACCGAAGACCTGATGCCCGCAACGCTCGACTATTCGCACAAGATCCTCGAGCAGCTCGCGCACGATCGTCACAACAAGGTCGTCGATTTCCTCGAGCCCGACGCCAAGAGCCAGGTGACCTTGGCGTATGAAGACGAAAAGCCGGTGCGCGCCACCGCTTTGGTCGTCTCGACCCAGCACGCTCCGGGCTATTTCTGGCACGAAGGCAAGGGCGATGCGGACAAGTACAAGAAGCTGTACGACCACGTCGTCGCTGTGATGCACAAGGTTCTGCCCGAAGGCTTCATCACCGATGAAACCGCGATCTACGTCAATCCGACCGGATCGTTCGAAATCGGCGGCCCCGATGGCGATGCCGGCGTGACCGGACGCAAGATTATCGTGGACACCTACGGCGGTGCATCGCCGCACGGTGGCGGCGCGTTCTCGGGCAAGGACCCGACCAAGGTCGACCGTTCGGCTGCCTATATCAGCCGCTACATGGCCAAGAACATCGTCGCAGCCGGCCTTGCGCGCCGCTGCACCATCCAGCTGTCCTACGCCATCGGCATCGCCGAGCCGCTGTCGCTCTATGTCGACACGCACGGCACGGGAACGGTCGCCGACGACAAGATCGAGGCGGTTCTGCCGCAGCTGGTTCGCCTGACACCGCGCGGCATCCGCGAGCATCTGGGCCTCAACAAGCCGATCTACCAGAAGTCGGCTGCTTATGGTCACTTCGGCCGCAAGCCAGAAGGCGACTTCTTCCCCTGGGAGAAGACCGACCTGGCCGACAAGCTGAAGGCCGCTCTGGCCTGATCTTTTCGAACTGAACACAAAAGGGCCGGGTCATCATGCGATGACCCGGCCCTTTTTGTTTGCTCACCGGCAGGTGACCCGGCCTGTTGCCGTCATCCTGGACTTGTTCCAGGACCCATCGTGCCCCCAAGAGCCGAAGCCACAATCCGGAAAAATGGGCCCTGAAACAAGTTCAGGGTGACGAAGATGGTCCCGTCCCGGCGAGGATGAACCTCAAAGCTTGCCGAACTTCGCCTCGAACCCGGCTATATCGCCCTTGGCGAGGAAGCCGGCCTGTTCGATCCAGGCATCGCGGGTGATGCGGCCCTTGAAGGTGCCGAGATAGGGATCGACCTCGGCGACATCGGCGGCGGTCCAGGTTGCAATCTGGTCATAGCGCGACACGCCAAGTTCGCCGAGCAGCGTGTTCAGCTTGGGGCCGATGCCCTTGATCTTGCGCAGGTCGTCGGGCTCGCCGATGGCGGCGGCGATCCGCGGCGTGCCGCTGGCCTGGGCTTCCTGGGCCTGGGCGGCGATCTGGGCGTCGACATCGGCGGTGGAGAGTGGCGCGACCGTGTGATCGAGCGCTGCGCCCATCGTCGGGACGATCGCGGGCGGCGCTTCGACCGCGGCGTGGCCATGATCGTCGTGGCCATGGCCGTGATCATGCCCGGCGTCGTGGTGTCCGGTGCCACCACTGCGCCCGACCAGCGCCCAGATGACGATCATCGCGACGACCACCAGTGCGGCGATCAGGAAAAAAAGCTGCTGTCCATCCATGGGAAATCGAGGCCTTTCATCAACGCTGCCGCCTTGAACCGAAGCGGCGCGGCTCTGCCCATATCGGCTTCAGCGATTCGTGACCAGTGCCGCGGTGCGTGCCAGACCGGATTGCCGGCGGCTCAGTTGAAGCGGTCGCGCTCCTCGTCGATCTGGTCCTGGATATTGCGCGCATCGGCGCAGGCGCGCTCGTCGCCGTCATCGCATTTGCGCAGCGCCTTGTCGCGCTGGCGCTGCAGCTTGCCCAGCCGCTCTTCGGCCTTGCGCATCGCGCGGCCGCGGTTCTCGTCGGCTTCCGACTGGCTGGTGGTGGCAAGGTCGACGCCCTTGGAGACGATCTTGACCGGGGCGGTGACCACCGCACCCACGGCGCTGGCGATGCAGCCGGAGAGCGCAAGCGGCGCCAGCAACACGAGCGGATACAGGAATTTCATCGATTCGACCCTCCGGCGCGCAGATCGAGCGCCCGCGCGCCTCCCTGCTATAGCCCGGCTGAGCCGATGCTGAACCGCTATTTCAGCAGGTCGAGCGCAAAGGCGCGAATCTCCGCGCCGATGTCCTCACGCTCCAGCGCGACGGCGATGTTCGCCTGGACATAGCCCGCCTTGGATCCGCAGTCATAGCGCTTGCCGGCAAAGGTCACCGCGTGGAACGGCTGGGTGCCAATCATCCGCGCCATGGCGTCGGTCAGCTGGATTTCGCCGCCCGCGCCCTTTTCCTGCGTCTTCAGCGTCTGCATGACCTCTGGCTGCAGAATGTAGCGGCCTGAAATGATGAGGTTGGACGGAGCGTCTTCGACCTTCGGCTTTTCGACCAGCCCGGTCACTTCGGTGATTGCGCCGTCCTGTTTGCCCGGAGCGATCACGCCATAGCTCGAAACCGCCTCGCGCGGGACCTCGAGAACGCTGATCAGGTTTCCGCCGAGGCTCGCATAGGCATCGACCATCTGCTTCATGCAGCCGGGCGATCCGACCATGAACTCGTCGGGCAGGAAGATCGCGAATGGTTCGTCGCCGACGATGTCGCGCGCGCACCAGATCGCATGGCCCAGCCCGAGCGGCTCCTGCTGGCGCACATAGGCGCAATTGCCGGGGCCAAGCCGGGTGGGTTCGAGCACATCGAGCGACTTGCCGCGTTCGCGCATGGTGTGCTCGAGCTCGTACGCGATGTCGAAATGGTCCTCGATCGCGCTCTTGCCGCGACCGGTGACGAAGATCATCTGCTCGATCCCCGCCTCGCGGGCCTCGTCCACTGCATACTGGATCAGCGGGATGTCCACGACCGGCAGCATCTCCTTGGGGATTGCCTTGGTGGCGGGCAGAAAGCGGGTGCCGAGACCGGCCACCGGGAACACAGCCTTGCGGATGGGCTTCACGTCGTATCCTTTTGTCTACACCCCGACGACGCCCTGCCTTGCAGCGCGGTGCGGCACTGTCAAGGCGACAGTGCCGCGTCGGCGGGAGAGTGCAGGCCGGGCAGGGTCAGCCCTTGACCCGTGCGGCGAAGCTCTTGCGCAGCTTCTGCAACTTGGGCGGGATGACGGCGAGGCAATAGGGATTGCGCTGGCCTTCGCCATTCCAGTATTCCTGGTGATAGTCCTCGGCCGGATACCAGGTGGTTGCCTCCTCGATGGTGGTGACGATCGGCGCGGGCCAGTTGGGCTGGTTGCGGCTCATCGCGGCTTCCGCCTCGACCTGCTGCGCGGCATCGAGCGGGAAAATCGCCGAGCGGTACTGCGTGCCGACGTCATTGCCCTGGCGGTTGAGCTGCGTGGGATCGTGCGTCGCAAAGAAGATGTCGAGCAGGTCGGCATAGCTCAGCTGTTCGCTGTCGAAGGTGACGCGGATCGCCTCGGCATGGCCGGTCGTGCCCGCACACACCGCCTTGTAGGTCGGGTTTGCCACTGTGCCGCCGATATAGCCGCTTTCCACCTTGCTCACTCCGATGACGTCGTTGAAAACGGCCTCGGTGCACCAGAAACAGCCTCCGGCGATGATGGCGGTTTGTTGCGTCATGTGAAATCGTTCCTTTTCAATTCTCCCCTCCCGCATGCGGGAGGGGTGGCCGAAGGCCGGGCTGGGCCTGAGCAGAGGTTCGTGCTTACAGGCCCACCCCGGCCCGGGAAGCCGGGCCTGCCCCTCCCGCATGCGGGAGGGGAGAGAGTGTGAGCTTTAGATAGCGCGCGATGCTCGCTGCACAAGTTCCTCAACCGGCAACAGGCGCTATCGCCGCCGATTTCGGATCATCATCCTGCTCGCCGCCGCGTGCGATCAGCAGGTACATCACCGGGGTGACGATGCGCGACAGCAGGGTCGACGAGATCAGCCCGCCGATGATCACGCTGGCGAGCGGCGCATAGAGCGATCCGCCGAAGATCGCGAGCGGCAGCAGCCCGCCGATGGCTGTGACCGAGGTCAGCAGCACGGGCAGGAAGCGCACCTCGCCCGCGCGCTCGATCGCTGCGCGCAGCCCCATGCCCTCGCGGCGCAGCTGGGTGGTGAAATCGACCAGCAGGATCGAGTTCTTGATCTCGATCCCGACCAAGGCGACAAAGCCGATGATCGCCATGTAGCTCAGCGATGCACCCGTGACGAACAGCGCGACGAAACCGCCAAAGGTGCCCAGCGGGATGACGCCTGCCACCACGATCGTCTCACGAAAACGGCCGAATTCGGCGACCAGTACCGCAAAGATGCCGAACAGGGCGATCAGGATGATCGGTCCCAGCCCGCCGAACACGGTGGCGATCGCCTCTGCCTCGCCGCCTGCCGATACGCGATAGCCCGGCGGCAGCTTGAGCTCGGCCACCTTGTCCATCGCCTGCTGGCTGATTCGCGAAGGCAGCGCGCCTGGCTGGGCATTGGCGGTGATCGTGACCGAGCGTTCGAGCTGATAGCGCTGGATCTGCGGGGGCACGCTTTCCAGCCGCGGGGTGCTGATCTGCGACAGCGCGATTGCCTCGCCGGTGCGGCTGGCGACATAAATCTGGTCAAGCGCGGAAATCGGCTGAGAACCGCTGAGCGGCAGGCGCACGACGACGCGGTAGCTGTCGCCCTCCTCATCGCGGAAGGCTGCAGCGTTCTCGCCCGACAAAGCCAGCCGGACCGCGCGGCGCGCTTCGCCCGGCGCGATGTTGAGCATCGCCGCCTTGGCCTCGTCCAGTCCGACGTCGAGATCGATGCCGTTGGTGGCAACGGGGTTGATCACGTCGCGCGCCCCGGGGGTCGCGCGCAGGATCGTCTCGATCTTCGCGGCCAGGCTGCGCAGCGTCTCCAGATTCTCGCCGGTCAGCCGCAGTGCCACGGGCGATGCGATCGGGGCGCCGTTCTGGAACAGCTCGACATTGAACCGCGCGCCGGGAATCGCCTCGAGCCGTTCGCGGATGCGCTGCACCATCTGCGGGCTCTGCTTCGGGTCCCAGCGATCCATCACCGCGAAGACCTCGCCGAAATTGGGCCGCTGATCGAGCGCGAAGACGTTGTAGAACACCTGCGGGTTGGAACTGCCGACATTGGTGGCGCGCACCTTGATGTCGCTCTCGCGCGCCAGCACCGCCTCGGCCTTCTTCACCAGCGCATCGGTGGTGGCGACTCCGCTGCCCTGCTCGGCATCGACGGTAACCCGGAAATAGGCGGTATCGGCATAAGGGAACAGGCTGAAGCCCAGCACCGGGATCAGCGCGAACGCCGACAGCGTCAGCGCCATCGATGCCCACAAAGTCTGGCGCGGCTTGTCCAGCGCGCGGTGCAGGATCGGGCGGTACAATCGTTCGATCTGGTGGGTCAGCCAGCGCAGGATCGCGTTGCCTTCCGGGTCCTCGTCACGCGAGAGAATGCGGCTGGCGAGGAACGGGATGATCGTCAGCGAGATCACCAGAGAGGCGAACACCGTGAAGATGATGGTGTAGATGAACGACTGGGTGAACTTGCCCGCGCCTTCGGGCAGGAACAGCAGAGGGGTGAAGGCGAAGATCAAGACGCCGGTCGAGCCGAGCACCGCAGGCGTGATCTCGCGCGTCGCATCGATCGCTGCGATCGACCGGCGCTTGCCCATGCGCAGGTGCCGCGAGATGTTCTCGGTCACCACGATCGAATCGTCGACCAGCAGACCCAGCGCGACGATGAAGCCTGCGACCGCGAGCTGGCTCAAGTTGAACCCCATCACGCTGATCGCCAGCAGCCCCGATGCCAGCGACAGCGGGATCGAGATCATCACGATCACCGAGGCACGCCAGCCCAAGGGCAGCAAAGTGAAGATGACCAGGAACAATGCGATCGAGAAATCGCGGGTCAGCTCGCGCAGGCGATATTCGATGTCGCGGCTCTGGTCGAAGATCTGCTCCAGCCGGATATCGGGCGGGAAGCCGGCCTGCTGCCGCCTGAGCTCGGCATCGAGCGAATCGCGCAGCCGGATGACGTCGTAGCCATCCTTCTGCTGGATCGATAGGAAGATCGCGCGCTTGCCGTTGAAGCGGGTGATGTACAGTTGCTCGGCATTGCCCCAGTCCACCGTGGCGACATCGGCAATCCGCAGCAATGTGCCGTTGCCCGCGCGGATCGGCAGGTTGCGGATGGTTTCGAGATCACGATAGGCGCCGCCGGCCTCGACGTTGAAGCGTCGCCCGGCGCTCTCCACCGCGCCCGGCGGAAGCTCCGCCCCGCCGCGGCGCAGCGCATCGGCGATGGCCGAGGGTGCAAGCCCCAATTCGGCGAGGCGGCGGCTGTCGATCGAGACCTGCACCTCGGGCTGGGGCAGGCCGTCGATCACCGTGTTGCGCACACCCGGATAGCGCACAAAGGTATCGCGGATATCCTCGGCATATTTCTGCATCCGCCGCCAGCTGGCGGTCTCGCTGACCATGGCGAGCTGCAGAACCGCTGCCTCGGTGGTGCGCGCCTTGCGGTAGCGCAGCTCGGTGATGCCCTCGGGCAGCTGGTTGCGGATCGCGCTGACTTCGCGCACGACATCGTTGAAATACTGGTCGGGGTCGCCGTTCCAGTCGAATTCGGTGGTGATGGTCACGAAGCCGTCGGTGATTCCGGTGCGGATCTCGTCGATGTCGTCGATCCCGCGCAGCACCTCCTCGACCGGCTTGGCGATGGTCTGCTCGATATCGGCGGCATCGGCGCCGGGCAGCGCGATGATCACGGTGACCACGGGGATCGGGAAATGCGGATCGACCGAGCGCGGGATGGTGAACAGCGAGGTGAGCCCCAGCGCGGCGAGCAGCATGAACGCCACCAGGCTGAGCTGCCACCGGCTGATCGTGAAGGCGGCAAGGTTCATGGCGCGCGTCGGTCTGTCTGCACCGGAGGCGTCACCGGGCCGTCATGGGGGCGGGCGCGGGCTGGCGGGTCCGGCTGGGCTGGCGGGTCGCCAGCGGCTTGACCCGTGCGCCATCGACCAGCAGGCCAAGCCCGCTCGCCACGATCCGGTCGCCGGGCTTCAGCCCGCCGGTGATGACCAGCTGGCGGTCATCGATCCTGCCGATCTGCACCGCGCGCGCGCGCACCCGGCTGGCCTTGGCGTCGAGCAGATAGACAAACCCCTCGCCTGCGCGGACGTTGAACACTGCGCTCGCGGGGATGGCGAGGCCGGTGTCCTGCGGCTGGGCCGCAACGCGGAACTGCACGGTGCCGATCTGGCCCGAGCGCAGACCGGGATTGGCGGGCAGCGCCACGGTCACCTCGAACGCGCCGGAGGTCGGGTTGGCGCGGGCGTCGATCTCGCTGATCGTGCCTTCGATCACCCCTTCGGCGATGCCAGACAGCGTCACCTGCGCGGGCATTCCGGGGGTGAGGCGGCTGATGTCGCTGTCGATCATCGGCGCGCGCAGCACCATGCCGCCGCTGGTTTCGCCCAGCACCACGATCTGCGTGCCCGCGGCGACCACCTGTCCTGGTTCTGCGGTGCGCGCCAGGATGATCCCGCCCGATGGCGCGATGATCCGCGATGTGCCGCTGGCGAACCCTGCGTTGCTCACCTGCGCGGTTGCCGCGCGCGCCGCCGCCTCGCTGCGCTCGAGCTGGGCGCGGGTGACCCAGCCCTTTTCGAACAGCTGCTGGAAGCGGCCAAGCTCTGCCTGCGCGCGCTGCTGCTCGGCACGTGCGCTTTCGAGGCCGGAATTGACCTGGGTCGCATCGAGCGCCGCGATCAGCGCGCCCGGCACCACCCGGTCGCCCTCCTCAAACCGGATGCTGGCGATCTTGCCCGCGCTGGTGAAGCCCAAAGGTGTCTCGTAGCGATAGCGCACCGTTCCGGCGGCGGTGATGGTCTTGGATGTCGCCGCCGGTTGCACGATCGCGAGAGTCACCGGATAGACCTTCTCGCTGCCCGAAGCGGCCGAGGCGGATTTCTCTTCCGAGCAGGAGGCCAGCGACAGCGCGGCCCAGGACAGCAACAGGCCCAGCGTCATTCTGGCGGCGACAGGGGAAGGAAAGCGCATATTGGGTTTCTATATGCAACCAGTTTGGCTGGCAAGCGTCAACCTTGGTATGATCCGCGAGAAACTGCAGTTCCCGGCAGGGGTTAGCAGATTGTTAAGCACGTCTGGCTAGCTGTGGTGACCGCACTCCTGCCGGAGTTGCCTTTGGGACCAACCGCACCATGTGGCGCATCGCTCAACTGAAATCCCAACATGAAGCCTGCCTGGCCATCGTTCAGGACATCCAGTCCCGGTCCACCCACATCGCAGACCGCCCCGGCGCGGTCGAAATCACGCTCATGCTGGCGCGGCTGACCGGCATCCTGCGCATCCACCTCGCGCTGGAGGACGAGATTCTCTATCCGGCGCTGCGCAAGTCGAGCCACCCGCGCACGGCGGAGATCGGCGAACGCGCATGGCGCGAGATGGGCGGGCTGGCCGATGTGTTCCTGGACTTTGTCGATCGCTGGAAGCGCGCTGATGTGCTGCTCGCGCAGCAGGCCCGGTTCCGCAGCGAATCGGCCGAGGTGTTTACGGCGCTGGCGCAGCGGATCGACATGGAGCACCGCGAGATCTACCCGCTCGCCGAGCAGATTGCCGCGACGCGCGCGGCCTGATCAGCGCGGCCGGGTCCACAGCCCCTCGCGGCTGACCGGATCGGGACGCGATGCCGCCTGCCAGCCGCTGCGCGCCAGCCAGCCGATCTTCTGCCCGCCCGTGGTGATCACCCGGTGATCCCAGGCCTGCGCGCCGCGGCGGCGCACCTCGCGGGCGATGTCGCCATAGATTCCCGCTGCAGCCAGCACCGCCCAGCGCGCGCGGAACGGCAGCTTTTCCGCCCCCACCCGCGCCGATGCCTCGTGCGCCTCCGACCGATCCGCCAGCCGCGCCGCCAGCGGCACCAGCTGCGAGCGAAGCCAGGGTTTCATGTGCTGGCCCGGCGGAATGTCCATCTCTGCCAGCCACTCCATCGGCAGATAGCAGCGCCCCATCGAATCGTCCTCGGACAGGTCGCGCGCGATATTGGCGAGCTGGAACGCCAGCCCCAGATCGCAGGCGCGGTCTAACGTGGCGTCGTCCTCGGGATCGACCCCCATCACGATCGCCATCAGCAGCCCGACGGCCCCTGCGACATGATAGCAATACTGGTAAAGGTCGTTTGCGCTGCGCGGGCGCCATTCCTGCGCGTCGAGATCGAACCCGTCGATGACATCGAAGATATAGCGGTGCGGCAGGCGGCACTCGGCAGCGACCACCGCCAGCGCGGCGAAGGCCGGGTCGTCGGTCGGCGCGCCTGCGAGCGCAGCCTGGGTCTGTTCGCGGATATAGGCGACGCGGGCGTGCGCGTCGGTGACCGCGCTCATGCCATGGCCCATGTCCTGCCCGTCGGCGAGGTCGTCGCACTTGCGGCACCAGGCATAGAGCAGCCAGGCGCGCTCGCGGGTGGGGGCATCGAACAGCTTCGAGGCGAGCGCGAAGGATTTGGAGCCGCGCGCGATCGAATCGCGGGCGTAGGCGACGAGGGCTGCGCGATCAAAGCCCCTCCAGCTGAGGGGAGGGGTTGGGGTGGGGGAAGGAGTCACAGCCCCGCCCGATCCTTCAAAGATCATCCGCCGTCATCGCGAAGATCGTCCGGTGCGGCTGATAGGCTTCCATCTTGGCGAGCAGCCCGTCGAGCGTCTCGTCGACGATCAGGATGTCAGCATGCTGCGGGCGGATGAAGCCGACCTCGATCATGTGGCGGTTGAACGCGATCAGCTCGTCGTAGAAGCCGTTGATGTTGAGCAGGCCCACAGGGTCGGTGTGATAGCCCAGTTGCGACCAGCTTATCGCCTCCCACAGTTCGTCCATCGTGCCCACCCCGCCGGGCAGCACGACAAAGCCGTCGGCCAGATCGGTGAACTTCTGCTTGCGTGCGTGCATGCCGGGGACGACGTGCAGCTCGGTGCAGCCCTGGTGCGCGACCTCGGCCTGGACCAGAGCTTCGGGGATGATGCCGATCACTTCGCCGCCCAGATCGAGCGCGGCATCGGCCACTGCGCCCATCAGCCCCAGCCGCCCGCCGCCATAAACCACGCCGATCCCGCGCCCGGCGAGCGTCGCGCCGACCATGCGGGCGTTCTCGATATAGACGGGGTCGGAGGGGGTAGCGGAGCCGCAATAGATGGCAAGGCGCTTGAAGGGGGCGGTCATGGTGAAAGGATCCTGGCTCGAGCGGTATTCGGCTGATGGCTGATCGCTTAGCCTTCGACACGGCCGACGAAAAGGCGAATTGCCACCGGCACTGAGTTTTTCGGTCCCCTGCGAAGGCAGGGGTCCATCTCCTACCCAGGCCGGATATGGCAGCCGTTTGGAGATGGGCCCCTGCCTCCGCAGGGGACCGGGTAATTCAACCGACCCCCCTCACTCCTGCGGCAGGCCGTCGGCGATGGCGTAGTAATCACCCTTGTCTGCGGTGAAGATATGCACATGCAGATGCGTGTCGGTGGGCGCATCGAACGCGCCCATCGCGACCGCCATCGAATCGCGCTGCGGCGGGTCCCAGAACAGGAAGCTGCCGCAGGTATCGCAGAACCCGCGCCGCACCTTGGGGCTCGACTGGTACCAGCGGATATGGTCCGCGCCGGTAATCGCAAGGGCGCTGCGCTTGACGTCGGTCGAGGCCCAGTAATGCCCAGATTGCTTGCGGCACTGCCCGCAATGGCACGCATCCGGGCCCTTGAGCGGGGCCGAGACGGTGAAGGTGATCGCACCACAGAGGCATGATCCGGTGTGCATGATATTTGCTCCGTTCTCAAATCCTCCCACAGCTTGCTGGGGGAGGGGGACCGCCCGCGCAGCGGG
>NZ_LJHP01000014.1:0-110875 GCF_001295965.1 Blastomonas sp. AAP25
GGGGGGGGGGGGGGGGGGGGGTGGATGCGAGCACCACTGTCGGCTCCATCTCGCCTACCCACCCCTAACCCCTCCCTGAAAGGGAGGGGAAGGTGACCCTCGACCCCTACAACGCCTTTGTCGAACACGCCCCCGACGCTCCCACATCGTCCGGCTCCCTCACCGGCATCACCGTCGGCGTGAAGGCCAACATCGCGGTCGCAGGCCTGCACTGGACCGCCGGCATGGCGCTGTTCCGTGACCGGATCGCCAGCGAGGACGCCGAAGTCGTCGCCCGTCTGCGCGCTGCCGGGGCGTCGATCGCCGGCATCCTCAACATGGAGGAAGCAGCGCTCGGCGCCAAGACCGACAACCCATGGTTCGGCGCCACCCACAACCCGCACGCGCACGGCTACACCCCCGGAGGCTCCTCGGGCGGCAGCGGCGCGGCGGTCGCCGCAAAGCTGTGCGATGCGGCGCTTGGCACCGACACCATGGGATCGATCCGCATCCCGGCGGCCTATTGCGGCATCTATGGCTTCAAGCCGGGCCCCGAGCGCGTCAGCCAGCATGGTCTCGAGCTCGCCGAGCCCGGCTTCGATGCAATCGGCCCGCTGGCGCGCTCGCTCGATCTGCTCGAAAAGGTCGCGCGCGTCATCTCCGAGTTCGGCGAAGCGCCTGCCGCGCTCGGATGTGCGACACTGGCCGATCTTGGCGCCGTCGAATGCGAGCCCGCGGTGCTGGAGGGTTTCGGCGCGGCAAGGTCCGCGATCGGCGAGATCGCGCACGTCACCCTGCCCCACCCGCTCTCGCGGGTGCGCTATGCCGGGTTCATACGGACCGTGCGCTTCATGGCCACGCACTTCGCCGACGCCGACCCGGCCCTGCTCTCCGATCACCTCAGGCGGCTGATCGCATATGGCCCGCGCCGGGCGGAGGCGGACTGGGCCGAGGACCAGCGCGTACTGGCCGAAACGGCGGACGCGGTGCGCGCGATCGTCGCCGACCATGGCACCTTGCTGCTGCCCACCGCGCCGCAGACCGCGTTTGCGCATTCCGCCACAGCCCCAGCCAACCAGGCCGATTTCACCTGCCTCGCCAATGTCGCAGGCCTGCCCGCGCTCGCTCTGCCCGCAGGGTTCAGCGCCGATGGCCTGCCCGTCGGCGTGCAACTGATCGGCGCGACGGGGAGCGAGGTTGCCCTGTTCGCCCGCGCGCGCGCGCTCGATGCCGCGCTCGCCGCCTATCGCCCGCCCACTCTAGCCAAGGAGCCCGTCCCATGAAGATCATCGTGCTGTTCAATCTCAAGCCCGGCGTATCGGTCAGCGACTATGAAGACTGGGCGCGCACCCGCGACATTCCCGGCGTCAACGCGCTGTCGTCGGTCAGCAGCTTTACCGTGCACCGCGCGACCGGACTGTTCGGATCGGACGCCGCCTCGCCGTACGCCTATATCGAGATCATCGACATTGCCGCGATGGACCCGTTTATCGCCGACATCAGCACCCCCGAATTCCAGGCGATGGCCGCGCCCTTCCAGGATTATGCCGACAACCCGCAGTTCATCCTCACCGAGGATCTGTGATGCGCCGGTTCGAGGGGAAGACGATCGTCGTCACCGGCTCGGGCAAGCACAAGGGGCTGGGCCAGGCGATCCTGCAGCGCTTTGCCGATGAGGGCGCGAACTGCGTGCTCTCGGACCTCGTCATCGATGCCGAGGCGCAAGAGGTCGCCGCCGAACTGCGCGGGCGCGGGGCAAAGGTCGAGGCGATCGCGTGCAACGTCGCCAAAGCGGACGAATGCCGCGCGCTGGTCGATGGCGCGATCGCCGCGTTCGGGTCGCTCGATGTCTTCGTCAACAATGCTGGGATCGGCTTCATGATGAAGCCTTTGCTCGATGTCGACCCGGCCGACTGGGACCAGGTGCTCGCCGTCAACCTGTCGGGCGCGTTCTACTGCACCCAGGCTGCGGCCAGGGCGATGATCGCAGGTGCGCGCGGCGGGCGGATCATCAACATCGCCAGCCAGGCCGCCAAGACCGGCTTTCCGCACCTGCCCGCCTATGTCAGCTCGAAGCATGGCATGGTCGGGCTGACGCGCGCGAGCGCGGTGGAGCTGGGCGCGCACGGGATCACCGTCAACGCGGTCTGCCCCAACCATGTCACCACCGGCCTGGGCGCGCAGCAGAACGAGTATTTCTCGAAGCTCTTGGGCTTTGCCAGCGTCGAGGCGTATCTTGCCAACATGAAGGCCAAGAACCCGATGGGCCGCCCGGGCCTTGCCAGCGACACCGCGTCCGCCTGCGCGTGGCTGGCGAGCGACGATGCGGTGTACGTCACCGGCGAGGCGCTCAACGTCTCGGGCGGCGAGGAGATGCACTGACGCAAACCTCCTCTCCCCTTGCGGGAGAGGATACGAAGCCTTGCGAGCTTGCTCGCCAGGCGCAGTTGGAGAGGGGGGCGCAAGATCGCCACCGCAGCATCACCCTCTCCCAGCTTCGACTAGGACCTTGCCAGGTCCAAGTCTGCGCAACCCTCTCCCGTCATGGGAGAGGGATTTTGGAGACGAAGTGAAATGATCGAAGAACGGATCGACTGGCCAAACGGCGCGAAGCTGGCGTTGAGCGTCGTGGTCAATGTCGAGGAAGGCAGCGAGATGACCATCGCGCGCGGCGACCGGGGGATGGAGCCGGTCGACGAGCTGGGTGTCCACGTCAAATCCGCCATCCGCAACTATGGCAACGAGAGCAACTATCTCTACGGCATCAAGGCCGGCGCGCCGCGCGTGGTCAAGCTCTTGAAGCGCTATGACATCATGGCGAGCTGGACGGTGGCGGCGATGGCGCTGGAAAATCATCCCGAGATCGCTGCGGCCATCGTCGAGCTGGGCCACGAGCCGGTCAGCCATGGCTGGCGCTGGGTGCACCAGTTCAAGATGGACGAAGCGGCCGAGCGCGAGTTCATCGCGAAGGCCGTCGACTCGATCGAGAAGACCACGGGCACCCGTCCCTATGGCTGGCTGTCGCGCTATCTGCACACCGACAACACCCGCCGCCTGCTCAGCGAGGCCGGGTTCGAATATCATATGGACGACTATTCGGGCGACATTCCCTATTGGGACCGCGACACCGTGCCCGGCAAGCCGATGGTGATCATGCCCTATCAGCTCGACACCAACGACATGAAGATGTGGACCGATCCGGCGATGACGCCGAACCAGTGGCTCGACTACGCGGTGCGCTGCTTCGACCAGCTCTATGCGGAAGGCGAGGAGGGCAATCCCAAGATGATGTCGCTGGGGCTGCACCTGCGAATCATCGGCAGGCCCGGGCGCATCTGGGCGCTGGAGGAGTTCTTCCGCCATGTGCGCAGCAAGAACGACGTGTGGGTGACGACAAGGCGCGCGATCGCGCAGCATTTCGCCTGGACGGTGAAGCCATGACCCTCTCCCTTACCCTCGATAACCGCATCGCGCACCTGATCGTCGACCGGCCCGACAAGCGCAACGCGTTCACGCAAAGCATGTGGGAACAGCTGCCCGGGCTCATCGACCAGGCGATGATCAACCCGGACGTGCGCGTGATGATCCTGCGCGCGAGCCAGCCGGGTGCGTTCAGCGCGGGAGCGGATATCGCCGAATTCGGTGCAGGCGCGCAGGACCCGCACTGGCGCACCAAAAACCAGGCCGCGATCCGCCGCGCGATGGAGACGCTGGCGCGCGCGCCCAAGCCGGTGATCGCGCAGATCGAGGGCGACTGCATCGGCGGCGGCTGCGGGCTCTCGCTGGCCTGCGATTTCCGCATTGCGGCGCCTGCCGCGCGGTTCGGGATCACGCCTGCCAAACTGGGCCTCGTCTATTCGCTGCATGATACCAAGCTGCTGGTCGATCTGGTGGGCCCAGCGGCGGCCAAGCGCATCCTGTTCACCGCGCAGCTGATCGATGCGGACCAGGCGCTGCGGATCGGGCTGATCGACGAACTGGCCGACGATGCCGCCGCCGCCGCACAAGCGCTTGCGGTTCAAATCGCCCAGGTTTCGTCGCATAGTGTGCGCGCCAGCAAGGCGATGATCAGCCGCATCCTCCACGGCCAGGCCGAGGACGATGCCGAAACGCTGGCGCAGTTTTCCGATGCCTTTGGCGGGCCAGATTTCGCCGAGGGCGTCGCGGCGTTCCTCGCCAAGCGCAAGGCGGAGTTCTGACAGGATGGACGGCGTTGCATCACCTGCAACCGTGCGCCGCCGCTATGTCGACGGCCCTTTCGGCCAGATCCACGTGCGCGAGGCAGGACAGCCCGATCCGGCCCGTCCGAGCATTGCCTGCTTCCATATGAGCCCGATGACCGGGCGCACCTTCGAGCGTTTCATGGGGCCGTTGTCCGCGATCAGCGGGCGGCATGTGATGGCGTTCGACACGCCGGGCTTCGGCATGTCCGATGCCCCGCCGCGCCCGCCCGCCATCGCCGATTACGCCGATGCGCTGATCGCGGGAATCGAGGCGATCGTGGCAAACCGCGCGGTCGACCTGATGGGCTATCACACCGGATCGATGATTGCCTGCCAGCTGGCCGCCGAGCGCCCCCGGCAGATCCGGCGGCTGGTGCTGGTCTCCGCGCCGGTGTTCACGGCAGAGGACCTCGCCCAGATGCGCGCCGAATACCGCCATCGCGCGCCAGAGGCCGACGGCAGCCACATCCTGCACCGCTGGCAGCGCTTTCACCACCACTTCTCGGCCGGCGGGCTGCCGCTCGACGCGATCAACGATGCCTTTCCCGATGGGCTGATGGGCCGCAACATCGAGCATTGGGGGCATGATGCCGCGTTCGGCTTTGCTCCGGGGATGCGGCTGGCGGACGTCGATCAGCCGGTGCTGCTGCTCAATCCCGAGGATGACCTGCGCGCGCACACCCTGCCCGCACCTGCGTTGCTTAGCCATGCTCGCATGGTGATGCTCGATGGCTGGGGCCATGGCTTTCTCGATCTGCATGCGAACGAGGCCGCCGCTTTGGTCGAGAGTTTTCTGGCCGCACAGGCCGACCCCTTTGCCGCACTGACCTTGCCCGCCTGCACAAGAAAGCCTGTCCTGTCCGCATAACCGAAAGGCCCACCGATGTCGCATCACCTCAAGCACGGAACGATCATGGGGGGCGTTGTCGTCACGCCCGATCTGGACGCGGCATTGGCCGATTATCAGGGGCGGCTGGGGCTCGATCTGGTCGAGACGGGCCCGCTTGCTGCCGATCTTGCCGCGAGCTGGGGGTGCCCACAGAGCGCAGGCGCGCCTTATGCGATGCTGCGCCCCCAAAGCGGCGCGCACTGCTTTATCCGGCTGGTCGAGCAGGCAGACCATCCCGATTTCAAACCCACCCGCACCTATGGCTGGGCCGCTTATGAGCTGACGGTCAAGGACGTGTTCGGCTGGCCAGATCGGCTCGAGGGCAGCGGGTTTCGCGTCATCGGCCCGCCCAAGGAGATCGCGGGCCTGCCCTATTTCATCCCGATGCAGGTTCTGGGGCGCGGCGACGAGATGATCTATCTGAACGAGGTGGCGATGGATACGCCCTCGTCCGACCTGCCCAGGGCAATGAGCCTGACCGACCATATCTTCATCGTGATCCTCGCGGCGCAGGACCGGATGGCCTCGGTCGACTGGTACCGCCACGCGCTCAGGCTCGACGAGGGTGACAGCTACACGCTCGAATACTCGATGATCAACGCTGCCTTCGCCAAGCCGGCGGGAACGCAGACGGTCATCACCATGGTGCAGAACGAGCGGCTGCCGATCCTGGAGATCGACGATTATCCGCCGGAAGCGACCATCCGCCCCGCGCATGCCGGCATGCTGCCGCCGGGCAATGCACTGGTGACGCTGGCGGTCGAGAGCTTCGACGATCTCGACGTGGAATTCCTGACCGAGCCGGTGCTGCGGCATGGAGACCTGTACATGGGCAACATGGCCGCCACGGTGCGCGGGCCCTCGGGCGAACTGATCGAGCTGATCGAGACCGGGCTGTTGTGAGGCGGATCGGTCTGATCGGGGCGGCGGTCGATCCGCTGGCGCGGACAGGCCCGGCCCCCGAGCTGGCGGCGCTTTTTCCCGGGATCGAACTCATCGCCTTCCCCTCGCGCGTCCCTGCCTTCCCCTACACCCCGCTCGAACAGGCGATGCAGGCGCTTGGGCATGCCGAGGCCGCGCTGCAGGCAGCCGATGATGGCTGCGGCGCGGTGGTGATCGACAGCGTCGGCGATTACGGGCTCGCCGCAATACGCGCGATGCTGCCTGTCCCTGCGATCGGATCGGGCGAGGCGGGGCTGGCCGAGGCGGCTGCGCAGGGCCGCAGGTTCGGGATCGTCACCGTCTGGCACGAATCGATGAACTTCATCCTTGCCGAACGCCTTTCCGCGAGCGGTTGCGCAGAGCTCTGTGTCGGCATCGTCAATGTCGGAGAGGAGAGCGATACCGAGACGCTGTCCGGGCCCGACGGCTATCTGGCGCAGGTCCGCGAAGGCCGTACGGGCGTGGTCGGCAAGGTGCTCGCGGGTGTCGCCGAGCTTGCCGCGCGCGGCGCCGAGGCGGTGATGCTGGGCTGCACCTGCATGTCGGGCATGGCCGATGGAATCGCGGACGCGGTCGATATCCCGATCATCAACCCGCTGGCCGCAGGCGTCAGGGCAGCGATCACGGCACCGCCGCTATCCGTGACACCGCATCTGCGCGAAGGCCGCGCCGACCTTCTGCGAGCGATGGTAGCCGCGGTGGCGGACGAACCCGCCGAAGACTGCCCGGTCTGCATCGGCTGACGCGGTCCCCTGCGGACGCAGGGGCCCATCTCCTGCCCCAGCCAGATAGCACAGCGGATGGGAGATGGGCTCCCGCCTTCGCGGGAGATGGGATAGGGCTTCGTTGCGTTACCCCGTCAAGGAACCAGCAAGGTCGATCCGCTCGTCGCGCGTGATTCGAGATCGCGGTGCGCCTGCGCCGCCTGTTCGAGCGGATAGGTCTGGCCGATGGTGACCTTGACTTTGCCCGATCCGATCATCTCCCACAGCCGCGCTGCGCCGGCTGCGCGTTCGGCGGGGTCGGTGTAGTAATCGAACAATGTTGGCCGGGTGTTGTAGAGCGAACCCTTGGTGGCGAGCACGCCTAGGCTGATCCCGGTCACCGGCGCGCTGGCATTGCCATAGGAGACGATCAGCCCGCGCTTGCCGGTACTGTCGAGCGAGGCTTCCCAGGTATCGAGCCCGACGCCGTCGAACACCACGCGCACGCCCGCGCCACCGGTCAGTTCGCGAACGCGCTTGGCGGTGTCCTCGCGGGTATAGAACACGATATGGCCGGCGCCCGCCTGCTGCGCGAGCGCGGCCTTGGCCTCGCTGCTTACCGTACCGATCACGGTCGCGCCCACGGCCTTGAGCCATTGTACCAGCAGCAGCCCCACCCCGCCGGCGGCGGCATGGACCAGCACCGCCTGACCCGGCTGGACCCTGGCGCAGCGCTCGACCAGAAACTCGGTGGTGCAGCCCTTGAGCAGGGCCGCAGCCGCGATCTCGTCGGAAATGTTGTCGGGCAGCTTGAACAGGCTCGACGCCGCGACATTGCGCACATCGGCATAGGCACCGCGCGCCGGGCCAAAGGTCGCGACGCGGTCGCCTACCGCCAGGCCTTCGACGCCTTCGCCGACCGCTTCGATGAAGCCTGCCGCTTCCAGCCCCAGACCGCTGGGCAGCTCCACCGGGTAGATCCCGCCGCGATGATAGGTATCGATATAATTGAGACCAACCGCGGTCTGGCGCAGCGTCACCTCACCTGCACCGGGTGCGGGGACATCGACCGTGTGCCATTCGATCACTTCGGGCCCACCGGTCCGCGCGAACATCGCTGTGCGTGCCTGCATCATTCTGCTCCATCCAATGTGCAACTGGCCTGCATCCAGCGCTGGTTGATTCCGACCCGGACCGCGCCGGGGTCGGCCCAGCCATAGGCGACCGCCCGGTTCGTGTCATCGGGGGTAAAGACATAGAGCACGAGGCTCGGGCGGTTGCGGGTCGGCTCGGGCCAGACCACATTGCGGATACGGATGATGGCTTCAGGCGCGCCGCTGTCGCCGCCGCCAAGCCGCAGCCGCCCGCCCTGATCATGGGTGCGCATGTTGCTCTTGAACAGCCAGTCCTCGTTGTTCTCGGACGTGGCACCGGCAGATCCAGCGGCATCGCGCTTCACCGTCAGCCAGCAGGTGAACGGCCGCGCCCGGCGCAGCAGCGTAGTGCTGCCATCGGGAAGGCGCAGCGTCATGCCAGCGCCATCGATCCGCAGCGGCACGGCCGCCCCGGCACAGCCTTTGCTTTGCGGCGAGAAGGTCATCGCGCCATCAGGCGACGCGGTCAGCCCCAGCGTGCAATCGCCGATGCGCCATCGATCGGCGCTTGCGACCACGGCTTCGCTGGCCAGCACGGTTCCGAACCGGTCGATCGTCTGCCAGACCAGCGCCGAACCCTCGCCCGGATCGATCTGTACCCCGGTCCACGGCGGCGGCGTGCGGCCGGCCTCGCCGTCGAAATACACCTGCTCCTCGTTGGTGAAGATGCCCTGGGCGACGGGCGCAGGCTGCGCCAGCGCGGGGCTGGCGACGCCGATCAGCAGCGCGGGGAGAAGAGATGTCATCGTTGCATTGAAGCGGCGGCGGGCGCCCGGGTCAATCGAAATGTCCGGACAAATTGCGCTTCACGAAGGACGTGCTAGTCTTGGCACCCATGAAGGCAGGAGACGATGATGGTCCGGATGTTCTGTATGGCTGCGGCATGGCTGTGCCTGGCGCTGGTTCCTTTGCGCGCAGCGCCCGAAGAGAACGCGCGCGCGGTGCTGGAGCGCGCGGTCGAAGCAGCGGGCGGCGAGGCCTGGCTCAACCCAACGACGCTGTATCTGGCAGGCCATGCGGTCTTCTATTCACCCGACAGCGCCACCCCGCGCAGCACCGCGGACGACTATCGCATGTGGCGCGCGATGAATCCGAACCGCACCACCGCGCACGGCGCAGACGGCAAGGTGCGGATCACCGCAAAGTCCGGAGACAGGCTGATGTTCGAGGTCGGGTATGACGGGACCACCACCTGGACCGAAAAGGGCGTGATGCCCAAGGACCAGGCCGATGCCTATTGGGCGAGCAATTTCGGCTTCGGTATCATCCGCGAAGCGCTGGGCACCGGCTTCACGTTGGAACGCGCGCCCGATCGCGATGTCGGCGGCCACTCGATCGCGCTGATCCGGGTAATCTCCCCCGATGGCGCGACCACCCTGTTCGGCATCGACCGGCAGAGCCACTATATCCGCTATATGGGTTTCGTCACCCCGCGCGGCTTTCACGAGCGGCACTATGACGACTTTATCCGCCTGCCCTCAGGATGGGTGCAGGCGCGCGAAGTCACGCTGTATTACAACGGGGTGAAGGCGAACACGGTGTACTGGCGCGAGGTGAAGGTCGGCGAGCCCATCGATGCTGCGCTGTTCGCTCCGCCCGAGACGGGTGCGCAGCGCTGAACCCAATCGACCGGACGATGCCGGTCAGAATGCGTTCTTGTGAAACACCACCATCGCGGTGCCCAGCAGGATGCGGATGTCCGACATCAGGCTCCAGTGCGACACATATTCCAGATCCGACTGCAGCCGCAGCGTGAGATCGGTCTTCTGCTCGGTAGCACCGCGGAACCCGCGCACCTGCGCAAGGCCGGTGAGGCCGGGCTTGACCACGTGGCGCTGCCAGTAACGCTCGTCGATATCCCAGAACAGCGCATCTTCCGCGCGCGAACCCAGCGCATGCGGGCGCGGCCCGACCAGGCTCATGTCGCCGAACAGCACGTTGAGGATCTGTGGCAGTTCATCGATGCTGGTGCTGCGCAGGATGCGACCCACGCGGGTGATGCGGTCGTCATCGCGCGACGTGGAGCGGTTGCCATTGGCATCGCACACTTCCGTGCGCATCGATCGGAACTTCCAGATCTTGAACGGCCGGTTGCCAAGGCCGATCCGTTCCTGCCGGAAGAACACCGGGCCGCGGCTGTCGAGCTTGATCGCAAGACCGACCAGCGCGAAGGACGGCAGCAGGAAGGGCAAGGCTGCCAGCGAAATGGCAAGATCGAAGGCGCGCTTCATCATCTGGTGGTTCCAGGCCAGCCGACCGCTGTTGAGCAACAGGCTGGTATGGCCGGAACGCTTGGAAATGCTGAGCGCGGCGAATTCGTCGAGTTCGGGCACCACGATTTCGCAGCGCACGTCGAGCGTCTTGAGCGCCGATGCCCAGGCCGACCGCGCCTGAGGCGAGCAGTGGATCACCACGCGGTCCATGCCCTTGGCCAAAGTGCCCAGACGGTTGACCGCCACCGCGCTCGCTAGATCGGGATGCAGGCCCATCGCCCGTGCCTCGATCGCGCCGGGACCTGCGGTCGCTGCCATCGGGACGCCGTCGTAGATGCACAGGATCGCGTACACCCCTTCGTCCAGCCGCTTGCGGAACACCACGCGGGTGATGGTGCGGGTCACCGCGATGCCGGCAAGGCTGAAGACAATGCCCAGGAAGAACACCCCGCGCGAGAACTCCGCGCCGATCTTCATGAAGAAGGCGATCAGCAACAGGCATCCCGCCGCCCGCACGAGCGCGCCTGCGGCCGAGGCGATGCCGGACCAAAGATTGCTGACCTTGCGGGTGTTGTGCGCATTGTTGTTGAGCGAAAACAGCAGGAACAAGGGGACGCTGATCGCGACCATGTTGGTGGCGTGATCGGTATCGAGGCTGCCGAGGTATAGCAGGCTGGCGAGGAAGAAGCCCGCCATGATCGAGGTGACATCGGTCGCGATTGACAGCAGCGACATGAGGCCGCGCATCCGCTTGCGGCCCTTGAGGCCGTCGAGCCGGACGAGCGTGTCGAAATCCACATGATCCCCATGCCCCGTCTGGATTGGGGCGGAATCAAGGTCCTGACCGGTAAGGCTGGCAGGGGTGACAAGCGCGGATTTCTTGGCTGTCAGCATATTGGATTTGGCTCCTGCGATTCGATCCATCATGCGCCCATACGGCCAAGCAATACCAGAGTCTGCTGCAATGCACAATAGCAGGCCGCCGGATCCCAGCCACGATGGCCGTGGTCGGCGCACGGTCCGGCGTATTCAGGCGATAACTCGAAGCGGCGAACCGTCGCGCGTTTCGGCACCAAAACCGATTCGCGCAGACGCGGTTCGTCAGTCAGTCCGTCGCACGCGGATGAGATACTGGAGGTTGGTGAAGCTGTTGAGCGCGCCCAGGCTCAGCGCCCGCGCGAGCTTGACCTTGGTGCCACCCGGCGCGTTGCCCCGGATCTCCTCGAGCTTGAGCCCCGAGCTGGTCATCAGTTCGATGGCCGTGCTGCGGACGAAGAAACGCAGATGCGTGCGATCGAGAATGCCGTCATCGGCCAGGTCCCAGCGATTCTGGAAGGCCAGCGGAAGGAAGGCGGAATAGTGCCGCACATTGGGCACGCTCGCGACGATCACGCCACCGGGCACCAGCGCCTTGTGCAGCCGGGCGACGATCTTCCACGGATCGACGAGGTGCTCGAGCACATCGAGGCACAGGATCGTCTGGAACGGCCCTTCGGCTTGCAGCACCGAATCCAGAAAGGCCGGCTCTTCGATGTTGCCGCTATAGCTGAAATCCTTGTGCACGCCTTCGGCGGTGGCATCGATCAGATCGATCACACCGACCCGGTCCGCCTTGCCGAGCTGCTTGAGCCGCACGGCCGTAGCACCAACCCCGCCGCCCACATCCAGCAGCGTCCCGCCGCCATTGGGAACCAGCGGAATGATCTCTTCGCGAATGTGCTTGTGGTAATCCATCCGTGATGGATCGAGGGCGGTCTCTTGTGTCATCAATTACCCCAGGAAAGCGGTTCAACGGCTCGTATCATGCCGCCAGCATCCATTCCAACGTATCTTCCAGGCTTTTTGGCTGCCAGTCTGGAAGCAGCGATTGCAGCAGGCTGGCATCGCCTGCGAGAATTTCGACCTCGTTCGCGCGCATGAACGCGGGATTTGTGGCGATCTCGATATCGTGTCCGGTGATCCGGCTGGCGATGGCGATGATCTGGCGGATATTCCATACCCTGCCGGTGCAGACATTCACGACCTGGTGAGCAGGGGGTGCCAGGCTCAGCCCGCAATAGGCCGCGACCACCGAGCGCACATCGCCGAAATCGCGGCTTACATCGATATTGCCCAAAGTGATCACCGGTTCACGCCTGCGGAAATGCGCCACGATCTTGGGGATAAGATACTGCTCTTCCTGCCCCACACCGGTGTAGTTGAACGGCCGCGCGATGGTGATGTGCAGCCGGTCCGCCCACATCCGCGCGCCCAGTTCCATCGCCCATTTGCTCACCGCATAATGGTTGGCGGGGTTGGGCGGGGTGGATTCATCGAGATAGCCGCCGGTCGTGTTGCCATAGATGTTGGCGCTGCTGGCAATCAGCACATGCGCACGCGGCGCGTGCCGCGCAACGGCATCGAGCAGGTGATAGGTGCCCAGCTGGTTGACCTGATAGAACGGGTCGACCGCATCGGTGCCCACGAACGCGATCGCGGCCAGGTGGATCACCCGGTCGGGACTGACGGCTGCGACTTCCGCATCGACCGCCGCGGCATCAGTGATATCGCTGGCAAACGGGACAACCTCGTGCCCGCGCGACAGCAGTTCCGCCACCAGATAGGTGCCGGTAAAGCCGTCAGCGCCGGTCACGAGAACCCGCATCAGAACGAGGCGCCGCGCGTGTTGCGCTCAATGTCCGCAGCCACCATCAGTCGGCACAGCTCCTCGAGCGGGGTGCTGCTCTTCCAGCCGAGCAGGCGCTCGGCCTTGTCGGCGCCGCCGATCAGCAGATCGACCTCTGCGGGGCGATAGAAGCGTGGATTGATGCGGACAAGCTGACGCCCGGTGGCCGGATCGGTGCCGACCTCGTTTTCTTCCTTGCCGCTCCATTCGATAGCCACGCCGGTTTCGGCGAACGCCAGCGTGACGAAATCGCGCACGGTGACTGTGCGGTTGGTCGCCAGCACGAAGGTTTCGGGCTCGTCATGCTGCAGCATCAGCCGCATGCCTTCGACATAGTCGCGGGCAAAGCCCCAGTCGCGCTTGGCATCGATGTTGCCGAGCTCGAGCACATCGGCCTTGCCCAGATGGATCTTGGCGACGGTGTCGGTGATCTTGCGTGTCACGAACTCGCGTCCGCGCAGCGGCGATTCGTGGTTGAACAGGATGCCGCTGGTGCCGAACAGGCCATAGCTTTCGCGATAGTTGATCGTCATCCAGTGCGCATAGAGCTTGGCCACGCCATAAGGGCTGCGCGGATAGAACGGGGTGTCCTCGGTTTGCGGGATCGCCTGAACCTTGCCGAACATCTCCGATGTCGATGCCTGGTAAAAGCGGATCTTGGGGTTCACGATCCGGATCGCCTCGAGCAGGTTGGTGACGCCCAGGCCCGTGATCGCGCCGGTGGTCATCGGCTGGTCGAAGGACACGCCGACGAAGCTCTGCGCGGCAAGGTTGTAGACCTCGGTCACGCCGGTCGAATCGAGCAGGCGGATCGCGGAACCCTGATCGGTCAGGTCGTATTCGACCAGATGCAGATTGGGGTGCTTGTCGACCCCCAGCTCTTCAAGCCGCCAGAAGTTGACCGAGCTGGTGCGCCGGTACGTTCCATAGACCGTGTAGCCGCGCTCGAGCAGGTTTTCTGCCAGATACGCGCCGTCCTGTCCGGTTACGCCTGTAATAAGTGCCTTCATCGATCCTCCAGAGGTCATATGCGCCCAGAACTGGTGAGGTTACGGGTCTAAAGTGATTCGGCTTGCGCCGATAGCATCCTGCCGGTCACGTCCCAATGGCGGTCTCGCGCGGCATAGGTGGCCGCATTCGTCGCCAGATCGGTCAGCTGTTCCGGGTTAGCCAGCAGTTCGCCGATGCGGGCTGAAAGCGATTGCGCATCACTCGCGGCAAAAAGCAAGCCGCGCGCATCGTCGCCGATGACATCGCGCATCGGTGGCAGATCGCTGGCCAGCACCGGCCGCTCCAAACTCATCGCCATCAGCGCCACCGCGCTTTCGTAGATTCGAAGATACGGCAGCGCGACGATGTCCGGCGCGCGGTAATAGGCCGGGGCGTCGGCATCGTCGACATGGCCGATATCGAACCGGATCCGGTCGTTCAGGCCGTGTTCGCTGGCAAAGGCGCGGTACTCGGCCTCCTCTTCAGGCTTCATCTTGCCCGCGACCAGCAGCAGCAGCCGCGCATCGTCGCGATGCGCCACCAATGCCTCGAGCAGCACATGCAGGCCCTTTTCGCGACGCGGATTGCCGAAGAACAGGATGACGAGCTTGTCCTGCGGCAGGCCCAGCCGCTCGCGCGCCTGCACCTTGGAGGGCGGGTCGGGGAATTGCGCGATGTAGTTGCCCGAAGGCACCACGGTGACGTTGGCGGGCGCTCCATCCAGCGCCGCCAGCAACGCGGTCTGCGAAAAGCCGTTGTGCGCGATCAGCAGATCGCACGCGGCTGCGATGCGGCCGAGCTGCGGACGCTGGTTGGGCTGATCGAGCCGCGCCACATCGTGCACGATCGCCATGGATTTCATCCCCAGCAGCTTGCACAACCGCACCGCGTAAAGTTCGAAGATATCCATCTTGAACAGGTGAAAGATGCACACCTTTGCGCCGGACTTTTTGGCGGCGAGCAAAGATGTCGTCAGGTCGCGCATCAGCCGCAGGCCGCGGATTGCCTTGGGATCGGAGCCATAGATCGCCTTGAAGGTATCCACCTTGCGATAGCGTGCGCCCACGTCGGTCGATGCAGGCAGCGAATACAGGGTCGTGGCATGCCCCTGATTGACCAGCGCGTGCGCCTGGTTGTCGGTGTAATAATGCATGCCGCCATGCGAGCCGATCGTCTCGATGATCGCGATGGCGGGCTTGGGGCTGGACGCGGCGGAAGACATGGGTTCAGCTTTTTCCCTTGATGGGCGTGGGTGCGCGGCTGGCCGACAGCCAGGCGCCCGTGCGATAGCGACCGGCCAGGAAATCGCGAAGCGCGTGCAGCACGATGCGCACCCCGCGCATATCGCCCTTCAGCCCGTATTTCGCTGCGATGGCGCACAGCCGCGCGATATTGGCAGGCACCGCGCCCGGCTGGAACCGTTTGGCGACGCGCAGGCGGTTGACCAGATTGTAGTAGAGCGAAAGGTCGCTGGGGCGGCCGCGGGCGTTGGTGCCGATCGAGCCGCCTTCCTTGTGGAACACCACAGATCCCGGCGCCCAGCCCACGGTGAACTGCGGCTTGCCGCGCAATGTCCAGTCGATCTCCTCGAAATAGAGGAAATAGCTTTCCTCCATCAGCCCGACCGCATCGATGAAGCGCCGCGACGCCAGCATCGATGCGCCGGGGGGATAGGACATCTGCGCCTCCACCTCGGCGCGCGAGGGCAATGTCGCGAGCGTCGCGCCCTGGCCGATCTCGCCGCCCGCACCGCGCGCGATGTCATAGCGCCCCGCCACCGCCTGCACTGTGGTCTTGTCGTGGTGGTAGACCAGGGTCGATCCACAGATTCCCATCCGCGGATCCTCGGCCATCCGGGCGCGCAGTGCGCTCAGCGAATCGGGTAGAACCTCGGTGTCATTGTTGAGCAGCCAGACCGCCTCGATGCCCCTGTCCGCCAGCGCCAGCGAGATGCACAGGTTGTTGCCGCCGGCAAAGCCCAGGTTGCGCTGCGAGGCGATGATCGTGAGATAATGGTCCGGCGCGGTATTGTTCAGATCGCTGTCGGACAGCATCCGGAAGGTCCGACCCGATTGCGCGAGCGGCCCTGCTGCCCAGGCGGCAAGCTTTTCCGCCGATCCGTCGCCCGAGCCATTCTCGCACACGAGCACCGCGACATCCGGGTCGGCCAGATGCTGCAGCGATTCGAGGCAGGCGATGGTGTCGGCCGCATTGCGCCAGTTGACGATGGCGATCGCCACGCGCGGCGCCACCGCCACCGGGGCGGGACCGGCGCTCATGCGCTTGCCCCTTTCGGCTGGAGGCCGGGCGCGGCGCGCATCAATAGGCCGGCTTCACCGGTGCGCCGTCGGCGACATCTTCGAGCAGCATGCGGTACTGGCCCAGCACCTTTTCCCACTCGAAATCGCGAGCATAGCGGGCGCGGGCGGCCACCCGCGCGGCATCGGCTGCGGCAGGATGGTCAAGCAGATGCTCCATATGCGCGGCGCACTCCTCGACGGTCGCAAAATAGAACTGCCCTTCGCCTGCGGTCCACAGGTTGAAGCGGTTGTTGTGCGCAATCACCGGGTTGCCGGCACCCAGCGCCTCGACCAGCGAGGGGTTGGTACCGCCCACCTGATGGCCGTGCATATAGGCGAGCGTGTAGAAGCGCAGCGCCGCCAGCCGGTCTGCGTCGTAGATCGCGCCGGGAAAATCAACCTCGGCGCTGGCGGCCGCCTTGACCTTCTGGTGATAGGCGTTGCCATCCTCCAGCTTGCCCAGCACCACCAGCCGCGCGTTGCGGGGCTTGAGCGAGAACGCCTGCACGATCTCGAGAATCGAGTTTTCAGGCTCGATCCGCGCGATCGAGACGAAATAGCGGTTCGGCGTCACACCCAGCGGCTCGAGCAGCGCGGCATCGGCGCCGGTGATCAGATCGGCCCCATAAGGGATCACCACCGACTTGATGCCGCTGACCGAACGCAGATGGTCCGAGATCGAGGGGTGGTCGGCAATCGCAACCTGGCTCAGATACGATCCGGCACGCTCGTTGAGGTAGAACCAGGCCTTGGCGGCTGCGGACCATTTGGCGCGCTTCCACTCGATCCCGTCCATGTTCATCACCACCTTGCGGCGCTTGATGCGGTTCAATGCGGCGAACACGGCGGTGTTGTAGCCCAGCACCAGATCGACCCCCGGGCGCGACAGCACGTCGCGCGTCGCCTTGAGATCGAAGCTGATCGTGCCGACCGGGCCTGTCCGCGCGATCGGGATGTGGCGGCGGTGGACACCCTGCCACTCGTCGTCGTAAAACCCCATGTCGGCGCCCGGCTGGACATCGTCCTGGCAATAGACGGTCACGTCCCAGCCATGCTGCACCAGATAGGGCGCAAGCCGCGCGGCGAAGGTCTCGAACCCGCCATGCGCGGCGGGAACGCCCCGGCAGCCCAGAATGTTGACGCTGCGGCGCGGATTGGTGGCGGATTGAGTCACGGTATCCCCCTTGCCCGCCATCAACCCTTGTTCAGCTTCGCGCGTTCGAGCAGCGGCTGCCACCAGCCCTCATTGGCCAGATACCAGGCAAGCGTCTCGGCAAAGCCCTGGGGGAAATCGCGCGCGGGTTCATAGCCCAGCTCGCCGCGGATCTTGCGCTCGTCGATGGCATAGCGCCGGTCATGGCCCTTGCGGTCCTCGACATAGGTCTTGAGGCTGGCGGTCGGCTGGCCCTTGGCGGCGGGCGCATCGGGGAAGCGCTGGGCCAGCGTCGGATCGGCCGCAAACGCCGCATCGACGCCCGCGCAGATTTCCTCGACCACGCGGATATTGGGGAGCTCCTGCCCGCCCCCGACATTGTACACTTCGCCGACCCGGCCGTTCTTGATGATCAGCTCGATCCCCAGGCAATGGTCCTCGACGTGCAGCCAGTCGCGCACGTTCATGCCATCGCCATAGATCGGCAGGCTGCGGCCCGACAATGCGTTGAGCACGAACAGCGGGATGAGCTTTTCGGGAAACTGGTAGGGCCCGTAATTGTTCGAGCAGTTGCTGGTGGTGGTCTCGAGCCCGAAGGTGTGATGGTAGGCGCGCACCAGATGGTCCGAGCCTGCCTTCGACGCGGAATAAGGCGAGTTGGGCGCATAGGCCGTGGTCTCGCTGAACGCGGGGTCCTCGGGGCCGAGCGATCCATAGACTTCGTCGGTCGAAACGTGGTGGAACCGGTGCGGCATGCCGCTGCCCTTGTCCAGCCACGCGGTCTTGGCGGCCTTCAGCAGGCTGTGCGTACCGATGACGTTGGTGGTGACGAACGCGTCGGGCCCGGTGATCGAGCGATCGACATGGCTTTCGGCGGCAAAGTGCACGATCGTGTCGATCGCATGATCGGCCATCAGCTTCGAGACCAATGCGGTGTCGCAGATGTCGCCCTCGACCAGCTCTACCCCGTCAAGCCCGTCCAGATTGGCCCGGTTGCCCGCATAGGTCAGCGCATCGAGCACGATGACGCTATCGGCAGGCGCCACCTTGCGCCACCGGTGCACGAAATTGGCGCCGATAAAGCCGGCTCCGCCCGTTACAATCAGATTTGCCATCAGTTGATCTTTCCAGGATTGATGTCTTGGGCTGCGCGGCTGGATGCGGGCGACCCGGATTGAATGGTCTTGACGAAGGACGGCAGCAACAGCGTGTTGGCGTATCCCGTCAGGTGGTCGGTATCGAAATAAAGCGGCTTTCCATCCTTGTAGCCCCTGCATGTCGTGCCCGGACACAGCACGGGAAAGGGATCCCATATCTCTGCTCCCGGGGTTGCTGCCACCGCCATGGTCAGCATCTCCAGGGTTTTGCTGCGACGCAGCATTTGTTCGGCAGCTAGCACGTCGGTTTTGCGGTCACAATAGGGGTTTATGCGCGTCCAGGCGTCGGCGCAGCGGAACAGCGCGGTGGGCAAAGTCGGCTTGGGCGCCTCGAGGACGATGCGCAGGCCCAGCCTGTTGAAGGGAGCCAGCGCCGCAATCGCGCGGGCAGCGCCCTGGCCGATCGTGGTGGGAACGCCGGGGCCCGGGGGCGCTGCTGGCACGCCCCATTCGTCGCGATAGCGCGGCGTGTACAACGCCGAGACGAGCAGGACATCGTTGGCGCGGGCGTTGCTGCGCACGCTGGCGAGCACGGCGTTGCGGAAAGCGTCGCAGTCTGGCCGGGGGGCGAGATAGGCGCCGTCGAGCAGCGGGCAGCCGCCGCGCGACAGGATGCGCACCGGTGTCCGCGCCTTTGCCGCGAGTTCGAACGCCATCCGCTCATAGGCGCCGCCGTGCGAATCGCCGGTGATGAACACCTGGGGCAGATCGCCGCGCCCGCACTGCGGTGTGAAGACGATCTCCTTGCCACCCTGAAGGCCTGTCTCCTGACGGCTCACCGAGCAATCGGCGGCGGCCGCTTCGGGCAGGCTGTAGGGATCCCACACCAGCCGGTCGTTGGTCGCCGAGAGCCCGGCGACCGGGCGCAGCAGGGCCATCGACACCGTCACCGCACCGACCAGCGCACCGATCGCAGCGAACGCGCCGAAGAAGCGCAGCATGCTGGCCGAGCGCACCGGACGGCTGTGCCGCAACGGCTGCTCGATCCAGTAATAGCTGCCGATCGCCAGCGCGAACATCGCTGCCAGCGCCGCCAGCTTGAGCGGCAGGCTCTCGAGCCCGGTGGTCCAGCGCATCATCACGATGACGCCCCAGTGCCACAGATAGAGCGAATAGCTGATCTTGCCGACGAAGCGCAGCGGCGCGGTGCTGAGCAGGCGATCGGCGATGGAACCGGGGAACAGCCAGACGGACACGATCAGGGCTGCGGTGGCGAGACACGGCAGCAATGCGCCGGGGAAGGGGAACCCGCGCCCCGGCACCAGCCAGAAGCTTGCTATCAACGCAAGCAGCGCCAGCCCCGACGCCGGGCTCACCAGCGACGCCGATACCGGCAGTCCCTTGCGGCCAGACCAGCCATCGAGCTGGCAGCGCAGCAACAGGCCGAGCCCGAGCTCCCAGAAGCGCGTGGGCAGCATGTAGAACGCGAAATCCTGCCAGACGGCAGTGAAATGCCATGCTGCGACCAGCGAGCCGAGGCAGAGCGCCCAGGTGAGGCCGAGCGTCACCATGCGGGCAGACGGCAGCGCCTGCCGCCGCACGATCAGAAAATAGGAGAGGAAGGGGAAGAGCAGATAATATTGCTCTTCCACCGCCAGCGACCAAGTGTGGGTGAAGGTGTTGAACTCGCTGGCCGCGACGAAATAGCCGTTGGATTTCCACAGCAGCAGCAGGTTGCTCGCCCCAACGATCGCGCTGACCCCGGTCATGTCGATCAGCTTGGTCGCCGGAGACGAAGGCAGCAGCAGCATGCCGACCAGCGCCAGCACCAGCACATAGGCGAACAGCGCCGGCATGATCCGGCTCAACCGGCGACGATAGAACCAGGTGAAATAGTCGGTGAAGCTGGTCTTGCCCGAATCATAGACCGAATGCGCGACAACGAAGCCCGAGATGACGAAGAACACATCTACGCCGACGAAGCCGCCGGGAATCCAGCTGGCTTCGAGATGGTAGAACAAGACCGACAGCACCGCGAAGGCACGCAGGCCGTCGATTCCGCCGATAAACCGCGTCGGACCTTCCGAAGTGGCAGCGCCCCCCGCTGCTGCCGCGTCAGCCATTGGCCGCGATTTCGCCCAGCATCACCCGCAGGTTGGATCGCCAGTGCGGCGCGGGTGCGCCCAGCGCGGCGAAGGTCGAGCTCTTGTCGAGCACCGAATAATGCGGGCGGCGCGCTGGCAGGGGAAATTCGGCAGTGGTGATGGGGATCACGGGGACCGCCTTTTCGAGCAGCCCCCTGGCCAGCGCCTCTTCCTGGATCGCCACGGCAAAATCATACCAGCTGGCAGCGCCGCTGTCGGTGTAATGGTGGATGCCGGTGACGCCGTCGCGCGCCAGGGTCCACAGCGCCTGGGCCAGGCCCGGCGCATAGGTCGGCGTGCCGATCTGGTCGGCGACCACGCGCACCTCGGGCCGTTCAGCCATCAGACGCAGCATCGTGCGCACGAAGTTGCCGCCGGTGGGCGCATAGACCCAGGCGGTGCGGACGATCAGCGCATCCTTGCCCGCGGCCTGCTCGCCCGCCAGCTTGGTGCGGCCATAGGCGCTGACCGGATGCGGCGCGGCAACGGGCGCATAGGGCACGCCGCAGGTGCCATCGAACACGAAATCGGTCGAGACATGGACGAACCGGGCGCCGCACGCGCGCGCTGCATCGGCCAGCGTGCCGACCGCGGTGCCGTTGACGACCAGCGCCGCATCCTCTTCGCTTTCGGCCTTGTCGACCGCGGTATAGGCCGCCGCGTTGAACAGGATATCGGGCCGGACATCCGCGACGCAGGCGCTGAGCGCTGCGGCATCGGCGATGTCGAGCGTGTCGATATCATGGCTGACGATATCCGCGTCTGCAGGAGCGGTTGCGGCAAGGCCCCGGCCCAACTGGCCCTTGCCGCCGACGATGAGGACTTTCATGAATACGCCTTGATCTGATCGAATGCGGTGCCTTCGCGATCCTTTTGCGAGAGCTGCGGCACGATATTGCCCAGCGGCCAGTCGATGCCGACGGCAGGATCATCCCATTGCAGCGACTGCTCGCTCGCCGGTTCATACAGCGAGGTGCACTTGTAGAGGAAATCGGTGCCGTCCTCGAGCGTGAGGAAGCCGTGGCCGAAGCCCGGAGGCACCCAGAACATCCGCTTGTTGGCGGCGCTGAGTTCGATCCCGAACCACTTGCCGAAATAAGGCGAGGAAGCGCGCAGATCGACCGCGACGTCCCAGACGGCGCCGGACACGACACGGACCAGCTTGCCCTGCGGATTGGGGTTCTGGAAATGCACCCCGCGCAGCACGCCCTTGGCCGAACGGCTGTGGTTGTCCTGCACGAAGGCAAGGTCGAGCCCAGCGTCCTTGAAGCGCGCCTCGTTCCAGCTTTCGAGGAAGAAGCCGCGCTCGTCGCCGAACACCTTGGGCTCGATCACCAGCGGGCCGGGAATATCAACGGGACTGATGATCACCACACCTGCCCCTTGTTGGCCAGCAGCTGGAACAGGTAATCGCCATAGCCGCTCTTGCGCAGCGGAGTGGCGATGCGCTCGAGTTGGGCATCGTCGATAAAGCCGTTGCGCCAGGCAATCTCTTCGGGGCAGCAGATCTTCAGCCCCTGGCGTTCTTCGGTGACGCGGACATAGAGCGCGGCATCGAGCAGCGATCCGTGCGTGCCGGTGTCGAGCCAGGCATAGCCGCGGCCCATGATCTCGACCGACAGATCGCCCTGTTCAAGGTAGATGCGGTTGAGATCGGTGATCTCGAGCTCTCCGCGCGGCGAGGGCTTGAGATCGCGCGCAAGCTCGACCGCGCGGCCATCGTAGAAATACAGGCCGGTGACCGCGTAATTCGACTTGGGGTGCTCGGGCTTTTCCTCGATCGTCTCGGCCTTGCCGTTGGCATCGAACGAGACCACGCCATAGGCCTTGGCATCGCTGACATGATAGCCGAACACGGTGGCGCCTTCGGTGCGCGCATCGGCGGCGGCGAGCAGATCGACCAGGCCGTGGCCATAGAAGATGTTGTCGCCCAGTACGAGCACCGAAGGATCGCTGCCGACGAAATCCGCGCCGATATGATAGGCCTGGGCCAGACCGCCGGGATCGGGCTGGATCGCATAAGTGAGCTCGATGCCCCAGTCGCTGCCATCGCCCAGCAGCGCCTTGAACGCGGCCTGATCATGCGGGGTGGTGATGATCATGATCTCGCGCACGCCCGCCAGCATCAGCGTGGAGAGCGGGTAATAGATCATCGGCTTGTCGTAGACCGGCATGAGCTGCTTCGACGCGGCACGGGTCAGCGGATGCAGACGGGTGCCCGCGCCTCCTGCCAGGATGATGCCTTTTCTGTTGCTCAGCTTGCCCAACCGTCAATCTCCTCGTCGCATGTATCGGCCCTGCCCGCAGCGGCTATCCTGATGCGCAAGGCGGATGCCTTGCCGGATCGGGATTGCGCGGATGTGTGCTGTGCTCGGCTTCTGGCCAGGACCCTTGATCTTTCAGCGCAGTTTCGCTGACTGTTGCCACCCCTTTTGGTGGATGGAGCTATACAGCCATGGCAGGCCCTTGCAAGTGGCCGAAACGGGCAGTGCCCTAGCCTTCGGCCCGCTTTAGCGGACTCTGGCGATCGACTGCCGGCCCCAGGGCAGCACCCGCGTGATGATCTGGCGAAGCTGCGGGGGCGCGATCCACAGCCCCAATGCCATCGCGACCGCGGTCAGCAGCGCCCCGATGCCGAGCAGCGCCATCAGCGACAGCGAGGCGATTTCCGAGATCGCCAGACCCGCAAGCAGCAGCACGGCACAGCCCAGCGTCGCCCAGGGCGCCGCGATCCGCCCTGCGACCAGCGACAGCAGCACATAGTCCACCGCCAGACGCAGGCTGAACGTGACCGCCGCGCCGACCAGCCCGAAGCTGGTGAGCGCAAAGTACAGCACCGGGAGATACACCGGGAGCTCGACGAGCAGCACCTTGGTGACCAGATCGGGTCTTCCGGTGGCCTGCAGCCGGGCATAGGGCACCAGCGACAGCGAGTTGATCCAGTATCCTGCCAGCAGGATCTTGCCGACGAACCCGACCTCGCGCGCAATGTCGGCCCCGACCCAGATCGACAGGAACGGATCGAGGATGAAGACCCCGGCGATCATCACCGGGGTCATGATCGCAAGGACCGCGGTGATCGCGCTGGCGGTCAGCCGGTTCGCATCCTCTCCGGTCAGCGTGGCGAGCCGCGGGAACATCGCGTTGGTCAGCGACATCGGGACCACGGTGATTCGCTCGGCCAGCTGGAACACCACCGCATAATGGCCGACAACCACCGCGCCCAGGATCGCGCCGATCAGGAAGCGGTCCGAGACGACAAGCAGCGGTCCGATCATCGAGGTGAGCATCACCCAGCCGCCATAGCTGAGCAGCGGCTTGACCAGCTTGCGGTCGGGGCGCACCGGCTGGCCGCGCACGAGGTCCACCTGACAGCGCTGCCACAGCACCAGCAGCGCGAGCGCGCGCGCACCCAGCGCGGAGAGCAAGACCACCGGCAGATAGGGCCCATAAAGCCACGCCACCGCCAGCGGCAGCAGCTGGAACAGGGTGGTCGAGAGCACCGAGATGATGTTGACCTCGAGAAACCGCTCGCGCCCCTGCAGCGCGCCGGTGAGCACGCCGGTCGTCGTCGCCACCGGCACCGCCAGCGCGAGCAGCGGTGCGGCTGCGATCACTTCGGGGCGCAGCGCCTCGTCGACGCGGAAGAAATGGCCGAACAGATAATAGCTCAGTGGCCAGAACAGCAAAGCGCCCACCGCCCCCATCACCACGTTGACGCACAAGGCCGTCCAGAAGGTGGCGGCGCGCTCTGCAGGCGGCGCATCCCTGAGCGCGGCAATCCGCTGCGACGTCGCGCGGCCCAGCCCCAGATCGAACAGCCCGAAATAGCCGAGCAGCAACCAGGCGATCGCCAGCACGCCATAACGGTCCGGCCCGACGAGCTTGAGATAGACAGGCACCGTCGCCAGCGCGAGCACGATCGGCAGCGCGGCACCGACGAGGTTGTAGGCAGAATTGCGCGAGACGCTCATTGGGGGTGTCCATTTGCCGCGCCGGGGTCCGGCAGGCATGTCAGCGCGGAAAAGCAGGGCGGCGTGATCGGTTGCACTGAAAATCCCACCTCTGGTTGCTGCGCTCGCGCATAGGCGCTGCGGGACGGGTTCGACAAGGGCTTGTTCAAGGCCGATCAAATTATGTAATGTCCGCCGCGCAGCACATTTGCCATCGGCTTTGCCATCATGGTAGCAGCGCGCATACCGCCTCAACCCATCATAAGGTGCGATCCTTGGCCAACGCTTCAGCCCCCTATTACGCCATGCGGCCCCAGGCCGTGGCAACACGCCCCAATTCGCTCTTTGCGGTCGGTGGCCTGGGAGCGGCCTATCTGACGTTCGCCGCGTTGTGCACCTCGCTGATCTTCTACGGCTTCGTCGCCGATCTTCTCGGAGCGGCGGGGGAAACCATCCGTCTGTCCGCGATCGTGGCGACCGCGATCCTCACGCTGACCGGCGGTGCCATCTGCCTTTGGCGGGGAAAGATCTTCGCCGCAGGCCTGACGCTGGCGGGTCTGTTTTCGATCTTTCTGTTCCTGTTCGTGTTCTCGATGAACTCGGGCGTCCCGTTCACGGTCAATTCGGGTGGCGAGTATATCGGGCTGACGTTTGTCGGCCTGTTCGCCCTGACGTTCCAGGACCGCAGCTTCGGCCGGTTGATGCGCTGGTTCTACATCCTGTGCTGCGGCTATGCGGTGTTCTATCTGATGGCATCCGGCGCGATCAGGCTGGGCATCATCGATACCGGCGGCATCACCCGGGCCATCGCCAGCGCGGACGATGCCGGTCGAGGCGACCGACTGCACGCGGCAGCATTGCTGCTCGTTTTCGGGACTGCCTATTCGGTGGTCCAGATGCGCCTGCGCTTCGCCGTCCCTTATCTTCTGGCAGCAGGGCTGTTCGCGATAGCGTGGTGGGTAACGGAATCCCGCGCCATCACCACCGTCACCTTTCTGGTCATGGTGGGGTATGTCGCGCTTCGCAACGTTCCGCTGATGGGCCGCGCGGCATTTCTGGCGTATCTCGCAGGAACGCTTTTCTCCATCCTGCTGCTGATCGATCCCAGCCTCAATCCGTTCCTGTATTTCGGTGATCAGTCCGCATCGATCCGCGTGAATTCGGTCGATATCGCCTCTCAGTCGATGCAATATTACTGGCTGACCGGCGCCGGAATCTCCTTCGGTGTCGAGAACTATCGGCCGCTCACCGGGATCACCTACTTCTTCCCCGGCGACATCGGCATGATGGGCATCTTCTACATGTATGGCGTTGCCGGCCTGATGATCTACATGTTCATCAGCTACCTCGGCTGCCACAGCTATTGGCCGGTCCTGAAGCTGGGATACAGCGCGGTTCTTGCCGAAGCGGTGACGCTTACCGCCATCGTCCTCGCCTTGTACAGCCTGCAGGCGCCTCAGTACAACGGAGGGTCGTCGGGATCGATCTTCGCGATGATGCTGATTGCGCTAGCCCTGCAACCCAGACAGGCACAGGCCATTCCGCGGCCAAGGTGACGCTTGCCGGTCGCAAGACCACCTGATGCACTAGCACTAGCACCTAGGACGCAACCCGTCACCGGCTGCGGTCACCTGAACGCCTAGCGGGCAGCAACCGTTCAGTTGGGTGCGAGTTGCAGCTGCGAAATGGAGAATTCGGAAGGGATCTGAGCATCCGCGCCGATCGCGTTGGCGGTCAGCCGGAGCAGTGTGCACGATGCCGGGGTGGCAAGCGCGGCGCTGTATTGCGCTCGTCCACGGGTCAGCGGGACATCGCCCTGCCAGAACACCGGTGCCGACTGCTCGCCGACACAGGCTGCCGTCCAGCGGACCTGCGCCTGCGCCGAGGACTGCCCGTAATCGATCGTGTGGCGAAGCTGGTAGGCGGTTCCGGGCGTTACCGGGATATCTCGAGCGGCAAATCTGCCCGACGCGAGCGGATTGACCATGACCGCCAGCGTCCTGCCATCTTCCAGCGACGCATTGAGATCGCCAGTCTGCTCGAACGACCATGCAAGGCTTCCGAACCGGCTGTCGGTGGTGGTGCTGTTCCAGCCTGGCGCCGCAAACGCCTTTGCATCGAACGCGGAGAACACCTTCGGCGCGAGCGCCAGTGCCCTTGCCCCGTCGCCGCGCGCCATCAGCCGATAGAGGATCTGCGCGAACGCGGGCTCGTAGCCGGGTGCCGCCATCCGGTTCGCGACCGGTTCGACCAGCGCAACCACGTTATCGATATCGGCCTGCGCAGCCGTCCCCACGAAAGGCACCGCCCAGCTGGCCTTGCGCGCGATATAGGGCCGCACGGCCGCACGGAAGTCTGGCTGCGCCAGCGCCGTGGTCATCTGCGGGAACAGCGCCTTCTGCAGATCGGGCCGCACCAGCATCGCGGCGTCATAGTGGACCAGCGCCCGGGCGGGGGCTGCGTTGCGGCGGTGGTATTCCGCCAGCCACAGTTCGGTGATGCTGTCGCGGCGGGAAACGCGGCTGGCCATCTGCATGGCCTTGAGCGCTTCGGGCTGTCGGCGGCTGATTTCCTCGTGCACGCCCAGCGTACGCAGCAGCACACGGTTGAGCGGGTCCTGGCGCAGGCCAGCGCGCGCGTTGGCAGCATCGTCCGCGCCGGCTTCGAACTGGTTGCGCACCACCATGCGGTCGTTCATCGCGGCCGCCACCGCGCCCGGATCGGTCGGGCGGGCGCGATACGCGGCTTCGGGGTTGGCGCGGCGCATGTTGCTCGCCACCGAATAGTCGAACGACCAATAAGCCAGCACCAGCGCTGCAAATCCGAGCGGCCAGCGCGCCGCGCGCGCCGCAGGCGAGGCAGCCATCAACACGGGGTACCCATCCTTACTGGTCGAGGTCCTTGCGGTCCGAGCCATAGCCATAGCCGTAACCATAGCCATAGCCGTAACCGTAGTTCATCGATCCTTCGCCGACCTTGGTCAGCACAACACCCGACAGGCGGGCGTTGGCCATGACCAGACGCTGGATCGAGCTACGGATGCCGCGGACGGCCGGGCCGACCGATTCGACCACATAGACCACGCTTTCGACCGCCTTGGCGATCAGCGGCGCGTCGGTCATTCCGAGCACCGGCGGCGCATCGATCACGACATTGTCGTACTGGGTGAGCGCCTGCGCGATCAGCGAGGCGAGGCGATCGCCGCTGAGCAGTTCGGCAGCGCTCGGAGGCGAACGGCCGGTCGAGATGATCGACACGTTCTTGAGCTCGGTCGGCTGGATGAAGCTCTGCCAGTCATCCTCGCCCGCCAGATAGTTGCTCAGGCCCTTTTCGTTGGTCATGCCCAGCATGCCGTGGATCGAGGGCGAGCGAAGATCGCCATCGATCAGCAGCACGTTCTTGCCGGTGCGGCCGAGCACGATGGCGAGCGCCATCGAGGTCGAGCTCTTGCCCTCGCTCGGCCGGGTACTGGTAACCGCAAGCGACTTGGGGAAGCCGTGGCTGGTCGAGAACGACAGGTTGGAGTGGATCGAGAAGTACGCGTCGTAGAGCGCGGACTTGAGATCGGCCATCTCCTCGGTCGCATTGCGCTCCACCTTGGGGGTGATGCCCAGCAGGGGCAGCCCCAGCAGCGCATCGACCTGGGTCGGATCGCGGACACCTTCGTCGATCTGCTCGAGACCGAATGCCGTGGCACCAGCAAGGGCAACGCCCAGGAAGGTGGCGATCAGCAGGTTGAGCAGAAGGTTGGGCGAGGACGGACGATCGGGCGCATTGGCCGGTTCCACAACGCTGATGTTGTTGACCCCGACCTGCCCGGCAACGCCGATTTCCTTGTAGCGCTGCAGCAGCGCGTCATAGATCTGGCGGTTGGTGTCGGCATCGCGCAGGAAGGCGGCATACTGGATGTTCGCCTTGTTCTGGACGTCCAGACCCTGTTTGAGCGTTTCCACCTTGGCGCGCAGCTCGGCCTCGCGGCGCGCGGCTTCGCGATATTCGGACTGGCGTGCACGCGAGATCCGCTGGGTTTCCTGGCTGATCGCGTTGTCGGTGGTGGCAAGCTGCTGCTTGAGTTCCTGGACGGTGGGATGCCCGTCCTCGAGCTGCACCCGCTTCTTGGCATATTCCGCCGCGATGGTGGCGCGCTGGCCACGCAGGCTGGAAAGCGAATTGCTGGTCACCGATTCGCTGGTCGATTCCCCGGCAGACCCGCTGCGTGCTTCGGCAGCGATGCGGGCGGCGGTCGCCTCGTTGAGCGCGCTGGCCATTTCGGCCAGCTGCGCGCCGGCAAGCGTCTGGTTGGAGGTCGTGCGGCCTTCGCTGTCGCGGGTTTCGCCCAGCGAGACGATGCCGTTGCGCGACGCATAGTTCACCGCGAGCTTTTCGGATTCGTCGAGCCGCTGGCGCAGGGTGACAAGGCGTTCCTCGAGGAACTTGCGCGCATCGGCGGTGGAGGCATATTGCCGGTCCATGCTGGTTGCGATGAACGCTGCGGCCCATTCATTGGCGATCCGCGCCGAAAGGTTCGCATCGCGGCTTGTATAAGTGACGTTGACCAGCTTCGAGTTGCGGATCGGCGCGATGTCGACATTGTCGAGCAGCAGATTGATGATCAACCGCCGGTTCTTGTCCTTGATCTGCTGCGCGGACAGGCCCGGCGACTTTTCGGTCAGCACATCGCCATCGATGCCGTGCGCTGCCAGAAAGGTCTCGTTGTTGTAGAGCGCCAGCGAGGCTGCGACGCGCTCGGCCAGCGGACGCGCGGTCAGCAGCGTGTACTGGGTCGCGTAGAACTCCTGGTCCTGCGGCGTGGTCTGGGCCTCGATGCCCTCGACCATCGTGATCTGCTTTTGCTGGCGATCGATCTGGATCTGGACCTGCGCGGTGTACTGCGGCGACATGAACAGCGTCACCACCACGCTCAGCACGATGCAGCCCAGGATGATGCCGAGCATCAGCCAGCGCCAGCGCATGACCGTGTACCAGTACTGCAGCAGCATCGGCGGCACCGATGGCCCGATAGCTCCTGTCGTCGGATAGCCCCGCTGGGGTTCTAAAGCGCCGAAATTTTCTGTGTTTTGCATGTCTGGTCCAGCGCTTGCGTCAGTTGTTGTTGCCGAGCAGGAAGATCAGCGGGCCGACAATCGGCGGCACCACGGTGAACAGGTCCTTCATGTTCCGCCGGGCCTGCGAATCGCCCACCACGACGGTGTCATTGGGGTACAGCTCCGGATCGGCATATTGACCGCGCTCGATCGCCTTGGCGTCGTACAGCGCTGCATATTGCTGCCCGCCGACCTTGCGGAAGACCAGCACTTCACGCTTCTTGGAGAATTCGGTCCAGCCTTCGGCACGCGCGATCGCCTTGAGCAGCGTCATGTCGCCGACGATCGGATAGATGCCCGGCTTCTTGATCTCGCCGCTGATCGCGACCACCTGGCTGGCGGTTTCCTTGAGGTTCACGGTGACCTGCGGATTGCGCAGATAACGGCCCTTGAGCATCGATTCCATCGTGCGCGCAATCTCGCCCGGGGTCTTGCCTGCCACTTCCACCGTCCCGATCAACGGAAAGGTGATGCGGCCGCCGGCATCGACCTGGATTTCATCGGCCTTGAGGTCCTCGTTGCCGAAGACGTCGATGCTCAGCATGTCATAGGGGCCGACGATGAACGGACGCTGCGAAGCACCATAATCGGCCGAGGTCGGCACGGGGAGGGCATCGGCCTGGACCAGCGCCAGGTTGGCGGCGCCACCCAGCTGGACCGGACCGCCAGAAGCACACGCCGTGCTGATCAGCGCGGCGACGAGCGGGACGAAAACCATACGCGCACGTTCAAACATTGGCTTCCCTGCCCTTAACTTCGCGAATTGCGTGATTCGGTCGACAAGACCACACGACCGCCAGTGCGAAAACCGACGCCATGATGGGCGTCCTTAGCGGATAATCGACGCTGCTCGCAATGGCCAAAACCAGCACCATGATCAGCCCCAGGCGGTTGAACTTGCTTTGCGTTCCGCGCGCGCCCCGGCAACGCCACGCCGCCACACAGAACATCACCACCGCAGCGGCAAGCAGAATGATCCCCGGAATACCGGCCATCAGCACCACTTCAAGCCAGTCGTTATGGACGTGGTTCGAATAGCTCGCGCTCAACAACCGGTTGGGTTCGTGGATCTGGTAGACCTCGGCATAGCTGCCGACACCCGATCCCCAGGGCAGATAGCCGGGCAGAAACGCCAGCACCTCTTCCCACACCGAATAGCGCAGATCCTCGTTGATCAGCGACAGCCGCTCCACCGCGACATTGCGCGACATGGCAAAACCGATTCCGGCCAAAGCTGCCACTACGGCGGCGACGCCCACGCCCAGCGCGATCTTGGGCCGCGCGCCGCCGCGCAGCCAGTGCGTGGGCAGAAGGCCAAGCTGCATCGCGGGGATCGCGAGGATCGCGACCACGCACACCAGCAGCCCCATGCGGGAGCCGGTGACGAACACCAGCGGCACCACGGCAATGGCCAGCGCAGCGGTCAGCACCCGCAGGAAGCTGCCGTCGAACCCGAAGCGCTCGCCGGTCGCCGCGATCAGCGCCAGCATGGGGAACAGCATCGCCAGCAGCGCGGCCTGATGGTTGCGGTTGGCAAACAGCCCTGGGGGCGTGTCCGACATGATCGCATAGAGCTGCACGTTGATCCCGGCCGCCTGCATCACGCCCACCAGCCCGCTGAGCAGCACCAGCCCGGTCAGCGCGACGAGCAGCCAGAAGGTGTCGCGGTCATCCAGCTGGATCGCAAGAAGGAACACCGCGATCGGCGCGAACAGCGCATAGAACGCGTTCCAGGCGCCCAGGGGCACCATCGCCAGCGGCAGCCAGATGTCGGGCTGCCCGGCCAGTTGCTCGACATCGAGGATGATCTCGCGGCCCGCCAATGCTTGCCAGATCGCAGGCGGCAGCGGCACCAGATGCGCGATGGTGATGAGCACGATCGCCGCCATCATCACCAGCGGGGCGCGATAGGCGCGCCACTGTTCGGCGGTGGTGGTGGCAATCGCATAAAAGGCCAGCAGCACCGATGCCGGACGCAACAGGATGAGCGTCGGGATTTCCTTGCGCGAGCTGCCGCCGATCAGGAACACCAGCGCCAGGAACGCCAGCAGCAGCCAGAAGCTGCGGCTCCGGCGGCTGGTGCGCGGGGCAGACTTGGTGCGCGACTGCGTCTTGGAGCGATAGCGCTTGCCATCCGCGCCCACCTTGGTGACCTTGGCCTTGTTCAGAAAATTCAACGCCATCAGTGCCGGGCCTCAGGCGCCGTCGGGCGCGTGCCCGCCATGGCCATGCGCGATGCACGCTGGCGACAGGCTGACACATTGGGGTAAGACGGAAACGGGATTGCCACGTGCCTGCTCGACTCTTTCAACCGGGTTGCACGACCTGCTGCCGGCTCCCGCCGGTCATCATGTCGCTAAGGCTTTGCTGGGTAGCGCCGGAATGCGCAAGTTTTTTGTCGTTAACGGCCCGGCGCTTGCCGCGCGGCGCGCCTTAATCAGATGCCGGGCAGATCGGCTTCAGCAAATCGACAGGCCGTTTTCTCATCGGGATCAAGCGCATAGAGCGTCACCGCGCCCGCGCCCCAGCGCGCATTGACATGACCCTGCCAGCCCGGGTTGGAATTGCGGACGGCCTCGCCCAGCGTGCGGCCCGGGCTGCGCATCGCATAGCCTGCCACCTGCCCGGCGGAATTGAGCGCGACGATATGGTCGAACTGGGTCGCGCTGCCCTGCAGCGTTCCGGCGATCCGCCAGCCGCCCCCGGGCAGGGGAACCGGCGCAGAAGCGGTCCCCGAACAGCCGCGCTGGCGCATGTCATAGCCCCTGGGCAGCGGCTGGCCGAGCAGCGCCGACCAGCGGTGCTGGAACGGGGCGAGCCGCTTTTCGCGCAAGACATCGAAGGTGGCGAGCGTCCGCGCGTCGGGCTCGAGCATGATCACCCGCAAGGCGGCGACATCGAGCGTGCTCGAAAGGATCGCGGTGCGCGCGCCCACCCGGTCGGCCTGGTGGCCGCCACCCAGAAACTGCTCGCCCGACTTGCCGGTGGCCACCGGCGACAGGCCCGGGCTGACGATCATGGCCTTGACGATGAACGGCTGGCTCGCGGCGATGACCAGCCCGAACAGCAGCGTGCCCAGCGCTGGAACGGTCCGCGCCCAGGCACGATCGGCCAGCGGCAGGGCCCCCACCAGCAGCACGGTGGTCATCCAGAACATGTCGGCCGAAGTGCCGTAGCGGCTGGTCGCCGCCGAATAGACCGGACATTCGACCCCGCGGCCATAAGCGGTCACCGCAGCGGTCCCCACCAGAAACGCCAGCAGTGCCATCAGGAAGCCGACGATCGGCCGACGACGCTGCTCGGCATCGAACAGGGCGCGCAGCGACAGGAATGCGGCGGTCAGCAGACCGATATAACCCAGCACGCCGGTGACGATCAGCGTCGTGTCGGTAAAGCTGGCGGTGCGGAACACGATGCGCGCGACCGGCGCGCCGAGATAGACGCCGAGATAGCCCAGCATCGAGCCGATGCTCTGCAGCGACAGATAGCTCTGCGCCTTCTGGGTGTCGTAGACATCGGTGCACAGCACGTCGGCGCTACCGGTGGCGAGCAGCAGATAGACGCCGATGATCGCGGCTCCGGCGATCGCGGCGGTGACGATGTCCCTGGCTGGGCGACCCAGCGCCCAGGCCAGCGGCGCAAGCAGAAAGCCTGCCAGAATGCCGTTGGCCATGGTGACGCCGGCGGTGGCCGCGATCGCGATCGACAGCCACAGCCCCTTGGCCCCCTTGCCGAACGCCAGCGCGGCGAAGGTGAAGGTCGCCAGCACGAACACGCCCACGATCTGGAGGTTGAACGCGCTCATGAAATTGGCCACCGGATACGCCCAGAACAGGATGATGACCGCAAAGCCCTGATACACCCAGGACAGCCGCGCCTGGCGACAGACCCACACCAGCAGCACGGCATCGGCGACGAGCAGCAGCACCGTCACCACCATGTTGAGCGCCGAAGACCCCGATGCCAGCCAGATGTCGGCAGCATAGACCAGCCGCGGCGCCATGCTCACATGGCCGTTGAGCGAATCGAAGAAGCCGCCGAAGATTTCCCGATAGGTGAGCAGGCCCCAGCTATCCCAATGCGGCACGCCGATGAAGGTGCGTGCGATCATCAGCAGCAGCAACAGCCCCGTCAGCCCGCCCAGAGCGAACCACGCCGACCGGGCCAGCCGCTCCGCGATGCCACCGTTCGACTGCCGAGAATCAAGGGACACAGATGTCATGACAATTCCTGCTGGTCTGGATCATTTCTCTGACGGGACCGCTCCGCGTCGCTCCCGCCGGTGGGGCCTGTCTGCACGCGCGCATGGGGTTCAATGCCTGCCGGGCTCATTGCCTGCCCGGACTCAGACCCTGACGGCGGAGATCAGAAGCTGGTGATCGCCGCGATGGCCAAGATCGGCGCTGTGATAAAGGTGCGCGGCGACATCCGTAAAGCCGACCGCGCGCAGCTCGTCCAGCGCGTCCCAGCCATAATGCCGGAAACACAGCGCGCCGTTGATCGGATCTGTCGGGTTGCCGTGCATTTCCACCGGAAGGTGGTGCACGATCGCGCCGTCCGGCTGCATTTCAGCGCGAACCGTGGTTTCGTGCCTGTCCGCAGTGAACGGAATGGTGAGCACCAGCCTGCCGCCGGGGCGCAGCACGCGGGCGATCTCGCGGAACGCGGCGGCATTGTCCGGCACATGCTCGAGGACGTCGAACGACATCAGGACATCGAAGCTGGCATCGGCGAACGAGAGGGCCTGGATGTCCTGATGGTTGATCCCCATGTGGCGCGAGCCCGAGGGCGAGCCGGGCTTGAGATATTCGCTGCCGGTGACATCGGCAAACCGCCCCTTCAGCCAGCGATAGGTCGGTCCGAACTGCTCGGTGATGTAGATCGCATGATCGGCGCGCATGCCGAGGTCCTGGATCGCGATCTGCAGCGCGGCGCGCACCCGGCTGCGCAGCCCGCATCCCCTGCAGATCAGATGCTCGCGCCAGTTGGGCTGGGCACGGCCGTCCGCATCGGTGCTGACATATTCCATGCTGGTGACGAAGACGGTGGGCGCGTTGCAGATCGAGCAGAAGCCTTCCAGCCCGAAGGCGAAGGCGCCCGGCTGCACGGCGGCAGCGTCCGCCGCCCGTTCGGCCGCGCGCTGGTCCGCGCTCTCGGCCAGCCAGGCGTCATACTCGCTTTTGCTGCGGAACACCGGGCTCTCCATCCGCGCCCGGCCTTCGAACCGGGGGATGCTGCCCTTGATCGGCATGTGCGACAGCGCCACCGATTGTGCGCGGAAGGCGGGAACGGCAAGCCTGGCCAGAAACGGCGAGCTTTTGACAATGCGCTTGAGTGACGACGTCATCGTGTTTCCTGATGGCCTGCCCATGGAACAGGGCAGCGGTGGCGACTTCGAGCGTCTAGTCAAATCGACGCCACATGACCAGACGTTAAAGGACGGCAGGCCCGGGCGAACGATCCTGCACCGCCGCCCCGATCGCCCGCGCGCGCTTGTTTGTTGCACTGCAACCAAAGCATCCCTAATAGTCCGCCGCATTTGCACGCCGCAACAGGCTGGGAGAGACCGCAGGTGGGGAAGAAGATCGTTATCACCGGGGGCGCGGGTCTGGTGGGCCAGAACCTCGTCGCCAAGCTCAAGCAGCGCGGCTATACCCGGATCGTCTCCATCGACAAGGCTGCCGCCAATTCGGCGATCCTGCGCGAACAGCACCCCGACATCGAGGTTATCGTCGCCGATCTGGCGCGCGAGGACGGCTGGCAGCATGCGCTGGCCGATTGCGACGCGCTGGTCCACGGCCATGCGCAGATCGGCGGGCTGGTGCCGCAGGAGTTCATCGACAACAACATCCTGGCCAGCGAACGGGTGATGGCGGCAGCCGTGCAGCACGCGGTGCCCTATGTGGTCAACATCTCGTCCTCGGTGGTCAATTCGCTGGCGGTGGACGACTACACCGAAACCAAGAAGGCGCAGGAAAAGCTGGTTGCCGAAACCGGCCTCACCCAAATCGTGCTGCGCCCGACGCTGATGTTCGGCTGGTTCGACCGCAAGCATGTCGGCTGGCTGGCGCGCTTCATGGAAAAGGTTCCCGTGTTCCCGATTCCCGGCGACGGCAAGTATCTGCGCCAGCCGCTGTATGTCGGCGATTTCTGCGACGTGATCGTCTCGGCGATCGAGAAGAAGATGACCGGCGCGTACAACATCACCGGGCAGGAGCGGATCGACTATATCGACCTCATCCGCGCGATGAAGCGCGCGACGGGCGCGGGCGCGGTCATCGTCAAGATCCCCTACGGCCTGTTCGCGATGCTGCTGCGCACCTATGCGCTGTTCAGCAAGAACCCGCCGTTCACCGAAAAGCAGCTCAAGGCGCTGTCGACCCCCGACGTGTTCGAGATCATCGACTGGCCGGGAATCTTCGTTGTGCGCGCGACGCCGCTGGACGAAGCCTTGAAAGAGACCTTCGGCCACCCGGTTTATTCGAAGATTGCGCTGCAGTTCTGATCGCGGCTATTCGCCGGGCCGGGGTAACTGGATCATATTGAGGCCTGCTGCCGTGCGGGCCGGGAGAATCGAATGTCACGTGTCGTCGTCATCGGTGCCGGAGCCATGGGGCTGGCCGCGGGCTATCATGCCGCAAAGGCGGGCCATCAGGTCGAGGTGATCGAGGCATCGCCCGATGCAGGCGGCATGGCGGCGCATTTCGATTTCGCCGGAATGTCGATCGAGCGCTTCTACCATTTTGTCTGCAAGACCGACCAGCCGACCTTCGATCTGATGGCCGAGATCGGCCTGGGCGACAAGATGCGCTGGCGCGACACCTCGATGGGCTATTTTTCGGGCGGCAAGCTGCACGGCTGGGGCGATCCGTTCTCGTTGCTGCGCTACCCGCATCTCAGCCTGATCGAGAAGATCCGCTATGGCGTACTCGCCTTCGTGTCGACCAAGCGTGACAGCTGGGACGCGCTGGAAACGCAGAGCGCGCGCGAATGGATCACCCGCTGGTCGGGGAAGAGCGTCTACGACAAGATGTGGAAGCCATTGTTCGACCTCAAGTTCTTCCAGTACGCCGACAATGTCTCGGCCGCCTGGATCTGGACACGGGTCAAGCGCACCGGCCGCTCGCGCAAGTCGATCTTCCAGGAGCAACTGGGCTATATCGAGGGCGGCAGCCAGACCCTGGTCGACCGGCTGGTCGAACGTATCGAGGCGCTGGGTGGCAAGGTCATCCTCGGCAACCCGGTGAGCAAGGTCGTCAGCGAGAACGGCAAGGTCACCGGTGTCGAGGCCGCAGACGGCTTCCACGGAGCCGACCATGTCATCTCCACCGTGCCGACACCGCTGATCTCCACGATGATCCCCGACATGCCCGCCGACTGGAAGGCCAAGTATGACGCGATCGAGAACATCGGCGTGTGCTGCCTGCTGTTCCGGCTGAAAAAGTCGGTGACGCCGCATTTCTGGGTCAACATCATCGAACCCGATATCGAGATCCCGGGGATCATCGAGTTTTCGAACCTGCGTCCAGTGCCCGGCGGAGAAACCGTGGTGTACGTGCCCTATTACATGCCGGTCACCCACCCTAAGTTCGCCTGGGACGACCAGAAGCTGATCGATGAGGCATTCTCGTACATCCAGCGGATCAACCCCGCGATCACCCGCGACAATATCGTCGCGACCAAGGTGGGCCGCCTGCGCCATGCCCAGCCGATCTGCGAGCCGGGCTTTGCCGCCAAGATCCCGCCGGTGCAGACCCCGATCGCCGGGCTCCAGGTCGCCGATACCTGCTTTTATTATCCCGAGGACCGCGGCGTTTCGGAAAGCGCGCGGCTGGCGAAGGACATGGTGGAGAGCATCCCGGCATGACCAGCCTGTCGGACAAGGTTGCCGAACCGGCGACCCCTGACGGCGGTGAAGGCAAGCGCTTCGCCAGCTTCATCGTCACCGGCGGCATCGCGGCGCTGGTCAACCTTGGCTCGCGCTGGCTGCTCAGCCATGTGATGCCCTATGAGGCAGCGGTGTCGGTCGCCTATCTCTTCGGCATGACCACCGCGTTCCTGCTCGCACGCTTGTTCGTGTTCAATGCCAGCGGCGACAGCTGGCTCGCCGAATATGGCCGCTTCGCCGTGGTCAACGCGTTCAGCTTCCTGGTCGTGCTGGGCGTCAGCGCAGGCATGCTGCGGCTGGTCCTTCCGTTCATCGGCTGGGACTGGCATGCAGAGGAGATCGCGCATCTGGTGGGCGTGGTCAGCCCGATCGTGCTGAGCTATTACGCGCACAAGCACTATTCCTTTGGCGAGAAGAAGAAGCCGTGATCGACGAGCAGACCCGCAAGGCCGGGGCCACCGACACAACCCCGCTGATCGTCGATGTCGATGGCACGCTGATCCGCACCGACCTGCTGTTCGAAGCCGCCTTGCAGCTGGTCGCCACCCAGCCATGGAACAGCTGGAAGCTGGTGACCTGGCTGGCGGGCGGCAAGGCGTCGCTCAAGAAGAATCTGGTCGATACCGTCGATCCGCATATTGCCAGCATGCCGCTGCGCGCCGAGACGCTGACCGCCATCGAGACGGCAAAGGCTGCAGGGCGACCGGTGTGGCTGGCGTCAGCATCCGATCACCGCTGGGTCGAACAGATCGCCGCGCGGATCGGCGGGGTCGATGGCGTGATGGGATCGGACGGGGTCACCAACCTGTCGGGCTCCAACAAGGCGGGCGCGCTGGTCGAGCGGTTCGGCCACAAGCAGTTCGACTATATCGGCGACCACATGGTCGACATGCCGGTCTGGGATGCCGCGCGGCGCCCGATCGTGATCGCGCAGAGCGGCGGGCTCGAGCGCGCGGTCAAGCGCCGCTTCCCCGATGCGGAGATCATCGCCCGGCCGCGGACCCCGATCCGCCCTTATTTCAAGGCGATGCGCCCCTATCAATGGGCCAAGAACGCGCTCGTCTTCCTCCCCGCGATCGCCGGACACAGCATCGGCGACCTTGCGGTGCTGCTGGCCGCGTTCATGGCGTTCTGGGCGTTCAGCCTGGCTGCCTCGAGCGCCTATATCATCAACGACCTGCTCGATCTGCCGGGCGATCGCGACCATCACCGCAAGTCCAAGCGCCCCTTTGCCGCCGCCGACATTTCGATCCCGCGCGGGATCCTGATGGCGATCGGGCTGATGGCGGCGGCGATCTTCATCGCTGCGCTGCTACCGCTCGAGTTTCTCGCGATCCTGCTGGGCTACGTCGTGCTGACGCTTGGCTATTCGCTGTTTCTCAAACGGCAGATGCTGGTGGACGTCATCATCCTGGGCGGGCTCTACACCATCCGCGTGCTGGGCGGGATCGCCGCGACCGGCGAGGAAAAGTCTCAATGGCTGCTGATGTTCTGCCTGTTCTTCTTCCTCAGCCTCGCCATCGTCAAACGCTGCTCGGAACTGGTGGCGCGGCGCGACGCGGGCAAATCCTCGCCCCCGGGGCGCGGTTATGCGATCAACGACCTTGCCATGCTGCTGCCTTTGGGCGCGGCGGCGGGCTATGCCTCGGTGATGGTGGTGATGCTGTATTTGAGCAGCCCGCGCATGCTGTCGCTCTACGCACACCCCTTGCGGATGTGGCTGATCTGCCCGCTGCTGATCTACTGGATCAGCCGCGCGCTGATGCTCTCCAACCGCGGCGAGATGCACGATGATCCGATCATCTTTGCCCTGACCGACAAGGTCAGCTGGCTGACCGGGGTTGCCGCCGCCGTGATCATCGCGATCGCGATCTGATGCCGTATCAGGCGCCTCTTGCCGGCTGGGGTCGCTATCCGGTGCGCGAGTGCACCGTGTGGCAGCCGACCACGCCGCAAGCGCTGCACGAGACGCTGGCGCCGTTGCCCAACAGCATCGCGCGCGGCAATGGCCGGTCGTACGGCGATGCCAGCATGAACCCGGCCGCCACCATCGACATGCGCAGGCTCGACCGGCTGATCTCGCTCGACGAGGCGACCGGGACTTTGGTGTGCGAGGCTGGCGTGCTGCTGTCGGACCTCGTTGCAGCCTTGGTGCCGCGCGGCTGGTTCCCGCCGGTGACTCCCGGCACCCGCATGGTCACCATCGGCGGGATGATCGCCAGCGACGTGCACGGCAAGAACCACCATGTCGCAGGATCGTTCTGCGACCATGTCGACTGGTTCGATCTCGACCTTGGCGATGGCCGGGTTGAGCGCTGCTCGCCGATCCAGAACACCGATCTGTTCGCCGCGACCTGCGGCGGCATGGGGCTCACCGGCATCATCGTGCGTGCGTCGTTCCGGATGCTCAGGGTCGAAAGCGCGTTCATGCGCCAGCGCACGATCCGCGTGCCCGACCTCGAACAGGCTCTCGCCGTGTTCGAACAATCGCACGGATCGACCTATTCGGTGGCGTGGATCGACTGCATGGCGACCGGCAGGAGCCTTGGCCGCTCGGCGATTCTGCTGGGCGAGCATGCGAGGCTGGACGAGCTCGACCCCGCCCGCCGCGCCGCGCCACTCGCGCGCCCCAACCGCAAGCCCAAGACGATCCCGATCGACTTTCCGAACTTTGCCTTGAGCGGCTTCAACGTGCGGATGTTCAACCATCTCTATTACGCGATGCAGCGCCCGGGCGACGCGGTGGTCGATCTTGATCCCTATTTCTACCCGCTCGATGCGATCTTCGAGTGGAACCGGATCTACGGCCGCCAGGGCTTTGTGCAGTACCAGTCCGTCCTTCCGCTCGCGTCAAGCGAACAGGGCATGCGCCGCCTGCTCGAGGCGATCTCGGCTGCGGGCGCCGGATCGTTCCTGGCAGTATTGAAGCGCATGGGGCCGCAGTCGTTCGGGATGCTGAGCTTCCCGATGGAAGGCTACACGCTCGCGCTCGACTTCCCCGCGACACCTGACAACTTTGCGCTGCTCGAGCGGCTCGACGCGATCACCGCCGACCATGGCGGGCGTGTCTACCTGACCAAGGATGCTCGCGTCTCGCCCGAGCGCTTTGCCGCAGGCTATCCCAGGCTTGACGAATTTCGTAACCTTCGTGCGCGATACGGCCTCGACCAGCGCTTCTCGTCGCTGCTTTCACAAAGATTGGGTCTGTAAAATGCTCGCTTCCCCCGTTCTGATCATCGGTGCCCGTTCGGATATCGGCCGTGCGCTCGCCAAGGGCTATGCCGCCAGGGGCTGCGAGGTCATCCTGGCCGCGCGCGGCGACATCGGCGCCGATGCGACCGATCTGGCCTTGCGCACCCAGGCGAAGGTCCGCTCGGTCAGCGTCGACATCACCGATGGCGCGCCGGACGCGTTCTTCGATTCGCTGGGTGTGGTGCCGGGCACCGTGGTGATGCTCGCAGGGCTGCTGGGCGACCAGGCCGAATCGGCGGCGCATGACGACATCGCCGCCAAGGTGATGGACAGCAACTATGCCGGCCCGGCGCGCTATCTGCTTGCCGCCGCCCGCCGCATGGCGAACGTGCCCGATGGCTGCATCATCGGCATCAGCTCGGTCGCAGGCGAGCGCGGGCGCGCATCCAACTTCATCTACGGATCGGCCAAGGCCGGGTTCACCGCCTTCCTCTCGGGGCTGCGCAACGCGCACGCCAAGACCGGGCTGCACGTGATGACGGTCAAGCCCGGCTTCGTGCGCACCCAGATGACCGCGGGCATGAAGCTGTCGCCGGTGATGACCGCCGAGCCCGAACAGGTCGCCGACGCGATCCTGAAGGCGCAGGACAAGAAGGCCGACGTGATCTACACCCTCGGCCGCTGGCGCCTCGTCATGGCGATCATCCGCGCGATCCCCGAGCCGATCTTCAAGAAACTCTCGCTCTGATCTTCCGGCGCGGCGCATGAACGGCCTGCTCCAGCTTCTGTCGGACTTCATGACCGATCACCGCTGGCTGGCGGGTCCCGCATTCGGGCTGATCGCGTTCGGCGAATCGCTCGCGGTGATCGGCATCTTCATCCCTGCCACCCCGATATTGTTCATGGTCGGCGTGCTGATGGGCAGCGGCCGGGTCGATGCGACCGCGGTCGCGCTGTTTGGCATGGCGGGCGCGATTGCGGGATACTGGCTGTCGTGGCGCGCCGGGCTGCAATTGGGCCATCGCGCCTGGCAGGCCCCCGCGCTGGCGCGGCACCGGCGCGGCATCGCGCGCGCGCGGCTGTTCTTTCGCCGCTGGGGCGGTATATCGCTGGTCGGCGGGCGCTATGCGCTGGGCCCGTTCCAGTCGATGCTGCCGCTGGTGGCGGGCGTCGCCAGGATGGATGCCCACCGCTTTCATCGCTGGAACGTGCTTTCGGGCGTGCTGTGGGTCAGCCTTGTGCTCACCCCGGGCTTTCTGGTGGGGCGCGGCATCGAAATCGCAGGGGTCGGCAAGGCATGGCAGGACGAGATCATCTCGCTGCTGCTGCTGGCAAGCTGCTTGCTGATCGTTGCCGGGCTGATGGCCGGCAGCATCAAGAAACTTTTTGAATAGCCTGACTTTTTTCCGCCGTGCGCGTTACGCTTTATGCAACATCGCGGAACTGGCGCTTCTCCACGGACCGGCACCGGCCCGGTCGAGCCGTATCCCGGACCGGCGTGTCGCTGCAAAGGGTTGACGTGTCACGCTTGACTGGACTGGAAGCATCGCGGAAATGGAAGCAATGGATGTGATGGCTCTCCCAATGAAGCTGACGACGCGCCAGGTGGCAAAGCCATGGGGGAGAGCCGATATCCCGGCCCCCTTCACCAACACGGGGCCCGACAGGATCGGCGAAATCTGGTTCGAGGCCGAAGATGCAGCGCCGCTGGCGCTGATGGTGAAGTACATCTTCACCAGCGAGAAGCTGTCGATCCAGGTCCATCCCGGCCATGCCTACGCGCGCACGATCGGCCTGTCCGGCGGCAAGGAGGAGTGCTGGCTGGTGCTCGATGCCGAGCCCGGCGCGACGCTGGGGATCGGTCTGGTGCGCGACCTCAGCGGTGACGAACTGCGCGCGGCTGCGCTCGATGGCTCGATCGAGCAGCTGCTTGCCTGGCACCCGGTGGCGCGCGGCGACTTCTTCTACATCCCGGCTGGCACCATCCACGCCATCGGCGCGGGGCTCAGCCTGATCGAGATCCAGCAGAACGCCGATGTGACCTTCCGGCTGTACGATTATGGCCGCCCGCGCGAACTGCATCTCGACCAGAGCATCGCGGTTGCGAACGCTGCGCCCTATCGCCACACGCTGGCGCGGCACATCGATCTGGACACCGACCAGACACTGGTCGACGGGCCGCTGTTCGGGCTTCGCCTGGCAGGAGATGCCCCCCAAACGCTGGAGGGCACCGGCCCGCTGCTGGTGATCCCGATCGAAGGCAGCGTTTCGGTGCAGACCGCCGCCGGTGCGGTCACCGCGGCCGCGGGTGAATGTCTCGCGGTCGATCCAGCCTCTTCCTATCACGCCAGCAACGGCGCGCGCCTGCTGCTCGCCCGCGCTCATGAGAACGGCCAGACTGCATGACAAAAATCCTTCCCGTGATCCTTTCGGGCGGCTCGGGTACCCGGCTTTGGCCGCTGTCGGTCGCAGCCCGCCCCAAGCAGTTCCTGCCCCTGGTCACCGACCGGTCGATGTTCGCCGACACGCTGGCCCGCGCCAACGGATCGGACAGGTTCGGCCCCGCGCTGATCATCGGTGCCGAGCGTCATTGCGATCTGATGCAGGCCGAACTGGCCGAGGCCGGGCTCGATGACGCACGGATCCTGCTGGAACCCAGCGCGCGCAACACCGCGCCTGCCATCGCGCTGGCGGCGCTGGCGGCAGGATCGGGCGATGCGGTGATGCTGGTGATGCCCAGCGACCATGTCATCGGCGATCTGGATGCGTTTCTCGCCGCGGTCGACGCCGCGCGTCCCGCCGCCGAACAGGGCTGGCTGGTCACCTTCGGCATCGAGCCGACCGGGCCCGAAACCGGCTTTGGCTATATCCTCATGGCCGCGCCGCTCGCCGATATTCCCGGGGTCCGCAAGGTCGAGCGCTTCATCGAAAAGCCGCCGCGCGACAAGGCCGAGGCGATGCTGGCCGAGGGCAACCATGCCTGGAATGCCGGGATCTTCCTGATGCGCGCCGATCGCTATCTCGAGGAGCTGGCCCTGCACGCCCCCGACATGCTGCGGGCGGCAAGGCAGTCGCTGGAGGGCGTCCAGCTCAACGCGCGCACCATCCGCCCGCTGCCCGGCCGCTTTGCCGCCTGCCCTTCCGATTCGATCGACTATGCGGTGATGGAACGCGCCGACCGCGTCGCCATCGTGCCGGTGTCGTGCGGTTGGTCCGATGTCGGCAGCTGGGACGCGCTGGCAGGCATCGCCCCGCCCGACGACGCCGGCAACACAAGCCATGGCGAGGTCATCGCGATCGATTGCAGCAATTCGCACATCCATGCCGACGGCATCACCGTCACCGCATCGGGCATCAGCGACCTCATCATCATCGCCAACGGCAGCCACGTGATGATCGTCCCCAAGGGCCGCTCGCAGGACGTCAAGAAGATCGTCGAGGCACTGAAGGCTGGCGGATAGCAGCGGCTGGCGGACAACCGGTCTTCCGCGTCAGGATCTGAACCACCGGCTTAACCGTTTGGGCGCGCTGAGCACCCAGAGGTCCGGACGCTTCTTGCGCGCCCAGGTCCACATCGCAGACACCACGATATACACGAAAAACGGCACAAAGATCGCCAACGCGTAGATCATGACCGCTTCGGTCACGTACATGATCGCATCGCCGGAAAAACTGGCAGGAAAAACGCCCAGCAGATCAATCTCGACGGGCACGGCCTCTTTCGGTGGAACGGCTTCCGGGTCTCCTGCTGCGGTCTCACCGATCCAGTAGATCATCTGGCCTGCGCCGAAGATGCCCGTGCCGCCGAGCAGGATGTTGAGTTCGGTCTCGCGGCGCGCAGCATCCGCATCCACCTTCTGCTGGTGGCGCCGGCCCAGATCGCTGGCGTGGTCTTCCAGACTGGCAATCGCCATCGCGAGCGCGTCCTTCTTGCGCGTCGTGCCACGCAGCTCTTCCAGCTTGGTGAACACGTCGCGCTCGGTGTCATAGCGGAAAGGATTGGCGTAACGGAATCGCTCGAATTCCCGATACTCGGCCAGCTTGACCTGATTGATGGCAAATTCCGCCTTGTCGAAGCCGGTGCTTCCATCAAGCGGTTCGCGTTCTTCAAGGGCAGCGGCTGCCGGGCTCAAGGGCTCGGGGTGCTTGCTATAGGCAACCAGATGTTCGATCCGTTCGATGCGCGCCATGCTGCGGTCTTCGTGCTCGCGCGCCAGGAACTCATTGTGCAGCGTGAGCACATGGATGAGAAACGCATAGGGACAGGTACCGATGTAATCGTTGCCGGTTTCCAGGCTCCGGCTCTTGGGAACATAGGTGACCATCGCGCGGTGATTGGCATAGCGCACGAAAAAGCGTTCGTCGGATTGCTCGTCGCTGTCAGGATAGATCGGATCGATGCTGTCCAGAATTTCCGATGTGTCCTGGTTCATGAAGTCGATGATGTTCTGATTGAACCCGGCAAGGAACAGGTAGTCGAGACAGTCCGCGCGGCCCCGCTCGAAGGCGGGGATGTGCAGCGGCTCAGGAGACTCGAGCGCCTTGCCCTGGGCGTCCACCGTGCGCAAAGCCGTGCCATTGCGCAACGCAACGGCAAGAGCGTCAACATCGGGAAACAGGCTGTCAGGCGAGGGCCGCAGATAGCCCAGTTGCGGGCTGATCAGCGCTGCGTAATCCAGCGGGTTGTCTACCCACTCCCAGTAGCTGGCATCCAGTTTCACCGGGCTTGCCGATGCCTCGGAGGCCTTGACCCGTTCCGCCAAAGCCTCCTGATACGGCGCATAGCATTCCTCGCGCACCATGACCTTGCGAGCGACGCTGGCCTTTGTCGAGGGATCGATCGGCATCAGCCGCTTGAAGAAGCGCTCGTCATCGAACAGAAACATGAACCGGCACTTGGGCACCATCAGTCCCGGCACCTCGATGAACGGCACTTCGCGGATCAGCAGCGGCTCCAGGTCCTCGACGGGTCTGGTGCCGGTTTCCTTGGCCAGCCTGCCAAACAGCCTGCGTGCATCGACCAGCATCCGACGCTTGACGAAGGGCCAGAAACTGTCGGTGTTTCCGGTACGGTCGGTGACCTTGATGCCGTCCAGCGGGCTGATGCCGGTCCGGTCGTCGAACACGGATGTCTGGGCACCGGGCGCCGCGCTGTCGTGCGCGATCTCGAACTCCTTGGGTGCGGCCAGCTTTTGCAGCAGCGATAGGAAGTAATAGGTCGATGGATCATAACCCCGCCCGTCCCCGTCGATATCGCGCGATGCGTAATGATGGCTCAACGCCAGATGATAGCTGAGTGCGCCGTTGTTATGCGCCAGCCAGAACCTGCGGAACCGCACTGCACGCTCGTCGTCCAGCCCTGGCGGGCTAGCGCAATAGGTGACCCCTTCCGTCGACCATTCGACGGTCTTGGGCATCCTGAAAATCAGTTTCTCGCTTTGGCGAATGTGCCTTTCTGCCGCCTTGCGCTGCGCATGCGGGTCTGCCGACGTTATCAACGGCGCGTCGTCTGCGGCCAGCAGATGTTCCTGCACCTCCCCCAGAACCTCGCGGTCGGCAATGTCGTTGAAGAGTGGATCGATGGCGTTGCGCAGCAGCACCGAGGGGAGATGCGCCTGCTGGACCCTGGCAAACAGCTTGTGCGTCAGCCTCCTGTCAGGCTGACCCACCGCTGCCGCAACGTCCTCCGGCGAGATATACAGCGAAAGGGTCCAGTAGAGCGTGCCCGGCCGGGCATCCTCAAAATCCTCGCATGGCTCCCAGTCTCCCCGCACCGCCATCTTGGCCCCCCTTTCCTGCTAGCGCACCGCCAGAGCCAGTGCGCGAAAGCTGTCATACTCCGTTGTCGGCTTGGCAGACCGGAGCCACGACAGGGCGGGCTCCATCGGCAGGAGGGCAACCGGAGGGGTGCGCGCGGAAAGAGCAGCCAATTGCCTGGTTGCCACCCCACCGGGCTGGTCTTGCGTGCCCTTCAGCACCGAAATCGCGAAAAAGCTCTGCAGATGGTCGTGCAGGAATCCGGCATCTACCGCGTCGCCCGGAAAATCCACAGCAGCATAGATCAGCCCGTCATCGCTGTGTTGCGAAGCAGACAAAGCGGGCTGGATGTACGGAAAATCCACCACCTTAGCCCCCATACGTGACCATATCGCCAGACGGTCGACCTGATCGATTCCGGAATGCGCGGTATCGGCAGCATATTCTGCGGCTGTCAGCCGCAGCGGATCGTTCTGTTCAATGAAGACGGCTGGCGCGGTACCCTCGCGGTCGAGATCGAGCGCAATCAGAGAGAGCATCCGCACCGCTGCCAGCATCTTGCGCAGCATTCCGCGCCCGCGTGAGGCGGGTTCGACATAGACGTAATTCAGCGCAATGGCTGCCGGGGGCAATTGCGCGTCACGATCGATCGCTGTCGCCAGAAAGTTGGCGCCCCCCAGCAGCGTTCCATCGGCATCTTCGAATACCGCCACCAGTTCCGAATGGACCCGGCCAAAGGCGTGACGATAGGCTCCGTTCAAGGCGAGACACGCTTCGAACCCTTCGAGTTCCTCTCGCTCGTCTGGCAGGACAAAGGCCCGGTCATAGCCTGCAAAGAACCGGGTCAGCACGGGGGACCCCGGGTCCTCGGTGGCAAGCGCCCTCACGCCATCGGCAAGGTCGAGCGTGATCAGCGAGTTCATGGCTGGGCCGGTCATCTGGCAACACTGTCATGGCGCATTCACCGCTGCAAGATGCTGGTTGGTTCCGAAAGGCCATGCCCTATGGCGCACGGCCTCGAAACCTGTCCTCGCGCATATTGCCTCGCACCGGGAAATGGCTGAAAAGCACAGGCATGGTCTCACGCCCATCCCTCTTCGCGCCATGGCTTGCCGTAGGAGCGCTGTACCTCGGGATCGCGGCGTGCAGCGCCGGCGGTGGGACTGCGGCTGGCGAGGACAACAGCACAAAGGCGCGCATGATGGGCAATCCGGTGGTTCATTTCGAGATCCCCGTCACCGACATGGACCGGGCGGTGGCGTTCTATGAAGCCGTGTTCGGCTATCGGCTGACCCGGCAAGAGGTCGACGGATATGACATGGCGTTCTTTGCGCGCGCCGACGGGGCTGCGGGTGCGAGCGGGGCGCTGGCCAGAGGCGATGTCTACAGGCCGAGCAAGGAGGGCGTGATCGTCTATTTCGACGTTCCCGATATCGATGCGGTGCTGCAAAAGGCCAAGGCCCGAGGGGCCAGGATCCTTTACGCGAAGAAGGATATCGGCGCGGCGGGGTTCGTCGCCGAAATCGAGGACAGCGAAGGCAATCGCATCGCGCTGTCGCAGGGGGGGGACTGATCCCGGGCGCGGCTATTCCTCCCCACCTATTCCTCGTCGCGCAGCGCCGGGGCGACCCGTTCTTCCTGCGGCGTCGGCGGCGGACGGCGCACCGGGGGCCGGGGTTCGGCCTGACGGACCTGCGGCCGGTTGACCGGATCACGGCCAAGCGCGCGATCGATGAAATTGTCGTCCAGCCGCTCGGGCTGCTGCACCGGCGGCGGCGCGAAAGGGTCGGGCTCGGCGGGGCCTCGGCCCGGATCGATCGGGTTGCCGTTCTCGTCGATGAAGATCACATCGTCGGGCGAGCCGAAATAGGCCTCGTCATCGGGCTCGAGCTGCCACTCGGGAAGCTTGAGCTCGGTATCGAACGGCTCGACCTTGCGCTTGGCGACCGCGACCTTCATGAACGAGGCGAACGCGCGCGCGGGCGCGGTGCCGCCCTGCAGCCCGCCGACCGGGCGGGCATCGTCGCGGCCCATCCAGACGCCGGTGGTGATCCCGCTCGAAAAGCCGAGGAACCAGCCATCCTTGTTGCTGTTGGTGGTGCCGGTCTTGCCCGCCACGGGCCGCCCGATCTGCGCGGCGCGCCCGGTGCCGACATTGACCGCGGTCTGCAGCAGGTCGGTCATCCCGGCGGTGACGTGCGGCGGAACGAGCACCTGGCTCATGTCGGATTCATGGCTGTACAGCACCTCGCCATCGCTGGTGGTGACCTTGGTGATGCCATAAGGCGAAATCGCAACCCCGCCCGAGCTGACCCCGGCAAAGGCGCGCACCATGTCGATCACACGGACCTCGGACGACCCCAGCACCATCGAGGGCAAGGTCGTGATCGGCGTGGTGATACCGAAGCGGCGCGCCATGTTGGCGATCGAGCTGGTGCCGACATCCTCGCCGATCCGCGCGGCGACGGTGTTCTTGGAATAGGCAAAGGCGGTGCGCAGCGTGATGTCGCCCGCATAGCTGCCGCCGCTGTTACGCGGAGACCAGCCGCCGATGGTGATCGGCGCGTCGGTGACGATGTCCTCGGGCGTGTAACCTGCCTCGAGCGCGGAGAGATAGACGAACAGCTTCCACGCCGAACCCGGCTGGCGCAGCGCGCTGGTTGCGCGGTTGTAGTTGGAGGTGACGTAATCGGTGCCGCCGACCATCGCGCGCACCGCGCCATCGCGGTCTAGCGAGACCAGTGCGCCCTGTGCGCCGCGCGGCACATGCGCCTGGATGGCCGCGGTGCCTGCGCGCTGCATGTTGAGATCGAGCGTGGTCCACACCACGATCGGCTCGCCATTGTCCTCGATCAGCGTATCGAGCTGCGGCAATGCCCAGTCGGTGAAATAGCGTACCGAATTCTGGCCCTTTTCGGGCGCGAACTCGACGCCTTCAAGGTCTGCCTCAGCGGCCTGGGCAGGTGTGATCGTGCCGACATCCTGCATCACCTGCAGCACCACGCCCGCACGGCCCAGAGCAGCCTCGCTGTCGGCGGTGGGGGAATAGCGCGAGGGCGCCTTGACCAGTCCGGCGATGATCGCGGCCTCGGCGAGCGACAGCGTCTTGGCATCATGGTTGAAGAACTTGCGCGCCGCCGAATCCACGCCATAGGCGCCGCCGCCGAAATACACCTTGTTGAGGTACAGCTCGAGGATCTGGCCCTTGGAGAACTTGCGCTCCAGCGCCAGCGCGAGCACGCCTTCGCGGATCTTGCGGGTGTAGGAACGGCTGTTGCTGAGGAACACGTTGCGCGCGAGCTGCTGGGTGATCGTCGATGTGGCCCGCACGCGGCCGCCGCCTGCGACCGAATTGTAGATCGCGCGGCCGATGCCGATCGGGTCGACGCCGGGGTGATAGGCGTAGCGGCGGTCCTCGACCGAGACCATCGCATCCTTCATCACCTGCGGAATGTCATCGATATCCAGCCATTCGCCGAAGCTCGGGCCCAGTTGCATGATCTCGGTGCCATCGGCGGCCTTGACCAGGATCATCTGGCCGTTGGGCGAGGATTTCAGGTCCTGGAAGCTGGGCAGCGAGCCCATCACGGTGACCACCGCGACGACCAGGCCGATCAGCCCGATCACCGCTGCTGCCGAGCCGATCTTGACGAAACGCCAGAACCACAGGCGCGGACCGCTTGCGGGCCTGGGCTTCGACGCGGCCCTGTCACCCTTGTCTTTCACCGCCATGTGCAATCGGCCCCGATCATTGTGCCCAGCTCATTGTGCCAGGCTCATTATGCAACGCGCGCATCAGCCGCGCCGCAGCAAAGCGCCGCGTTTTGCAGCATCCGGCTTTCGCGTTGCTGAATATCGTGTCCAGTGCCATGCGCCAAGGCGTTTCGGTGCGGCCTCATGCCGTGCCCGGCCCGCCTGGCGCGTCGCCTGCCATATCGCCTGCAAGCGCCTGCGCCATTGCGAGTTCATGCGGCGTGTTGACGTTCATCAGCGCGCCTGGCTCCGGAAACTCCACCGCGCGCGCGCCCAGCGCCTCGCCCAGGCGGCGCAGCGACCATTTTTCGGCGCATACCTCTGCCGGAAGCGCTGCGATCACCGCGCGCGTGTCCCACAACGCAAAAGCGGGCTGCAAGGCGCCAGGGGTTCCGCCGTCGCCTGTGGCCATCGCCACCGGCGCAGATGGCGCCAGCCGCGCGACCAGATCGTCCGGCACGAAGGGCGCATCGACCGGCGCGGTGACGAACGCATGCACGTCGCGCGCCGCCAGATGCAGCGCCGCCGCGCGGATCGCGCCGACGGGTCCCGCCGGGCCTTCGGGGAGATCGGCGATCGCCTCGAGCCCGGTGCCATAATCATGCGGCGCCGACAGCAGCACCTGCCCCACCTGCCGCGACAATCGCCGCACCACTCTGTCGATCATGCGTTCGCCGCCGATCAGCGCCAGCGCCTTGTCCTCGCCCTGCATGCGGCGCGACTGGCCGCCTGCCAGCACCACGGCGACCTGCGGCAGGGACATATCCATCAGGCTCAGTTCGCAGGCGCCTTGGGGGCCAGCGGCGAGGGCTGCTCGATCGGCTGGCCAGCGGCATCGCGCAGGCCGCGAGGTTCGAGAATGGCAGCGCTTTCGATGATGTCGAGAGCGCGCCGCGCCTCGGCATAGATCCGCGCCTTGGCCAGCCAGTCGGCGGCCTTGTTGCTTCCGGGCAGCCGCTCGATCTCGGCGAGTGCAGCCTCGACCCGCCCGGCCTCCAGATAGCGCTTGGCGCGCTGCAGCCGCTGCGAAGGGGTCTGCGACACGCTGCCCTGCTGCTCGACGACGAAAAGCTCGCTCGCCTCGCGCTGCAGCGCATCGAAAAAGCCTTCATTGGCGGCGCGGCCCGAGACGATCGAGGGGCCGATCTCCTCAAGCTGCGCGCGCAATTGGTCCATCGTGACGGGGTTGCGCGCGGCGCGCACGATGGTGGCAACCGCATTGGGCTGCGCCGCGCCGAAACGCAGCTGCAGCTGGCCTTCGAGATAGCCCAGTGCCGAGGCGCGGTCGAGCGCGCGGCGCGCGGCAAAGGCGATCAACAGCCCTTCGGCGCGCCCGGCATTGCCCGATGCCTCCTGCGCCTGCACGTTGATCAGCGACAGCCGGTTCTCGAGCTCTGCCACCCGCACATCGAGCGCACGCGGCGAAACCGGGCCCCCGAGCATGCCGCCTGTCATCGCAGGCGGCGGGCCGCCGGCGCCGGGACCTGCCGGATCTGCGGTAATGACATTGCGGTCGAGCGCGGTCTGCGCAGGCGTTGCAGGTGTTTCGGTGAACCAGCCCGAGCGGGTGATCAGCCAGCCCGACAGCGTCGCTCCGCCGACAAAGGCAAGCGCCAGCAGGATCAGCAGCGTCCTGCCGCTGGCGCCTTGCGAGGGGCGGCCCGGGCGGGGGGTCTCGGGGTTCATCATGTCTCCGGTTGGTGATTGGGTGCGGCATGCTGGCACAGGGCGTCCGCCACGTCCAGCAAAGCACGGTCGTCGGTCGAGGCCGCCACGCGGACCGCCGCCCAGCCGGACCCCGCCGCATCGACCAACGCGGGCGCGAACAGCGCGAGGCTGATCCGCCCGCGATCCAGTCCGGCGGAATCGACCAGACCGGCAAAGTGCGAGGCCGCGCGCGCCGAATGCAGCAGCACCACGCAGGGGTTGGCCAGCGCATCTGCCAACGCAGGGGGCATCGGCAGCGCGCGCGAGCGATAGACGATGCGGGTGTCGATCGCGAGGCGGCTGTCGGGAAGATCGACGCGGTCTTCGCCCGCCAGCCGCAGGATGTGCAGATGGCCGTCCTCGACCAGCATCGGCAGCAGGGCGGCGAGCCCGCCTTGCCCCTGGCCGCGCACCCGGAAGCCGAGGTCCAGCGCCATCCGCGCGGTCTTGCCGCCCACCGCATAGAGCGGCAGGTCCTTGAGGTCCGCGAGCGCCGGGCCGCCATGGCGAAAGACATTGGCGCTGCCCACCAGCAGAGCATCATAGGCGGACGGATCGGCGGGGCTCCAGGCGACCTGCTCGATGACGAATAGCGGCGTCACCAGCGGATCGTGCCCCGCAGCGCGCAGCGCCTGCGCGGTTGCGGTGGCGCCGGGCTGGGGCCGCAGAACGATGATGCGCGCGCCCGCCATCAGCCCGGATGGAACAGCCGCGTGATCGTCTCGGGGGCCTGGGCCAGCAGATCGGCGGCCAGCCTTGCAGGTGCGCCCGGATCGCTGGCCGCAAAGCGGATGTCGCCCGCGACATGCTGCGCGCCGTCTTCGGAATAGAGCACCGCACGCAGATGGATCGTGGTGCCCGAAATCCGCGCCAGCGCCGCGATCGCCGAGTGGCAGTCGCCGCCCAATGCCTCGAGCAAGGCGCGTTCCGCCATCACGCAGGCCGAGGTCGGCGCATCGTCGATCCCGCCGATCAGCGCGCGCATGGCCGCATCATCCCGGCGCACTTCGATCCCCACCGCGCCTTGCGAGGGGGCAGGCAGCCAGCTGTCGCTGTCCAGCCGCACCGAGGCGATCCCCGGCAGCGTCTCGCCCAGCCGGTCGAGCCCGGCGGCGGCGAGCAGCGTCGCATCGGCCTCCCCGGCCTGCAGCTTGCCGATGCGGGTGGCGACATTGCCGCGGAACAGCACCGGCACGATATCGGGGCGAAGGCTGCGAATCTGCGCGGAGCGGCGCGGCGAGCTGGTGCCGAAGCGCGCACCGTGCGGCAGCGCATCGATGCTCGCAGCGCCCAGCAGGACATCGCGGACATCCGCGCGCGGCAGCATCGCGGCGAGCACGAACGCTTCGGGGCGGATCGTCTCGACATCCTTCATCGAATGCACCGAAAGGTCGATCGTGCCCCCGCCCAGCGACCAGTCGAGCTCGCGCGTCCACAGCGCCTTGCCGCCGACATCGGCAAGCGGGCGGTCGGTGATCCGGTCGCCGCTCGCCACCACCGGTGACAGCTCGACCTGATCTTCGGCCAGCCCCCAGCGCGCACGCAGCGCGGCGGCGGTCATGTGCGCCTGCGCCATCGCCAGCGGCGAGGCGCGGGTGCCCAGCCGGATGGGCCGGTCGGCGAGGATTTCGGCTATGCCTTCGGGCAGGTCGGCGCGGGCGCCGGGGTGCAATGTCTCTCCCATGCACCTTGTGCTAGCGGCCAATAGCGATAAGGGAAAGCCCCATGGCAATCATCCTCGGCATCGAATCAAGCTGCGATGAAAGCGCGGCCGCGTTGATCGGGTCCGATCGCAGCATCCTGGCGCACCGGCTGGCTGGGCAGGAAGACGCGCACCGTCCCTATGGCGGCGTGGTCCCCGAGATCGCCGCGCGCGCGCATGTCCAGATACTCACCCCGTTGATTCAGGCCGCGCTCGACGATGCCGGGCTCACGCTCGACGATGTCGATGCGGTCGCCGCGACCGCAGGCCCCGGGCTGATCGGCGGCGTGATGGTCGGGCTGGTCACCGCCAAGGCGCTCGCGATGGCGGCGGGCAAGCCGCTGATCGCGGTCAACCATCTCGAGGGCCACGCGCTTTCGCCGCGCCTCGCGGATGCGAGCCTGGAATTTCCCTATCTGCTGCTGCTGGTCTCGGGCGGGCATTGCCAGATCCTCCGGGTCGATGGCGTCGGCCAGTACCGACGGCTGGCGACGACGATCGACGATGCCGCGGGCGAGGCGTTCGACAAGACCGCCAAGATCCTGGGGCTGGGCTATCCCGGCGGGCCAAAGGTCGAGGCGCTGGCGAAAACCGGCGATGCGCGGGCGGTACCGCTGCCAAGGCCGTTGCTGGGCAGCGCCGAGCCGCATTTCTCGTTCGCAGGCCTCAAGAGCGCGGTGCTGCGCGCGGCGCAGAGCGGGAGCCATCGGCCCGAGGATATCGCCGCAAGCTTTCAGGCGGCGGTGGTGGATTGTCTGATCGACAGGCTCGAGAAGGCTCTGTCCGGCTCTGCCGACGAGGGCGAACCCCCCCGAACCCTTGTCGTCGCAGGCGGAGTCGCGGCGAACGGCGCGATCCGCTCGGCGCTCGAGGCGCTCGCGAGCCGCCACGATATGGGCTTTGTCGCCCCGCCTTTATGGCTGTGCACCGACAATGCCGCGATGATCGGCTGGGCGGGAGCAGAACGCTTCGCTTTGGGGCTGACCGATCCGCTGGATATCGCCGCACGCCCGCGCTGGTCACTCGACCCACAGGCAGAAGCGGCGCGCGGTGCAGGAGTGAAGGCATGAGCGACACCAAACCAACGGTCGGCGTGATCGGCGGCGGCGCCTGGGGCACTGCCCTTGCACAGATGCTGGCGAGCGATGGCCGCAAGGTGCTGCTCTGGGCGTTCGAACCCGCAGTGGTCGAGGAGATCAACGCGCAGCACCGCAATAGCGCGTATCTCGCCGGGATCGACCTCAACCCCGCGATCCGGGCCAGCACCGATCTGGCTGATCTGGCCGGTTGCGCGCTGCTGCTGGTGGTCACCCCCGCGCAGCACATGCGCCGCGTGCTTGCCGCGTTGCCGCCCGGCACCGCCGATCTGGTGCTGTGCTGCAAGGGGATTGAAGAGGCGAGTGGCGACCTGATGGTCGATGCCGCGCGCGCCGCGGCCCCGGGACGCCCGCTTAGCGTACTTTCGGGCCCGACTTTCGCGCATGAGGTCGCGCGTGGCCAGCCCACCGCGGTGACGCTGGCATGCGAGGATCACGCGCAATGGGAGCGGATCGCGCCCCAGATCGCGCGCGCCGCCTTCCGGCCCTATTTCACCACCGACATCACCGGCGCCGAAATCGGCGGCGCGGTCAAGAACGTGCTCGCGATCGCCTGCGGCGTGGTCGAGGGCCTGGGGCTGGGCCAGAACGCCCGCGCCGCACTGATCGCGCGCGGTTTTGCCGAGATGACGCGGTTCGGCCTGGCCTGCGGGGCGCAGGCGGAGACGCTGTCGGGCCTGTCTGGGCTGGGCGATCTGGTGCTGACCTGCTCGTCGGTAAGCTCGCGCAATTTCTCGCTGGGCAAGGCGTTGGGCGAGGGTCGTAACGCCGCCGATATCCTCGCCGACCGCGCCACCGTGGCCGAAGGCGCCTTCACCGCGCCGGTGCTGCAGCACGTGGCGCGCGACCGGGGCGTCGCGATGCCGATCGTCGACACGGTTTGTGCATTGCTGACAGGCGACGTCGCAGCGGGCGCTGCGGTGGCGGCGCTGCTGGCGAGGCCGCTGACAGCGGAATAGACGCCCCCTCTCGTCTGTGCCTCCCTACCCCGCTCAGTCTGAGCCTGTCGAAGGCCATTCAATCTGTTCGCGTAACCAAACATGTCATCCTGAACTTGTTTCAGGACCCATTGTGCGTTTCTGCGAAGTGGGCAGCGAGCCGTGAAATGGGCCCTGAAACAAGTTCAGGGTGACGGACTTTGACAGCCGGGGCAAACGGCGCGCGGCCTTCGACAGGCTCAGGCTAAGCGGCTGATGGTGAAGGGTCGTTATCACTCCCCCGCCAGTATCCCCGCCAACCCGGCCTCGTAATCCGGATAGCGCAACTCCCAGCCCAGCAACCGTTTCGCCTTGCCGTTCGCCACCCGGCGGTTCTCGGCGTAGAAGCCAAGCGCCATCGGCGACAGGTTCGCCTCCTCCAGCGTCTGCAGCGGTGGCGGCGGCATGTCGAGCAGGCGGCACGCCGCCTCGATCACCAGATTCTGCGAACAGGGCAGGTCGTCGGCGAGGTTGTACACCCCCGCCGGGCCTGCAAACGATGCGATCACCCCGCCTGCGATATCGTCGACATGCACCCGGCTGAACACCTGACCGGGCATCGCGATTCGCTTGGCTCCGTCATCGCGCACCCGGTCGAGCGCGCTGCGTCCGGGACCGTAGATCCCCGGCAGCCGCAGCACACGGACACGTGAATCGAGCGCTTGCCAGTCGAGATCGGCCTGGGTGCGCGCGTTGCGCCTGCCGGTGCCGACGATGGCGCCTTCATCAACCCACGCCCCGCGCGCATCGCCATAGACACCGGTCGAGGACAGATAGCCGATCCAGCGCGCGGGTGCGGCGCGCAACGCATCGGCATAAGCGGCGAGCACCGGGTCAGCGCCGCTGGCGCGATCGGGCGGAACGCTCGATAGGATGTGGCTCGCGCCTGCCAGCGCGGCGTGGACGGCGGCGCTGTCGACAAAATCGGTGTCGCCCGCACGGCCTGTGCCCTGCACCTGCCAGCCATTGGCGCGCAGCCGCTGCGCCAGGATCGAGGCGGTATAGCCCATGCCGAAGATGAAAAGCCTGCTCATGGCGCGCGACCCTAATGCCCTGGCAGCGGCTGACAAGCGTTTGCCGGGGTCTGCGTCAGGCCAGCCTGGTGTCGCGCACGATGGGACGCGGGCGGTGGTTGTCGTCGAGAGCGACAAAGGTGAACAGGCCGCTGGTCACGCGCACCTGCTGTTCGCCGCGGTCACGGGTCGCGATGACATCCAGCCGGATCGAAATCGAGGTGCGGCCCACCCGCTCGACCTCGGCATAGACCGAGATGATATCGCGCAGCAGGATGGGAGCAAGGAACTGCATCGCCTCGATGGCGACCGTGGCGCAAGGCCCCTGAACCTCGCGGCTGGCGACGATTCCGCCTGCGATATCCATCTGCGCAAGAACCCAGCCGCCGAAGATATGGCCGTTGGAATTGATGTCCGCAGGCGCGGGCACCACCCGCAGCACGGGATCGCGACACTCGGTCAGGCGATCGGTGGTCTCAGTCATGGAATTACCCCCCGGTTGGCACCCGGCACTCCGGCCCCCGGTCACGGAGACTCGGGATCGAGCGCGTCGTCTATCGATTCGTCATGGCCGGTGCCGCTGGAAAGGAACACCAGCCCCATCAGCGCCGCGGTCAGCAACATCGTGAAGCCTATGCCCAGCGCCGCAGCGATGTACATGTGGATCGAGACCGTTCCGTGCAGCATGAACAGCACGCCCAATATGCTCACCACCGCCAACGCCGTGGCCGCCGCCATCCAGCCCATCACCCGCCAGTAGCGGCGCCAGGCGAAGCGGGCATATTCGGGATCATCGAGATTGGAAAAGCGGGGCATGGAAGGGGATATAGGTCGAGATGCCTTTTCTTTCCAAGCATTTCGTGGGACCATCGCTCTGCTTGAGTCGCCATGGCGGACCTCGTTGCATTGCCGCCTTTGTCAGAGGGACCGGGCGTAACGCTTAGGAGGGCGCATGTCATGACCATTGCCAATATTCTGTCCGGGCGCGATGGCGCGGTCCACCAATGCACCTGCAATGCCACCGTGCGCGATGCGGCCAACCTGCTCGCGGAAAAGCGCATCGGCGCGCTGCCGATCGTGCGCGACGGCGAGGTGGTTGGCATCTTCTCCGAGCGCGATCTGGTCTACCGGCTGCATTCCGACGGCCCCGATATTCTCGATCAGCCGGTCGAAAAGGCGATGACCGCGCCCGCGATCACCGTTGCCCCCGACACTGCGGTGATGTCCGCGCTCTCGCTGATGACGCGCAGGCGGATCCGCCATCTGCCGGTGGTCGAAGGCACGACTTTGATCGGCTTCGTCTCGATCGGCGATCTGGTGAAGTACCGCATCGACAAGATCGAAAGCGAGGCCGCGGCGCTGAGGGATTACATCCAGAGCGTTTGAGGGCTGCTGTTCTCCAGTTTTTTGCCCGTCATTCCCGCGAACGCGGCAATCCCGCTTTGTCTGGCCCCTCGGGCAGAAGCGGGCCCCCGCCTTCGCGGGGGGTGACGACAAAAGGGCTTGGGCCGAGCACCAACCCCTATCGCATCAGCCCGCCCAGCAGATTGCGCGCGAACCGGCCGAGGCCCGGAAAGCCGAACGCCTTGCCCAGTTCGGTCGCGACCGTGCCCGCAGCGGCACTCGCCGCGCTGGCACCCGGGCGCGCGCTGCTCTTCTTGCCGCGGATGGCGCCTGCAATCACCGCGCCGGCCGAGGCGGCTGCCGCCCCGGCTGCGGCATTGCCCGCCTTGGCCCAGATCGATGTCGTCTTGCGCGGCTGCTTCGCAACTTCGTCCTTGCCCTTGGCCTCGACTTCCTCGGCGACCGCGGCAGCGTCGGCTGCCTTCTGTGCGAGCACCTCCATCGCCGATTCGCGCTCGATCCGCGTGTCGTACTTGCCGTCATAGGGCGAGACCGACTGGATGATCGCGCGCTCCTTCGGGGTCAGCGGGCCGAGCCGCGAGCGCGGCGGCTTGATCAGCGTGCGCTGGGTGATCGAGGGCGAGCCGTCCTCGAGCAATGTCGAGACCAGGGCCTCGCCGGTCTTGAGTTCGGTGATCGCGGTTTCGACGTCGAGATCGGGGTTGATTCGGAAGGTGTCCGCTGCCGCCTTGATCGCCTTCTGGTCGCGCGGGGTGAAGGCGCGCAGCGCGTGCTGCACCCGGTTGCCCAGCTGGCCTGCGACCTTTTCAGGAATATCGATCGGGTTCTGGGTGATGAAATAGACGCCCACCCCCTTGGAACGGATCAGCCGGACGACTTGCTCGATCTTCTCCTCGAGCGCCTGGGGGACGTCATCGAACAGCAGATGCGCCTCGTCGAAGAAGAACACGAGCTTGGGTTTTTCGGGATCGCCGACCTCGGGGAGAGTCTCGAACAGCTCGGACAGCAGCCACAACAGGAAGGTCGCATAGAGCTTGGGGCTCTGCATCAATTTGTCGGCGGCAAGCACGTTGATATAGCCACGGCCCTGGTCGTCGCAGCACAGGAAATCGTCGATCTCGAGCGCGGGTTCACCGAAGAACTGGCCTGCACCCTGGCTTTCCAGCTGGAGCAGTTGCCGCTGGATGGTGCCAACACTCGCCTTGGTGACATTGCCGAACCGGGCGGACAGCTCGCTCGCATTCTCGGCGGTATAGGCGAGCACCGATTGCAGATCGGCCAGATCGAGCAGCAGCAGCCCCTTTTCATCGGCATAGCGGAAGGCGATGTTGAGCACGCCTTCCTGCGTGTCGTTCAATCCCATCAGCCGCGCGAGCAGCAGCGGCCCCATCTCGCTGATCGTGGTGCGGATCGGGTGGCCCTGTTCGCCGTAAAGGTCCCAGAAGATCGCGGGGTTGTCCGAATAGGCAAAGCCCTCGAGCCCGATCTCGGCGGCGCGCGAGACAAGCTTGTCATGCGCCTTGTGGGTGGGCGAGCCCGGCATCGCGATCCCGGCAAGGTCCCCCTTCACATCGGCGACGAATACCGGAACGCCCTCGGCCGAAAAGCTCTCGGCGATCCCCTGCAATGTCACGGTCTTGCCGGTGCCGGTGGCGCCCGCCACCATGCCGTGCCGGTTGGCACGGGCAAGCACGAGCACCTGCCGCTCCCCGCCGCCAAGGCCTAGAAAGATATCGGACATAGGTGGTGCTCCCCGCAGCTGCTGTTTGCGGATGTATGCCGCGAGAGCAGGGGCAAGTCGAGGGAGGTTACAAGAGTATGCACGTTGCGCGGCAGTTCAGGCCCACCCCGGCTTCGGCTTTGCCTCAGCCACCCCTCCCGCAAGCGGTAGGGGAGAATGTTGCGCTGTCCCTCTCCCCTCCCGCTTGCGGGAGGGGAGAGGGACAGCGCGGCTTGCCGCGCGGGGTGGGCGTGTAAAGACCTAGATCCACCCGCCCAGTTCGCGGCGCACCAAAGTCTCGAGCATGTCCATGCCCTCGCCGCTGGCGTTGAGGCACGGCAGGTAGGCAAACTTCTCGCCGCCGGCGTGTTCGAACTGCTCGCGGCCCTGGATCGCCAGCTCCTCGAGCGTCTCGAGGCAATCGACCGAAAAGCCGGGCGCGACCACCGCGATGCGCTTGACGCCCTTCTTGCCCAGCGCCTCGAGCGTCGCGTCGGTCGCGGGCTCGAGCCATTTGGCGCGGCCGAAGCGCGACTGGAACGAGACGACCAGCTCGCGCCCCATCGCCTCGCTCAAAAGCCGCGCGGTCTTGCGACACTGGCAGTGATAGGGATCGCCCAGATGCAGCGTGCGCAATGGCATGCCGTGGAAGCTGGTGACGATTTCTTCGGGCTCGAAATCGAGCGAGGCGATCGCGTGCTCGATGTTGCGCTTGAGCGCATCGATGTGCGCCGGGTCATCATGATAGGCGGGCAAAGTGCGGATCGCGGGCTGCCAGCGCATCGCCTGCAGCACCTCGAACGCCTTGTCGTTGGCGGTGCCGGTGGTCGCGCCCGAATATTGCGGATAGAGTGGGGCGAGCAGGATGCGGTCGCAGCCTGCCTCCTTCATCGCCTTGATCCGCGATTCGATCGAGGGCTGGCCATAGCGCATCGCGTAATCGACCAGCACCGCATCGCCCAGTCGGCCTTTGAGCGCCTCGGCCTGCCTTCGCGAATACACCGCGAGCGGCGAGCCCTGGTCGGTCCAGACCTCGGCATAGGCAGCCGCCGATTTCTGCGGGCGGGTGTTGAGGATCACCCCGCGCAGCAAGGGCTGCCAGACGATCGCGGGGATTTCCACCACGCGCTTGTCGGAGAGGAACTCGCCCAGATAATCGCGCACCGCCTTGGTGGTCGGCGCGGCAGGTGTGCCCAGATTGATCAGCAGCACGCCGATGCGGGGCTTCAGGATCGGCGGGTGATCGGCATCGGGCTGCATCCCCGACCTGGAAATATCGAAATCGCTCACAGGCCACCTGACAGCAATGGCAGCTGGCGGAAGCGCAGGCCGGTGGCAGAGGCGAGCGCGTTGGCAATCGCGGGTGCGACAGCAGGCACGCCGATCTCGCCAAGGCCCGCAGGCGGCTCCTGGCTCTCGATAAAGTCCACGCGGATCTCCGGTATGTCGGCCAGTTGCGGCAGGGAAAGGTCTCTCAAGGCTCTGGCATCGGGATAACCATCGGTCCAGCCGGTGGCGCACCCCATCGCCATCGCAAGGCCGAATATCATGCCGCCCTCGATCTGTTGCAAGGCTATGTCGTGATTGATGATGCGCCCGGCATCGACCACCGCGGACAATCGCTCGACCCGAAAGCCGCCGCGCGCGCCTGCGCCATCTGTGCCGCTGCCGCCGCGCGAGGCGCTGGCGACGACCGCGATGTGCGCGCCGTTCCAGCTGCAGCAGGCGACGCCCTGGCCGCTGTTGTCGAGCCCGCCATCCCATTCTGCCAGCCCCGCGACGCGCGTCAGGCAGTTGGCAAGGCGGATGTTCTGCCCCAGCATCTGCACCCGGTACGACAAGGGCTCGCGCCGCGCCTGGGCGGCCAGCTCGTCGATGAACGATTCGGTGACGAACACGCCATAGCTCGCGCCATTGCCGCGCCAGCGCCCAGTGGGGATGTCGATGCGTACCGGATAATGATCGATCGCAAGGTTGGCGATGTCATAAGGCACCATCGCGCCGGAAACCGCCATCCGGTCGGCATCGCCGCTGGTGTCGGCAATCGCCTCCATGCCGTGCGAATCGTTGAACAGCCGCTGCGCCGATTCGCGCGCGCTGGGCGGGCAGGCGATCTTGACCGAGAGCGCGGCGATGTTCGCCTGTTCGTCGATCAGCGCCGCGACGCGCGCCGCGACAGGCGTGCGGACGGGATCGCGCACCGCCTCTTCCTGACGCGAGCGGGTGAGCTGCACGGGCCGACGCAGGTCGCGCGCCAGGATCGCGGCAGGCGCGACCAGATCGTCATCGAGCCTGCGGTCGAACGATCCCCCTGCGGGCATGGGATAAATCTGCACATTGGCCAGCGCGATGCCCAGCGCCTTGGCCGCGCGCCGCCGTGCGGCTGCCGGGGCCTGACTCGCCACCCACAGTTCCAGCCGGTTGTCGGCAAAGCGCGCGGTGACCGCGCCGGTTTCGAGCGTCGCATGCGGCGCGGCGGCGATGGCATAGCGCGCCGCCAGCCCCCCGCCCCCGGCAAAGCCCGCATCGCCCTCGCCGCGTTCGATCATCCGATAGCCGGTGCCCGAATCGCCGCCCTTGCCCTCGATCGCCTTGGCGAGCAATTCAGCGACATCTTCGCCGCTGCGCCGTTTGCCGCTGTGGCGGAAGCGCGGGCGCAGGCGGTTGACCGCCCTGTCCGCCGCCCACCAGCTGGTCGCCGCCGCCGCGACCCAGTCTTCGCTCTGGACGATGTCGATCAGCCCGGTCACCCCATCGGCCAGCTTGCGGTCGACGCTGACCAGGGCGGTCGCGCCTACCGGTCCCTGACGAATCGCGGCATAGACCATGTCGGGCAGGCGGACATCGCCTGCAAAGGTGGCGCTGCCATCGACCTTGCCGGGAAGATCGAGCCGCGCAAAGGGCGGCGCATCGCCCACCGGCTCGGCGCGGACATTGCCCGGCAGCGTGGTGCGCAACGGCGCAGGATCGGGAACGGCATAGCCCACTGCCTCGGCAGCGAGTTCGGCGAAGCGCAGCTTCTCGTTGCCCCAGACGACGAAGCCGTCGCGGGTATCGGTTTCCTCGACCGTTGCGCCCCAGCGGTCCGCTGCCGCCTGACACAGCAGCGAGCGCGCGGTCGCAGCCGCCGCGCGGTATCCCGCCTCATAAGCGGTGACCTCGGTATCGCCTGCGGTCACCACGAACTCGCGCATCGCGGCCCAGCGGCGCACCAGAATGTCGTTGGCATCGGGCTGCAGCGCCAGCACCGGGGGCAGCAGCAGCGGCGCCCATTCGCTCGCGAGCATGGTGTTGGCGAACACCGGAACCGGCGGCGCGGGCTCTATCGCGATCGTCCGCCAGTCCGCGCCCAGCTCTTCGGCAACGATCTGCGCGAGCACGGTGCCCACCCCCTGCCCCATTTCGCAATGCGGATTGCTGACGATCACGGTGCCGTTGGCGGCGATGCGAAGATAGGCGCCGAACACCGCCTCGTCGCCGATCAGCGCGGGCGGATTGTCATAACGGCGCGGCCACAGCGCCCAGGCGACCGTCAGTCCGGTGCCCGCGGCTGCGGTGATCAGCAGGCCGCGCCGCGTGATCTGCACCATGTTCAGCCTGCCGGCCCGAACCGGTTGTCGATCCAGGTCGAGATGCGGCCTGCAATCGCGGCGAAGCTGTCGGAGATCAGCCCCTCGCCCGATGCCGGCGGCACGCCCGCATCGCTCGACCGGCGGATCACCATGTCGAGCGGAACGCGGCCCAGGAACGGCAGGTTCATCGATTTGGCCGCCGCTTCCGCGCCGCCGATGCCGAAGGGATCGGACAATTCGCCGCAATGCGGGCAGACATAGCCCGCCATGTTCTCGATCAGCCCGATGATCGGAATGCTGCCCTGTTCGAACAGGCTGATCGCGCGCACCGCGTCCATCAGCGCCAGATCCTGCGGGGTGGAGACGATCACCGCGCCAGCCGGCTTGTGCTTCTGCAGCATCGAAAGCTGCACATCGCCGGTTCCCGGTGGCAGATCGACGATGATGTCGGTGACATCGCCCCATTGCGCGTTGATCAGCTGGTCGAGCGCCTTGCCCGCCATCGGCCCGCGCCAGGCGATGGCCTGACCCTGCGGCACGATATGGCCCATCGAGAGCAGAGGCACGCCATAATCGTTGGGCACCGGCACCAGTTTGTCGTCGCGCGCGGTGGGTTTGACATCCTCGCAATCGAACAGGCGCGGCTGGCTGGGGCCGTAGATATCGGCATCGACCAATCCGACCTTGCGCCCGGCGCGGTGCATCGCCACCGCCAGATTGGCGGAAAAGGTGGACTTGCCCACCCCGCCCTTGCCCGAGCCGACCACGATCAGCCGCGGCGGGCGGCGCTCTGCGGTCATCGCCACCTGAACCTTGGTGACGCCCTCGATCTTGAGCAGCGCGCCCTTGAGCGCGATCTCCATGCGGTCGCGCGCGAGGCCATCGAGCCCGCCGACATCGAGCACCAGCGAGACCACGCCGCCTTCGCGCAGCCGCACGCCACTTGCCCTGCCCTCGCTCGCCGCGGCTGCAGCGGTTTCAATTTCGTTCAGCTCTGCCATATTCGTCCCAAGCGCATAAAGCGGCGCACCATCATCCGGCAAGCCCCTGCCCTGCCTAGACGAAATGCGCGTGTCCGCAAAACAGATGCGCATGAAACCCCTGTTTTTATCGGAGTCACGTCCTATAAAGAGAGTATGACAAGACTGACCGGCTGGTTTTCCAACATTGCGACTATGGCCAACAACAGCCCCTGGGGCGGCGGATCGGGAGGTTCGGGCGGCCCCGGCGATTCCGGATCCGGCGGTGGCGCAGACAATGGCAGCGGTGGGGGTCCGCGCAATCCGTGGCAGCCCGCAGGGGCCAGTCCGACCGGTGGCCGCAAGGCATCCAATATCGAAGAGCTGTTCAAGCGGCGCGGCGGTGGCGGCGGCGGTTTTGGTGGCGGCGGCTTTGGCGGTCTGCCCCGGCGTCCCAACGGCAAGAGCTATCTTCCCATCGCCATCGGCCTGATCTTCGTGCTGTGGCTGCTGCTCACCAGCATCCACCGTGTCGGCCCGCAGGAGCGCGGCGTGGTCTCGTTCCTCGGCTCCTATTCGCGCACGCTGGAACCCGGCATCGCGATGACGCTGCCCTCGCCGGTGGAATCGTTCGAGGTCGTCGATGTCCAGAACATCCGCACCATCGATATCCCCGCCGCAGGCACGCAGGAAAACCTGATCCTTACCGGCGACCAGAACCTGGTGGACCTTGCCTATTCGGTGCGCTGGACGATCAAGGACCCCACGCTTTACCTGTTCCAGCTGGCCGATCCTGAAGCGACCATCCGCGAGGCGGCAGAAGCCGCGATGCGCGCCAGCGTGGCCGAAGTGACGCTCGATGATGCGATCGGCCCTGGCCGTATCGAGGTCGAGCAGAAGGTTGAGCAGCGGATGAAGGAGCTGCTCGACGGCTATCGCTCGGGCATTCAGGTGCAAGGCGTCGCGATCAAGAAGGCCGACCCGCCCGAAGCCGTCAACGAAGCGTTCAAGGCGGTGTCCGCCGCGCAGCAGGAAGCACAGACCTTCCTCAACGAGGCGCGCGCTTATGCCCAGCAGCTCACCGCTGCCGCGCAGGGCGAGGCCGCCGCGTTCGATAAGGTCTACGAGGAATACCGCATGGCGCCCGAAGTGACGCGTCGGCGCATGTATTACGAAACCATGGAGCGGGTACTGTCCAAGCTTGACAAGACGATCATCGAACCGGGCAATGTCGTCCCCTATCTGCCGCTGCCGGAACTGCGCAAGCGGGTGGAAGCGACCCCTGCGCCGCCTGTGCCAGCGACCGGGGAGGCACGCTGATGGGATCGATGATGCAACGCCCGATGCTGCTGCTCGGCCTGCTCGCATTGCTGCTGATCGTGCTGGCAAGTTCGGTCGCGGTGGTGCCCGAAACCAAGCAGGCGGTGATCGTCCGCTTCGGACAGCCGGTGCGCACCTTCAACGTCTATCGCGAGAACGAGGAATTCGGCCAGACCGGCGCGGGCCTCATCGCGCGCATCCCGTTTGCCGAACAGATCGTCTGGGTCGACAAGCGCGTGATCGCGGTCGAGATGGAGCAGCAGCAGGTGCTCTCCACCGACCAGTTGCGGCTTGAGGTCGATGCCTATGCGCGCTTCCGGATCGTCGACCCCGAGCGGATGTACGTCTCTGCCGGAAGCGTCGAGCGCGTCGCTGCTGAGCTTCGCCCGATCCTGGGATCGGCGCTGCGCAACGAGCTGGGCAAGCGCCAGTTTGCAGCCTTGCTGAGCCCCGAGCGCGGCGGCATCATGGACCGCATCCAGGCCGGGCTTGACCGCATCGCATCGCAGTACGGCGCGCAGATCGTCGACGTGCAGATCAAGCGCGCCGACCTGCCGCAGGGCACCCCGCTGCAGAGCGCGTTTCAGCGGATGCGCACCGCGCGCGAGCAGGAAGCACGCACCATCACCGCGCAGGGCCAGAAGAACGCGCAGATCATCCGCGCCGAGGCCGATGCATCCGCATCGCGTACCTATGCCAACAGCTTTGGCAAGGATGCGTCCTTCTATGAATTCTACCGTGCAATGCAGAGCTATGAACGGACGTTCCTGGGTGGATCGGGCGAAACCTCGATCATCCTGTCGCCCAACAACGAATATCTGCGCGAATTCCAGGGTCGGGGTAATCGCTAAACCGGTGCGGCGCACCTGATGCGCCGCATCATTCAATCTGCGTTCAGGCGCGGGTTGCAAACCGGACGTACCAAGGTTTTGCACCGGCTTGTCGGTGTTCTGGGGAAGCCGGTGGTCGCGTCTTAAGACATGAAGAGGAATCACACGTGCGATACGCTTATGCAGTGACGTCAGCCCTTTTGCTCGGTGGCAGCGCCGTCGTGCTGGCCACCGGCCAGCCACTGGGCGCGCAGGTCGCCCAGAACGACCAGAGCGCGATGATGGCAGCCGCCCCGCGCCCCGGCGCGCCGATGAGCTTTGCTGACCTCACCGAACAGCTGCAACCTGCGGTGGTCAACATCTCCACCCGCCAGCGGGTGCGCGTGGCCAACAATCCCTTTGCCGGAACCCCGTTCGGCGGCCTGTTCGGCGCGCCCGAAGGCGGTGGTGGTGGCGGCACCCGCGAGGCGCAGTCGCTGGGATCGGGCTTCATCATCTCGGCCGATGGCTATGTCGTCACCAACAACCACGTGATCGCAGCCGAAGGCAATGCCTCGGTCGAATCGATCACCGTGACCATGCCCGACGGCACCGAATACCCCGCCCGGCTGATCGGCCGCGATCCGCAGTCGGACCTTGCCGTGCTCAAGATCTCGGGCACCAGGCCCTTCCCGTTCGTGCGCTTTGGCGATTCGACCAAGGCGCGTGTCGGCGACTGGATCCTCGCGATCGGCAACCCCTTCGGCCTGGGCGGTACGGTGACCTCGGGAATCATCTCGGCGGTCTATCGCAACACCGGCCAGGGCGGCGCCTATGACCGCTATCTGCAGACCGACGCCGCGATCAACCGGGGCAATTCGGGTGGCCCGATGTTCGACCTCAACGGCAACGTCATCGGCATCAACAACGCGATCATCTCGCCCACCGGCGGCAGCGTCGGCATCGGCTTTGCGATCCCTGCCGAAGTCGCCGCACCCATCGTCGAGAAGCTGCGCAGCGGAACCGCGATCGAGCGCGGCTATCTGGGCGTCGGCATCACGCCGCTGACCGATGATCTTGCCGCCTCGCTGGGCCTGCCCAAGAAGCGCGGCGAGTTCATCCAGCGCGTCGAACCGGGTGAACCGGCGGAGAAGGCCGGGCTGAAGGCCGGCGATGTCGTGGTGTCGGTCGACGGCAAGGACGTGACTCCCGATCAGACGCTGTCGTTCATCGTCGCCAACACCGCCCCGGGCAAGCGTATCCCCGTCGTGGTGGTGCGCAACGGGGAGCGGATGACGCTGACCGCCACGGTCGGCAAGCGTCCGAGCGAAGAGGAGCTCAACGCACAGGCGTTCAACCCCGAAGCTGCCGAAGACTTCTCCGATCAGGACGAACAGGTTAGCGAGCAGGCCACCCGCCAGGCGCTGGCCATGGCGGTGACCGAACTGACCCCGCAGATCGCGCGGCAGATCGGCGTTCCGCCCGAGCTCAAGGGTGTCGTTGTGGCCGCGGTCGATCCTTCGGGCGATGCCGCGACCAAGGGCATCCGCCGCGGTGACGTGATCCTCTCGATCAACAACCGTCCGGTCGCGACCGGAGCGGATGTCGACCGGGTGATCGCCGAGGCGCGCGCTGCCAACCGCGAAGCCGTGCTGCTGCGCGTCCAGCGCCGCACCGGCCAACCGCAGTTCCTGCCGGTACGCCTGCGCACGAAGTAAGGGCGGCTCAGGGCGAAAACGGACAAGGGGCGGTACCATAGGGTGCCGCCCCTTTTCGTTGAGCATTGGGCTAGCTTCATCGCCGTCACCCCCGCGAACGCTGGGGTCCCGCTTTTGTGAAGCCGTTTGTGCAGAAGCGGGATTCCCGCGTTCGCGGGAATGACGAGATCGTACACCCACCGCGCCCACGCTTTTCGCGAGCGTCAACTTGTCTTGCCTGCCGCGGCTTCCTAGTGTGGCCGCGAAAGCCTTGATTCACGGGCGAGACAGGAGAGTATGCATGGGCAGAATTGCAATCGTAACCGGCGGAACGCGCGGCATTGGCGAGGCGATCAGCCTGGCGCTCAAGGATGCAGGCGCACGGGTTATCGCCAGCTACGGTGGCAATGACGAAGCCGCCAGCGCCTTTTCCAAGCGGACCGGTATCGCTGTGCAGAAATGGGATGTCGGTGACCACCAGCAGAGCATGGATGCGGTCGCCAAGATCGAAGCCGATCACGGCCCTGTCGACATCCTGGTTAACAATGCCGGCATCACCCGCGACGCGACGATGATGAAGATGACCTGGGAGCAGTGGGACGAGGTGATCCGCGTCGACCTCACCGGTTGCTTCAACATGGCCAAGGCGTGCTTCCCCGGCATGCGCACCCGCGGCTGGGGCCGCATCGTCAACATCGGATCGGTCAACGGCCAGGGCGGCCAGATCGGCCAGGTCAACTATGCCGCTGCCAAATCGGGCATCCACGGGTTCACAAAGTCGCTGGCGATGGAAGGCGCGCGCTATGGCGTCACCGCCAACGCGATCGCGCCGGGCTATATCGCCACCGAAATGCTCTCGACCATTCCGCAGAACGTGATGGACAAGATCGTGGCGCAGATCCCGGTCGGACGTCTGGGCCAGGCAGAGGAAATCGCGCGCGGCGTCGTCTTCCTCACCGCCGAGGAAGCCGCGTTCGTCACCGGATCGACGCTGTCGATCAACGGCGGCCAGCACATGTACTGATCGCCCACAAGGCACAGATCACCAAAGGGCCGTGCAGCGATGCGCGGCCCTTTTGCGTTTCAGGGCCAGTGTCGTTCAGGGTTTCGCCATCAGCCCGGCGATCAGCCCGCGCTTTGCGCCGCCGCCCGATTTGAGCACATTGCGCCGGAACAGCCGCGCGCCGAAGCGGATCAGCAGCAGCACCCACGCCGCCTGCCAGCCCAGGGCCAGCAGATGCTGCAGCACATCGGGCTCCTGCGCCGCGCGCGCCAGCATCGCGAAAGGCGAGCTGAACGGGAACGCCGCTGCAAAGATCTCGATCGGTTCGCCCAGCCGGGTGACCGAATAGGACGCGAGGAAGAAGAACAGCAATTGCCCCATCGTCGCGGGCATCGACAGCGTCTGCACCTCGCGCACCGTGGTCGCCATCGCGCCGATGCCGAGGAACAAAGATCCCAGCAGCAGATAGGCCATCGCGAAATAGGCAACGCCAAGGCCCAGGAACAAAGGCCATCCGGTCGCGGGCGCGGGCAGCTGCGGCATGCCGTTGCCCGCCGCCAGAATCGCAATCACCGCCAGCCCCGCCCAGCAGGCGATGCCGATCAGCGCCATGCCCAGCATCGCGAACAATTTGCCCAGAAAGATCGCATCGATCGGCACGGCGGCCGCGAGGATCTCGATGATCTTGTTGGTCTTTTCCTCGACCAGATTGGAGAGCACCATGCCGGCCAGCAGCATGGTGAGCAGCACCAGCAGGGCCTGACCGACCTGCGCGGTGACTAGACGCCCCTGCTCCTGCGCGCCCGAGCTTTGCGCGACCGCGCGAGTCTCAAGCTTTGCGGGCTTTGCCGCCTGCCCGGCGCGCGCGCGCTCGACCAGCAGCTCTAGCGGACCCTGCCAACGCTCGATCTCGGCTGCGGTGCCGATCAGCTGCGGGTCTGCGAGGCTTCCGGTGAGCACGCCCAGAAAGCGGGTGTCCTGTGTCGCATCGAGCAGGCGTTCGGGCTGCTCGGCCTGGCGCGCCACCAGCACCGGCACCCTGCCCTCGCCCAGTTGCGTGGCGAGTGCGGTGCGCGCCGCCAGCGCAGCCTCTGAATCGGGAGCGGACATCACCAGCGCGAAGCTGGGCCGGTCGATATCGCGTGCGACCTGCCCGCCGATGCTGCCCGCCGCAATGCCGATCGCGAGCGGAAAGACCGGGCCGAGCAGGAAGAAGAAGAACGCCTTGGAAAAGATGATCGCGGCGAAATCGCGCCTGGCGATCACCCAGGCAGCGCGCAAAAGTTCAGGCATCGGAACCCTCCTGCAGCGCTTCTTCCTCAAGCTGTCGCGCGGCATCGGCGCCTGCGATCGCGACAAAGGCATCGTGCAGCCCGGGGCGTTCGATCGACAGCGACTGGATCCCCGCCTCGCCTTCGATCAGCGCGCGCAGCAAGGGCTCGACCCCGGTTTCGGGAAGCGTGAAATGCCAGAAATGCCCCTCAGGCGCGGCATCGGCGGGCAGCGCCGCGCGCCATGGCCCGTCGAGCGACCGCGTCTCCAGCCGCACCTGCGGGCGCAACCGGTCGCGCGCCTCGGACACCGATCCGGTGAACGGCACCTTGCCGCCGGCAATGATCGCGATACGCTCGCACAGCCGTTCGGCATGTGCGATGACATGCGTGGAAAAGATCACGGTGACGCCCTTGTCGGCCTGCGCGCGGATCAGCCGCTCGAGCTTGGCCTGGTTGAGCGCGTCGAGCCCCGAGAACGGCTCGTCGAGCACGATCAGCTCGGGATCGTGCACCAGGGTGCCGAGCAGTTGGACCGTCTGCGCCATGCCCTTGGAGAGCGTGCGCACTTCCTTGTCGGCCGCCTTGCCCAGGCCATGCTCCTCGAGCATCGCCCTGCCCCGTTTGCGCCCCTCTGCGAGCGGCAGTCCGCGCAGCGCGCCCATGAAGGCGATCGCGTCATAGGCCTTCATCGAAGGATACAGCCCGCGCTCCTCGGGTAGATAGCCCACGCGCTTGGCGACATCGAGCGGATGATCGGTGCCCAGCAATGTCCGCGTGCCCTCGTCCGGATCGACGATGCCCAGCAGCATCCGCAAGGTGGTGGTCTTGCCTGCACCATTGGGTCCCAGGATGCCGAAGATGCTGCCGGCAGGAACGGTGAGGTCCACCCCGTCGACCGCGCGCTGACGCCCGAAGATCTTGACCAGCCCGCGCGCTTCGATGGCATTGGCGGTCACGGCTGGTCCTTGGGCATTGGGGTTTTGGGCGGGGTCAACGGATAGCCCATCGGTCTTGGTGGAAAGGCCTTAATCGGGTAGCGGACAAATATGGTTAGCGGCAAGAAAAACCTTGAGGCGGACATTGCAGCTGAGGCCGCGCGGCTGGGCTTTGCCGATTGCGCGATTGCGCCCGCGAGCCTGGGGCCGCAGACTGCCGCGCGGCTGCAAGACTGGCTCGCCAAGGGCTGCCATGGCGACATGCTGTGGATGGAGGCGCGCAGCGACCAGCGCGCAGACCCGGCCACCCTGTGGAGCGATGTCCGATCGGTGATCATGCTGGGGATGAGCTATGCGCCCGGTCGCGATCCCTTCGCGCTCGCCGAGCATCCGGGCCTAGGGCGGATATCGGTCTATGCGCAGGGCGGCGATTATCACAAGACGGTCAAGACCGCGCTCAAGGCGCTCGCGCGCTGGCTGGTCGAGCAAAGCGACGACGTTCAGGTCAAGGTGTTCGTCGATACCGCGCCGGTGATGGAAAAACCGCTGGCGATGGCGGCGGGGCTGGGCTGGCAGGGCAAGCACACCAATCTCGTCAGCCGCGAGCATGGTAGCTGGCTGTTCCTGGGCGCGATCTACACCACGCTCGAACTCGCGCCGAGCGGTGCGAGCGCCGACCTTTGCGGATCGTGCACCGCCTGCCAGGACGTCTGCCCGACAAACGCTTTTCCCGCGCCTTACAGGCTCGATGCGCGACGCTGCATCTCGTATCTCACGATCGAGCATGCCGGACCCATCCCCGCCGAATTGCGCGCTGGCATCGGCAACCATGTCTATGGCTGCGACGATTGCCTGGCGGTCTGCCCGTGGAACAAGTTTGCCGATGCCGCGCACCGCAACCAGGCGTTCCTGCCGCGCGCCGAGCTTGCCGCGCCCTCGCTCGCCGATCTGCTCGCGCTCGACGATGCGCAGTTCCGCGCTGTGTTCTCCGGATCACCGATCAAGCGCAGCGGGCGGGTGCGGATGGTGCGCAATGCGGCCGTGGCGGCGGGCAACAGCGGGGATCCGGCATTGGCCCCGGCGGTCGTGGCGCTGCTCGACGATGCCGACCCGGTGGTACGCGGCGCGGCGGTGTGGGCGCTGGCCGAGCTCGACTCGGCGCGCTGGGAGGCGGAGCGCGCTGCCCGCATCGCGCACGAGCAGGACGCGGACGTCCAGGCCGAATGGCGGCTTGCCGACGCGCCCGCGCCGGTCTAGGCGCAATTCCATCATGCGCCCGCCCTTCGATCACGTCCGCACCTGGATCTTCGATCTGGACAACACGCTCTACCCGGCGGAGACGGACCTGTTCGCGCTGATCGACGAGCGCATGGGGGCGTATGTCGCCGATCTGATGCAGGTCGATCTGGTCGAGGCGCGGCGCATCCAGAAAGACTATTATTACCAGCACGGCACCACGCTGGCCGGGCTGATGCTCGACCACGGCGTCGATCCGCACCATTTCCTCGATTATGTCCACGATATCGACATGGGCCGCATCGAGCCCTGCCCGGTTACCGCAGCAGGGCTGGCGCAACTTCCCGGGCGCAAGCTGATCTTCACCAACGGCGACGTGACCTATGCAGGCCGCGTGCTCGACCGGCTCGGCCTGCGCGACCAGTTCGAGGCAATCCACGACATCCACGCAACGCAATACCAGCCCAAACCGCATGCCGCAGCCTATGCAAGCCTGGTCGACAGCCTCGCGATCGATCCTGCAGCGGCGCTTTTCGTCGATGATCTCGCGCGCAACCTCAAGCCCGCCAAGCTGCTGGGCATGACTACGGTGTGGATGAACAACGGATCGGATGGCGGCACGCATGAGGCCGAACACGACTTTATCGACCATGAGATAAGCGCGCTGGGCGAGTGGCTCACCGCGCTGACACAGGAGACTGCCCGATGACCGACACACTCCAGACCCGCATCGAAGCCGCCTGGGACGGCCGCGACAGCCTCGACACCAGCCCCGGCAGCGCGGTGGGCCGTGATGTCGCTGAAGCCATCGCGCTGCTCGACAGCGGCGTGGCGCGCGTCGCCGAGCCCGACGGCAAGGGCGGCTGGCAGGTCAACCAGTGGCTCAAAAAGGCGGTGCTGCTCTCGTTCCGTTTGAACCCGATGGCAGAAATCAGCGGCGGCCCCGGCGGCGCGCACTGGTGGGACAAGGTGCCCAGCAAATTCGACGGCTGGCAGGCCGACGAGTTCAAGGCAGCGGGTTTCCGCGCGGTGCCCGGCTCGATCGTCCGCCGCGGCGCGTTCATCGCCAAGGACGCGGTGCTGATGCCCAGCTTCGTCAACATCGGCGCGCATGTCGGTGAAGGCACGATGGTCGACACCTGGGTCACCGTGGGCAGCTGCGCGCAGATCGGCCGCAACGTCCACATCTCGGGCGGCGTCGGCATCGGCGGCGTGCTCGAGCCGCTGCAGGCGGGCCCGGTGATCATCGAGGACAACTGCTTCATCGGCGCGCGCTCCGAAGTCGCCGAGGGCGTGATCGTCGGCGAGGGCGCGGTGCTTTCGATGGGCGTGTATCTGGGTTCGTCGACCAAGATCGTCGACCGCGCCACCGGCGAAGTGCATTACGGCAAGGTGCCTCCCTATGCGGTGGTCGTCCCCGGATCGATGCCCGGCAAGCCGCTGCCCGATGGCTCGCCCGGCCCGTCGCTCTATTGCGCGGTGATCGTCAAGACAGTCGATGCGCAGACGCGTTCGAAGACCGGAATCAACGAGCTGCTGCGCAGCTGACCTCTCGTCATTCCCGCGAAAGCGGAAATCCCGCTACTGCCGAAACGACAGCGCACAAGCGGGACCGCCGCGTGCGCGGGGGTGACGAAAAAGAGGAAAGACACGAAAAAGGGCGGCCTGCGCGAAGCAGACCGCCCTTTTCGTTCATCCCTGCGGCATGAAGCCGCAGGAGCAGAAGATTACTTGAGCTCGACGGTGCCGCCGGCTGCTTCGATCTTCGCCTTGATGTCTTCGGCTTCAGCCTTGCTGACGCCTTCCTTGATCGCCTTGGGAGCGCTTTCCACCAGGGTCTTCGCTTCGGTCAGGCCGAGCGAGGTGATGGCGCGGACTTCCTTGATGACCTGGATCTTCTTGCCGCCGTCGCCGGTCAGGATGACGTCGAATTCGGTCTGCTCTTCAGCAACCGGTGCAGCAGCGCCAGCAGGCGCGGCAACAGCGACAGCAGCGGCGGCCGAAACGCCCCATGCTTCTTCGAGGGCCTTCGAGAGTTCAGCGGCTTCAAGAACGGTCAGCTTCGAGAGTTCTTCGACCAGGTTTGCGATATCTGCCATTTTAAGTCTCCAGTTCTAAATCATGATAGGTGCCGCATCCGCCCGGACAGGCGAGACGCGACGAAGTTTGAAAAGCTTATGCGTCTTCCTTGGTCGCATAGGCGCCGAACACGCGGGCAAGCTGCCCAGCCGGTGCCTGAATGACCTGGACAACCTTGGTTGCCGGGGCATTGACGAGACCAATGATCTTGGCGCGCAGTTCGTCGAGCGAGGGCATCGAGGCAAGCGCCTTGACACCTTCGGCATCCAGAACCGTGTCACCCATTGCGCCGCCGACAATCTCAAGCTTTTCATTGTCCTTGGCGAAGTTCACCGCAACCTTTGCAGCCGCGACCGGATCGGTCGAGGTGGCAAGGGCAATCGGTCCGGTCAGCAGGTCGGCGATGGACTCATAGGGAGTGCCCACCGCAGCCAGCTTGGCCAGGCGATTCTTGGTGACTTTGTAGCTGGCGCCTTCTGCGCGCATCTTCGTGCGAAGCTCGGTCGACTTGGCAACGGTCAGACCCAGATTACGGGTCACCACCACCACACCGGCTTCACCGAAGGTTGCGTTCAGCGAGGCAACAGCGGCTTTTTTATCAGCACGATCCATGCTGGTCTCCTTCCACATGAGCGCATCGAACATACAGTGTGCACTGCCCGCCGGTGCGCCCGGTTCATTGCGCAGCGCCCTTGCCCTTGTGGGGGTCAAGCACTGCAGATCAGTCCGTGGGGGTGTTTGCCGAGCCGTTGCCCCGATCCGATTGGAGGGGCGAAAATGGCAGCGTCTGTCCTGATCAGATCAGGAGCAGTGAAAAACATATCCCCGTCTAGGCTGGACATTAAGCGGAGCAAATCCCCCGCACCAACTGTCTCGGACGGCGATCGGCGCGGCCTTGCGGCGTTACCGGTCAGGGCGGGCCAATAGCAGGTGGGGGCGCAGAGTCAAGGCGGGTGGCATGGTTTGCCGTCGCGCTCACGCGGAAACCATCCCTAACCCACCGGTTTTCCGTCACCCCCGCGCAGGCGGGGGTCCCGCTTCTGCGCCACCGTCCCTCCGAAGCGGGATTCCCGCGTTCGCGGGAATGACGGCATTGGGCTATTCAGCCCTTGTCACGCTGACGTTCTGCTCGACCAGCACCACCGTGCCGAAAGCGGTGAGGAAGGCGACGTCGAGCGCGTCGCGGCCGACGCCGATCTTCACCATATCGGCGGCGGTTGCCATCCCGGTGGGGTCGATGAGATGCCACGAGCCGCCAACGCCCGAGGGATCTGCAAGGAACACTTCTGCGACCGCGTGGAAATCGGGCGGGGTGACATCGGGCGCGTAGACGCTGGCGAACCGCGCCGGGATCGAGCAGGCGCGTGCGAGCACGATCATGACATGCGCATAATCGCGGCAGACGCCATGGCGCATCACGAAGCTGTCGAGCGCGGTGGTGGTTCCGTCCGACGAGCCGGACTCATACACGAAATGTTCGGTGATCCAGTCGCGCATCGCCGCGATCCGCGCGCCGCCCTGCAGCTCGCCAAATTCGGTGTCGACGAAGCTGTGGAACTTGGTGGCGGGGCAATAATGCGAATCGAACAGATACTGCACGGTTTCGCCGGGCAGCTGGTGCAGCGGCATCTGCGGCAGCGTTGCGACATCGACCAGATCGCGCAGCACCGTCATCCGGGCCCGGTAGTCGATGCTGAGCCTGCCGCTGGTGCGCAGCCAGATCCGGTCGCCGATTCCGTCCAGCGCCGCCACGCGGACGAAATGCTCGCACCGCGATGCCTCGATATGCGCCCATTCGATCCGTTGTTCGGGGATCGCGGCGGCCTCGACCTGCAGCAGGATATCGGTCGGCACATCCATGTCATAGGTGAGCGTGATGTGCAGATCGAGGGTCATCAGGGAAGCTCCAGCGGGCGGATGTGGGGGTCTGTGAAAGCCAGACACCAAAAAGGGGCCGAGGTTCCCCCCGGCCCCTGATTTAGGCTTTTAACAGCAGAGTGTGACGATCAGCCTGCGTGCACTTCCGACAGGTCCACCTTCAGGCCGGGGCCCATCGACGAGCTGACCGAGATCTTGCGCAGGTACTTGCCCTTGGAGCCCGAGGGCTTGGCACGCACGATGGCTTCGACGAACGCATCGAAGTTCGCGCGCAGCGCCTCATCGGTGAAGCTCGCCTTGCCGATGCCCGAGTGGATGATACCGGCCTTTTCGACGCGGAATTCGACCTGGCCGCCCTTGGCAGCCTTGACCGCTTCAGCGACGTTCGGGGTGACGGTGCCCAGCTTCGGGTTCGGCATCAGGCCCTTGGGACCCAGCAGCTTGCCCAGACGGCCGACCACACCCATCATGTCGGGGGTGGCGATGACGCGGTCATAATCGACCTTGCCGTTCTGCATTTCTTCCATCAGGTCTTCGGCACCGACGCGCTCGGCACCAGCGGCGAGAGCCGCATCGGCCTTGTCGCCGCGAGCGAACACGGCAACGCGCACGTCCTTGCCGGTGCCCGAGGGCAGCGACACGACACCGCGGACCATCTGGTCGGCGTGACGTGGGTCGACGCCCAGGTTCAGCGCGACTTCAATGGTTTCGTCGAACTTCGACGTCGCCAGTTCCTTGATGGTCTTGATGGCTTCGTCGACGCCGTACAGCTTTTCAGCATCGAGCTTGGCGGAGAGGGCCTTTGCCTTCTTGGTCACTTTTGCCATGATAATCAGCCCTCCACCACTTCAAGGCCCATCGACGTCGCCGAGCCTTCGATAATCTTCGTTGCCGCTTCAATGTCGTTGGCATTGAGGTCGGCCATCTTCGCCTGGGCGATTTCCGCCAGCTGCGAACGCTTGATGGTTCCGGCGCTTTCCTTGCCCGGCAGCTTCGATCCGCTCTTCAGGTTGGCAGCCTTCTTGATCAGATAGCTGGCAGGCGGGGTCTTGGTGACGAACGTGAAGCTGCGATCGCCGAACACGGTGATCACGGTGGGCAGCGGGGTGCCCTTTTCGACCTCCTGCGTCGCAGCGTTGAACTGCTTGCAGAATTCCATGATGTTCACGCCGCGCTGACCCAGAGCCGGGCCGATCGGCGGAGAGGGGTTGGCAGAGCCCGCAGGCACCTGCAGCTTGATATAGCCTTCAATCTTTTTTGCCACGATGGCACTCCTTCATTCTGTCGGGCGAGCGGCGGATGCCGGATGCCCTCAAATTAAGCGGTCAGACAACAGGTTTTAAGGCCTGTCTCCCGCACTAAACCCTCTCCCTTTACGGGAGAGGGACAGCTTCACGAAGTGAAGCAGGGAGACGGCTGGGAGCACGACCGGTGCGCCGAAGCCCTCTCCAACTTCGCCTAGGCAGCACGCTGCCAAGGCTGCGTATCCTCTCCCGTAAAGGGAGAGGATAAATCCTATGCGACCTTATTTCGCCAGTTCGACATGCTCGAAGTCGAGATCGACCGGTGTTGCACGGCCGAAGATCGAGACCGAGACCTTGACGCGGGCCTTGTCGAAATCGAGCTCCTCGACGATGCCGTTGAAGCTCGCGAACGGGCCTTCGAGCACTTTGACCGAATCGCCGATCTCGTAATCGACATCGATGCGCTGGCGCGGGGCGTTGGCGGCTTCTTCCTTGGTGTTGAGGATGCGGGCAGCCTCTGCGTCGCTGATCGCCTGCGGCTTGCCGTTGGGGCCCAGAAAGCCGGTGACCTTGGGCGTGTTCTTGACGACGTGATAGACGTCATCGGTCATCGCCAGCTTGGCCAGCACATAGCCGGGGAAGAACTTGCGCTCGGTCTGCACCTTCTTGCCGCGGCGGACTTCGGTCACGGTTTCGGTGGGCACCTCTACCTGTTCGACCAGAGCCGACAGGCCCATGCGCTCGGCATCGGCGAGAATCGCGTCGCGGACCTTGTTTTCAAAGCCCGAATAAGCGTGAATGATGTACCAGCGCGACATTCAGTTCTCTTTCAATAATCAGCCAAGCAAAATCAGGCCGCCGCGATCATGCAAGCGTGAGCAGCCATTTCACGATGGCACCGAACACCGAATCGACTGCCAGGAAGAAGATCGCCAGGATCGTCATCAGGATGAACACCATGATGGCGGTGGTGATGGTTTCCTGGCGGCTCGGCCACACGACCTTCGACGCCTCGGTCTTCACCTGGTTCACGAACTCGCCGGGACTGGTCTTCTTGCGCTCAGTGGCCATGGCCGTCTAACTTTCCTGTTTCCGATTCGCGGGGCATCATCATGCTGCAGGCACATCGCCGCCAGCCTTGCCCGGCTGAAACACGATATATGCACCCTGTCGGAGAAAGACAGCCCCATAACCGCGCCAAGCCGCAGAGGCAAGGGGATTCAGAAACTCGCGGGATTCAGAAAGCCGGGGAAGGGCCGCTGGCAGGAGTGGAGGGATTCGAACCCCCGGCATTCGGTTTTGGAGACCGACGCTCTACCAGCTGAGCTACACTCCTGTGCGGGCAGGCCGTCGCCATTAGCGGCTGCACGCCCGGTGCGCAAGCGCTGCTGTGCGGTTTTGCACCCGCCAGACGCACAACGGGGTGACCGCTTGCCCATGATCCGCGCCACAAGGGCACTGCCATGGGGGCGATCACCCCGTGTGAATTCAAAGCCGGTAGGCGCCAGGCCCCAAAAGAGCCCGGAGCCAGGACCAGATCAGCGCTTCGAGAACTGGAAGCTCTTGCGCGCCTTGGCCTTGCCGTACTTCTTGCGCTCGACGGTGCGGCTGTCGCGGGTCAGGAACCCGGCCGACTTGACTGCGCTGCGCAGCGTGGGCTCGTACTTGCTGAGCGCCTGGCTGATGCCGTGCTTGACGGCGCCGGCCTGGCCCGAAAGACCACCACCCTTGACGGTGCAGATGACATCGTACTGGCCGCGACGATCGGTGATGTCGAACACCTGGTTGATCACCAGACGCAGCGTGGGGCGTGCGAAGTACACTTCCTGGTCGCGCTTGTTGATGATGATCTTGCCGGTGCCGGGCTTCAGCCACACGCGGGCCACGGCGTCCTTGCGGCGACCGGTGGCATAGGCACGGCCCTGCTTGTCCAGTTCCTGCTCGCGGATCGGAGCCGGCGCGCCGCCACCGCCGGTGTGGGCGGGGTTGATCGGGGTTTCGACGTCGGCGGCGATGTCCTTGAGATCGGACAGGGATTGCACGGTATCAGACATTATGCACCCACCTTGTTCTTGCGGTTGAGCGAGGCAACGTCGAGCGCTTCGGGCTGCTGGCCGTTATGCGGATGTTCGGTGCCGGTAAAGAGATGCAGGTTGCGCATCTGCTGGCGGCCCAGAGGACCACGGGGAACCATGCGTTCCACCGCCTTTTCAAGCACGCGCTCGGGGAAGCGGCCGTCGAGCACCTTGGCTGCGGTCACTTCCTTGATGCCACCGATATAGCCGGTGTGCTTGTAATAGACCTTCTTGTCGCGCTTGTTGCCGGTCAACACCACCTTGCCGGCGTTGATGACGATGACATGGTCACCGCAATCGACGTGCGGGGTGTAGCTCGGCTTGTGCTTGCCGCGCAGGATGTTGGCGATGATCACCGCAACGCGGCCGACCACCAGTCCGTCGGCATCGATAATATGCCACTTCTTTTCCACGTCCGCCGGTTTGATCGACTTGGTGGTCTTGAGCAAAGCCTTCATGGCCTTCAACCTTCCAAAACATCAGCCAGGCATCTGACGGGCCCTGATCGGGCCGCCCGCCGGTCGGCTGACACGTTTCTATGAAACGAACAGGCCTTTATCGGCCTGAGCGAAGCGCGGCTAATGACGATGAGGGCCCGTTTAGTCAAGCATTTTGGGGGGATTGCAAAGAGGTAAAATGATACCTTCCTTATCCGGGGTCGGTCGCCGGCGCCTCCAGCGTGAGCGATTCGCGGAACAAGCGGCTGGTGCCCTCGACCGTGCTGGTCATGCGCCGATCCTGGTTTTCGACCAGCCCGCTGCGCAAGGACAGCGTGCCGGCAATGCTGGTGGAAAGCTGCGCGCCATCGGGCCGGGTTTCGTCCTGCGCGCTTGAAAAACCGAGGGTTTCACCGGTGAGCGATCCCAGGCGAAAGCGCGCGCCATCGGCCGAGGTCAGCTGCCCCGAGCGGCACGGGCGTCCGGCCAGCATCAGCAGCCGCGATGCCTTGACCATGTGCACCCCGGCACGCTCGGGAGGGGGCAGCGCCGCGAGCCGATCGAGGACCGCCGCGATCGCCACTTGCTCGCGCTCCGGCCGCGCAACCAGCGCGGGATCGCTGCGCAGGCGATCGATCGCCTGCCTGAGTCGCTCGGGCGCGTCAGGCGATTCGGTCACTCCCAGCAGCGTGCCGCCTGCATCGATCGTGAAGTCGAGAATCTCGTCAGCCGCGCTTTCGCCTTCGAGCGAGAGCAGCCGCAGCAATTCGGACGGAGCCTCGACCTGCTGTCCGGTCTGCTGCCAGCGCATCCGATACCCGCGGCCCGAATGGGTGAAGGACACGGCGTAGGTGACCGTCTGGATGAAGATTCCGTTCGCCAGCGGACGCTCGATCCTGCGGATCAGCACGAGCGGGGTGTCAAGCGGCGGCGCGAAGGTGATTGTGGCTGCGGGGCAGGGGGGCGATTCGGGAGGGGCAGCAAGGGCAGCGTCGGGCTGGGCGAGCAGCAGCAGCGCGCCCGCCAGCATCAGTCGATCGCCAGCGTCTGGCCCAGCACCCAGGCACGGAAGCTGGGCGGACAATAGTCCACCGGCAGCACCAGCACCGCGGGCTCGTCATAGCTGTGCAGATGGACAATCCGCGCGACCAGCGCCTTGGACTGGGGCAGTGCGGTCTTGAACAGCACCGGGACCTCGGCGGTTTCGGTGAGTTCGCCCTGCCAGTGGCAGATCGCAAGGGCAGGGGCCATGATGTTGGCACACGCGGCAAGCTGTTCGCGCACCACCGTCCGCGCGATGGTCCGCGCCTCCTCCTCGTCGGCAAAGGGGCAATAGACCAATCGGATGTCCGATCCGTCGCCCGGCAGGTCGCCGATCATGCAGCCACGGCCACTTGGCGTTGGAGCGTATCGCGCTGGCCCAGCCGGTGCGCGCCCCACGCCGTGGTCGCAACCAGGATCGCGCCCACCGCCTGGTGCAGCACCGCCAGATGCAGATCGACGCTGGTCATCACCGTGGCGATGCCAAGCAGGATCTGCAGCCCGAAGGCGGTGTGGATGGCGAGCGAGATCCGCCGGTCGACCCGGCGCACCGCGCGGCCCATCACCACCAAAGCGGCAACGGCGACGAACGCCCACCAGCGATGGATGAAGTGCAGCAGGAAGGGGTCATGCGTCAGCGCATGCACCAGCCCCTGCGACCAGTCGACATCGACGGGGAAGAACGCCCCGTTCATCAGCGGCCAGCTCTTGGCGGCATAACCCGCGTTGAGCCCGGCGACCCAGGCGCCGAACAGCAGTTGCAGGAACAAGACGCCGATCACGATCAGGCTGAGCCCCGTCATCCGCGCCGGCCTTGCTGCGGGATCACGCGCCAGTGCCTTCAGGTCGAGCGCGGTCCAGATCAGCCCGGCCATGATAAACAAGGCGTTGAGCAGATGCACCGCGAGCCGGAAATGGCTGACATCGGTGCGCTCGGACAGGCCCGATGCCACCATCCACCAGCCCACCGCGCCCTGCAGTCCACCCAGTGCGAACAGAGCGGTCAGCCGCCAGCCATAACCCTGCGGAATCGCGCGGCGCACGGCGAAATAGAGGAACGGAAGCGCGAACGCGACGCCGACCAGGCGCCCAAGCAGCCGGTGGATATACTCCCAGAAATAGATGGTCTTGAACTCGGCCAGCGTCATGCCGGCGTTGACCTCGATGTATTCGGGGATCAGCTTGTACTTCTCGAACTCGGCGACCCAAGAGGCCTCGCTCAGCGGCGGCAGCGTCCCGGTGACGACATTCCATTCGGTGATCGAGAGCCCCGATTCGGTCAGCCGGGTGATTCCCCCCACCACCACCATGGTGAACACCAGCAGTGCCACGCCATACAGCCAGTTGGCGATGGCCGAGGGGGCGGCGCGCGCGTCCAGGCGTGCGGCAGAGACAGGTGCGTGCGACAGGCTGGTCATGGTATCGCATTTCGGATGCCGCCGCCCCGCTTGCAAGGTGTTTTTTGCGCTGCGGCATCGCCGTCGGTGCTTTGCCCTCACCGCTTGGCTTGTCATGATGTTTTTGCAATCCCGCGCTCAAGCGACATTGCGCAATGATATCATATAACCTATGTGCCAGACATGTTGTCTCGTATCACCAAGTCCGGCCAGCTCGATTCTGCAGCGATTGCGCTGTCGGCATTGTGCATGGTGCATTGCGCTGCGGGCATCTGGCTGGTGGCGGGATTCGCCTCATTGGGCGGCATCCTGCTCGCCCCCTGGGTGCACGAGATCGGCTTTGCGCTTGCCGCGATCATGGCGGCGCTGGCGCTAGGCCATGGCGTCCGCTCGCACGGGGCGCGGCTGCCGCTGGCAATCGGGGTGATCGGAATCGCCTCGATGCTGATGGCGATGACCGTGCCGCACGGAAGTGCCTATGAATATGCGCTCACCCTTGCAGGCGTCGCCGCGCTGAGCGTCGCGCACCTGCTCAACTACCGCGCCGCGCGCCAGAACTGAGTTCTGCGCAAGCCGGGCACCAACATTCGCACTTGCCCTTTGCCCGTCATCCGCGCCAAGAGTTTCGGCCTATGACCAGCACCACCCACACCTCCGCCCAGATCAACCTCCACATCAATGGCGAGCCGCGCCGCGTGTCCGCCGGGCAGAGCATCGCCGCTCTGGTGACTTCGCTCGGGCTTGATCCCGCCAAGGTCGCGGTCGAGCGCAATCTGGAGATCGTGCCGCGCTCAACGCTGGCGGATGTCATGGTGGGCGAAGGCGACCGGCTCGAGATCGTGCATTTCGTCGGCGGCGGCGACCATGCAGCAGCAGACGACAACTGGACGGTGGCAGGCCACACCTTCCGTTCGCGGCTGATCGTCGGCACCGGCAAGTACAAGGACTTTGCCCAGAACGCCGCTGCCGTGGAAGCCTCGGGCGCCGAGATCGTCACCGTCGCGGTGCGCCGGGTCAACGTCTCGGACCCCAGCGCGCCGATGCTGACCGACTTCATCGACCCGATGAAGATCACCTATCTGCCCAACACCGCAGGCTGCTTCACCGGCGAGGACGCGATCCGGACGCTGCGGCTGGCGCGCGAGGCAGGCGGCTGGGATCTGGTCAAGCTCGAGGTGCTGGGCGAGGCCAAGACGCTCTATCCCGATATGCACGAGACGCTGCGCGCCACCGAGATTCTCGCCAAGGAAGGGTTCAAGCCGATGGTCTATTGCGTCGATGACCCTATCGGCGCCAAGCGGCTCGAGGATGCAGGCGCGGTCGCGATCATGCCGCTGGGCGCGCCGATCGGATCGGGGCTGGGCATCCAGAACCGGGTGACCATCCGGCTGATCGTCGAGAATGCCAAGGTCCCGGTGCTGGTCGATGCCGGCGTCGGCACCGCATCGGACGCGGCGATCGCGATGGAACTGGGTTGCGATGGCGTGCTGATGAACACCGCGATCGCCGAAGCCAGGGACCCCATCCGCATGGCGCGCGCGATGAAGCTTGCAGTAGAGGCGGGACGCGATGCGTATCTTGCCGGCCGCATGGGCACGCGCAAATATGCCGATCCCTCGAGCCCGCTCGCCGGTTTGATCTGACCGGGCACACCGGTTCCACGTGGAACCGGTGCACTGCCCTTGAAAACCTCTCTGCCTCCCGCATCGCCCCCGCGCATACGGGGCTTCTGCTGCCGCGCCGCTGTCGCCTGTCGCGACTCCCGCCATGCGCGGACATGACAAGGGCGTGTGGGAACTCCCACTTTCCCTAGCGTCAAGCTGAAACGATCATACCGATTCGGTGACAGTTTCTTTGCATATGTTACATTCGTCGACGACCCGCTGTCGTTCGTCGACGCTTGTAGTCGTTGAGCGACTCATTCGCCGATTTGGTCGAGCACCCCGCGACCCGCGCAAACCGATCTCCTATCCAGATCATGTCGCGGATGACCATAGCTCCCCAGGCCGGGCATCCGCGGCAAACCAGACGGACCGGCCCTGATGGGCCCCTTAACCAGCAGGGCCGGTCACTGTTCAGTTTGCACCATCGAAAGGACCCCTCCCCATGTTTGCCCCCGCAACCGCATCGATTTTCACTCGCACCCTGGCCGCCGCTGGCGCTGCTGCCGTTCTGTTTTCCGCCTCTGTCCAGGCCAGCCCGGTCAAGACCGTCGAAACCGCCAACGGCCGCATCGTGCGCAGCGTCGAAGTGCCGTTCGTCGACCTGGACCTGGCCAGCGCTGAAGGCGTCGCCGCACTCGAATCGCGTCTCAAGGTCGCATCGCAGCAGGTCTGCGGCGTCACCGAGCGCGTCCCGCTGCAGCAGCAGATGGACCACCAGGCCTGCATCGCCGATACTATGGCAAGCTCGAAGCGCGCGATCGTGACGCTCGTCGCCCGCGCCGAGGCCGGTGACCGCTTCAAGGCCGGCGAACGCATCGCCGTCGGCAGCTGATTTTCACCCGTTTACCACCCTTGGTAAAAGTCGAGACTGGACCGGTGGCCCCCAAGCCACCGGTCTTTTTTTCGTTGCGAACGATCAGTCGTAATGCACCATGCCGGGTGCGGTGAGCGCGATCCAGCGGTGCTTGCGCTGTTCGTACACCGAATATTCGGGCGCGGGAAACAGCGGGTCGGCAAAGGTTCCGACCGGTACAGCGATCAGGCCGGGCAGCGAATCGGCGCGATACGCCACGGTCGTCCCGCAATCCGCGCAGAAGGTGAACGTTGCAGCGGAGCCACTTTCGCCCTGCTTGGTCCACCATGCGGTTCTTCCCGTGATCGCAACACGCTCCTGCGGCCAGCGCGCCTGGAACGCAAAGGCGCTTCCGCTCCGCCGCTGGCAGTCGAGGCAGTGGCATATCGATACGCGTTGCGGATCGCCCTGGCATTCCACCGAGACCTGACCGCACGCACATCGCGCTTCCCGAATGGTCATCCACTCCTCCTCCTGAGCCTGTCGCCACGCGCCGAGGCTGCACGTCCGGCAGGCAAAAGTCGAGGCGGACGCATGAATGCGCCCGCCTCAGTCCTTCGCGACCCAAAGGACTAGCTCTCAATATCCGATCAGGGGCCTGCAGCGCTCGCTACAGGCCGTGCCGATCAGCGATAGAAGACGTGATTGTCGACAGCGGCGAGGCGCTGCATGCGCCAGCCGGGGGAGACGTGACGCGCATGGAAGAACAGCGCGCCTTCGACCGGGCTTTCCCAGGCGTCCTTCATCGCGATCTGGGCGATGGCGACAGCCTCGGCCCAGTCACGGCTGGTGGTGGGGATGGCAGGCATCCGGCCGCCCCGCACGAACGAGAACTGGCTGGGCTGATAGACCACGCCGCACAGGCTGCTGGCAAAGCGGCCAGAATCGCGCCGCGCAATCACCACCTTGGCGACCGCAAGCTGGCCGTTGAGCGTTTCGCCCTTCGATTCGAAGTACACCGCGCCTGCCAGGCACCGGGTTTCCTCGTCGATATCTGCGGGAAGATCGTGCATCGCCACAAGCTGCGTCAGGCTTTCGGCCCTGAGCGGCGGCTGGGCGGACTGGGTGTCGATCTGCTGGGGGGCGGTTTCAGCGTCTGCGACGGTTTCGACAGCGGCATCGGATGCGCCGGAAACGGTTTCATCGCTGGTCTGGGCTGGAACCGGCTGGATCATGTCGGCGATCAGCGGCGATGCAAAGGCGGCTGAAGCGTCGGTAAAGGTCAGGGTGGCGATCGAGTAGATGGCCACGGCAGCCATGCTGGCGGCCTTGAGAATGGTACTCATCAAAGTCTTTGACTGTGCGGTGAGTCACCTTGATCAGGGCAACATGCTGGCAGATCTGCATCTGCTGGCCGGTCCCGATGGGCTTCCCCCCGTCTGCGTGCCTGCCTGTTGAATTTCCGTCCGTGGATTTTCGGATGGAACCGCCGGGCCGCCTGCGCGTTTCTGGTGGACGCGCCCTTCTGTCAGGTGGGCTGACGAGTCAACCAAGCTGACCCGATATCGCGTCGAACTGTGCGCGGTTGGCGACATCCAGTTCAATCACCCATATATCGGGGTCCCTGGACCTGCGACGTGCCAGATATTCGGTCAGTGTGCCCTTGGCAGCGATGGTGTCCTCATCCTCGCTCCAGATTTCCTGCCAGGCGATGCCGCTATCCAGCGCCGATATGCCTTCCAGCACGCCGTTATCGCCGCCGCGCACCGTGCGCACGATCAGGATCGCGCCCGAGACCGGATCACCCCTGGAGAGCAGTGTCGCAAAGCCGCCCGCGGCCTGGGTCAGGCGTTTGAGCGCCTCTATCCGGATATGCGCGGCCAGCCGCGCCTCGATCATGCCGAAGCGTCCGGTGACGATGTCTGCTGCGGCAGGCTGTAGCCCTCAAGCCCCGACAGGCCGATATGCGATCGCATGAAGGTGCCGGTGCCGCGCGCGATTTCCTCGCCATGGCTGTCAACCAGCCGGGCTTCACCCACGAACACCCGCCTTTTGCCGCTGACCCAGTGCCCCTCGGCATGGACCGGGCCTGCGCGCACCGGCGCGGTGAAGTGCAGGTTGAAGGCAGTGGTGAGCAGGAAGCGGTCGGTGACCAGCGCGTTGCACGCATAAAAGGCCGCATCGTCGAGCATCTTGAAATAGAGCGTGCCGTGCGCAGCGCTGGCGGCGTGGAAATGCTCGGGCGTCACGTCGAAGTCGATCCGCGCGCGACCCTGGCCGGTAATGCTCAGCCGGGAAGGGAACAATCGGTTGATCGCCGCGGCCGCGTAAAGCCGCTCGAGCGCGCGATAATGCGCCTCGGCCCCGGTCCCGGGCGCCGCTTCAGGCAGCGTCACGGTCCAGCTCGGCGGTCACCAGCGCAAAGATGGCGTCCGGATCGTCGGCGCCCTTGATCTTGGCGAGCGTCTTTTCATCGCGGGTCAGCCGCGAGATATGCGCCAGCGCCTGCAGATGCATTGCGCCGGTGGCGATGGGCGAAATGAGCGCGATCACCAGATCGACGGGCAGATTGTCGATCGATCCGAAATCGATCGGCTTGCCCAGCCGCAGCAGCACCGCGACCGAATGATCCAGCCCCTCGATCTTGCCATGCGGGATCGCGACGCGTCGTCCGAAGCCGGTGGAGCCCAATTGCTCGCGCTCGAGCAGGCACGAGAGCACCTTGTCGGTGTCCAGACCATAGCAATGGCCGAACTGTTCCGCCGCCAGTTCCAGCGCCTGCTGCTTGTCGGCGACGCGCGCAGAGATGAGCACCGCCTGCTTGTCGAGTTCGAACCACGCCATGATATTCAAGTTTCTCGATTCTGGCATGCGGCCCCGATCGTTGTCGAGGCCGCCACGCATGAATGTCCATCAGGTCCAGCGTCGTTCCCGCCGGGGAGGTTCTGACCTCATCCCGCCAACGCATATCTGGGGCGCCCATGCACCAGATTGCCGCAAAAACCAAGCGGCTCAGTGCACGGGCGCACAGCTATTCGCTTATTTCTGCGGTTCGACCCAACCGATCGAGCCATCGACGCGGCGATAGACCATGTTGTGGCGCCCGGTCCCGGCGTTCTTGAAGAACAGAGCATTGGTGTTGCGCAGGTCGAGCATCATCACCGCATCGGAGACGGTGGCCTCGGGCACATCGACCCGGGTTTCGGCGATCACCACCGGGAAATCGACGACCTCTTCCTCCTCGCTGCCGGTATCGAACACGGTATAGGCAGCCTCTTCCTCGGCCAGCGCGTGCTGGACCTGCTCCTGGCGGCCCTTGAGGCGGCCCATATAGCGGCGAAGCTGCTTGTCGATCTTTTCGGCGGCGCCATCGAAGGCGACATGCGCGTCGTGCGCGGTGCCCTGGCCCTTGAGGATCAGGCCCTGCATGACATGGGTGACGATATCGCACTGGAACTGGTCGTGAGGCCCTCGCCCGAAGGTGACCTGGCTGGATATCGCCTTGGAAAAATACTTCTCGACAATCGCATTGAGCCGGTCGGAAACATGCACCTTGAGTGCCTCGCCAGTATCGACCTGATGACCTGAAATACGAATGTCCATGATGTTCTCCATTTTTATGGCCAGCCACAGGTTCACAACCGCAGCGGGCCGGACAGATACGCTTCTGCGCAATCGCAGAAGGGGATTATGGGACCGGGTTCAGACCTCCTTTCGTGAGAGGATGTGCGTTCAACGCTTGGACAGCCACAAGGGCTGCTTGATCTTGGCGAGAAACTCCTGATGCACCGCCAGCTCCTCGGCGGTGGCGGCAAACTGGCGGGGCAGCCGGTGCGGGCGCTGGACCGCCGGGATCAGCCGCGGCCGTGCCGGAATGCCCGAACTGTCGGCATCGCTGTCGTCGGCCAGCCCCAGCCCGATCTGCCGCCCGCCGGTAAGTTCGATATAGACCTGCGCGAGCAATTCGGCATCGAGCAGCGCGCCGTGCAGCACGCGGTGGCTGCGATCGACCCCGAAGCGCTTGCACAGGGCATCAAGGCTGGCGGGTGATCCGGGGAACTTGGACCGCGCCATCGCCACGGTATCGACGACCCGCGCCATGGGAATCGGCGGCAGCTCGATCCGCGCCAGCTCGGCATTGACGAAGCGCATGTCGAACCCGGCATTGTGCGCGACCAGTTGCGCATCGCCCAGGAACTCCAGCAGTTCGCCTGCGCGCTCGTGAAACAGCGGCTTGTCCGCCAGAAACGCGTCCGAGTGCCCGTGCACGCGCTCGGCCTCGGGCGGCATCGGCATCTGGGGGTTGAAAAAGGCGTGGAAGGTGCGGCCCGTGGCCATCCGCCCGACCATCTCGATGCACCCGATTTCCACCATCCTGTGTCCTTCGTCGGGGGACAGGCCGGTGGTTTCGGTATCGAAAATGATCTCTCTCATTCCGGTCATTATTGGCCTGATTTGATCAGCGCGCAAGAGACGACCGCAAATTCCCCAGCAGCTTTCGCACAGCCTGCCGCGTCGCCAATTTGGTCCCCCCGGTGGGGATGATCCAGTCGGCATGGCTACGCTTGTGATGATCGGCCATCTGCAGGTGGCGGATGTGCCGCAACCGCGCCGCGGTCATGCCTGCACGCGCCATCACCCGCTTGCGCTGCTGCCACAGCGAGGCGGACACGACGATGATGCCGTCGACATTCTGCGTGCCGCCTTTCTCGAACAGCAAGGGGATATCGAACACGATGATCCGCCGCGCGCGGTTGGCGCGGACGAAGGCGGCGCGCGAGCGTCCGACCGCGGGGTGGACGATGTGCTCGAGCGTCTTGAGCGCGCCTGCATTGCCGAACACCGCCGCGCCCAGCTTGGCGCGATCGACGCCCTTCGGACCGGTGGTGCCGGGAAACGCCGCCTCGATCGCCGGCAACAGCGCGCCACCAGGGCCCTGCAGCACATGCACCTCGGCATCGGCATCGAACACCGGCACCCCTTCGGCGCGGAGCATCTTGGCCACCGCGGACTTTCCCATGCCGATCGATCCGGTCAGCCCGAGCACCATGGGGCGGTGACGGTGGTGCGGAGGCAGCCGCTTGACATGGGTGGTCATGCGATCAGCAGCGCGCGCAGTTCGTCGTCGTGATCACGCGGCGGGGCGACATCGAAGAAGATCTCGAACGCGAGCGCAGCCTGGCCGATCAGCATTTCCAGCCCATCGACGGTGTCGAGCCCCAATGTGCGCGCCTGTTTGAGCAAGGCGGTCTCGAGCGGGGCGTAGACGATGTCATAGACCAAAGCGCTTGTCGGCAAAGGCGACAGATCGACGTTGAGCGGGTCGAAGCCCTTCATGCCGAGCGGGCTGGTGTTGACCAGCAGGTCCACCTCGCCCAGCGAATCCTCCATGCCGCGCACCTGGCCCTTGAGCCCGAAGCTGGCGAGCAGCCCCATGGCCTTGAGCGCATTGCGCGCATGGATCGTCACGCTGGCGACATCCATCCGCGACAGCGCGAACAGCACCGCGCGCGCCGCACCGCCTGCACCGATGACCGCGACATTCGCGCCTGTAAAATCGCTTTGGCCGAGCGGCGCATAAAAGCCCCCGGCATCGGTGTTGGTACCGAACAGCGCGCCGGTGGCATCGCGCGCGATGGTGTTCATCGCGCCGATGCTGGTGCGCACGTCCCCCGGATCGGCGACATGCTCCATCACCGAAAGCTTGTGCGGGATGGTGACATTGCACCCGCGCCACAAGGGATCGTCGCGGCGGCTGTCGATATAGGCGCCAAGCGCATCGGGGGGGACATGCGCGGTGCGATACTCTGCGTCCATACCCAGTTGCCTGAGCCAGAAGCCATGGATCAGCGGCGATTTGCTGTGCGCGATCGGGTCGCCGATCACCTCCGCATAGGGACGGGCGGCATGGGGTTTTTCCACAGGGTTCACGCTGCGATCAGCTCGGCATCAGTTCGCGCTCGCGCAGGAAGCCGAGCAGCGGCAGCAGCGGCATGCCCAGGACAGCGAAATGATTGCCCTCGATATGGCTGAAAAGCTGGGCGCCTGCGCCCTCGATCTCGTAACAACCCACCGTGTATCCGATCGATTCCCAGTGCTTATCCACATAGTCGCGCACAAAGGCGCTGCCCAGCGGGCGCACGTGCATCACGGCCTTTTCCACATGCCGCCAGATCGGGCGGCCGCCCTCGACAATGACGGCGGCGCTCCACAATTTGTGCGCCTTGCCCGACAATGTCTCGAGCTGGCGGATCGCGTCTTCGGGGGTCTGAGGCTTGGACAGCATCTCGCCGGTCGACGTTTCGAGGATCTGGTCCGATCCCAGCACCATCGCTTCGGGCCGCTTGGTGCCCACGCGCATCGCCTTGGCCTCGGCCAGCGCATCGGCGATATCGCGTGGGCTTGTGCCCTCGGCGTGCAGCGAGGCGCGGATCGCCGATTCATCGATGTGCGCGGCAACAACGGTGAAGGGCACATCGGCCTTGTCCAGCATGGTCCGGCGTGATGCACTCTGCGATGCGAGTATCAGCATGTCTTTTCGTCCTTACACTTCATCTGCCGCCAGCCCCGCCTGGCGACGGCTTTCGCGCGCCGCCTCGCGCTCGTTGAACAGGTTGATGATCGCCGCGGCCGATTCCTCGATCGACCTGCGGGTCACATCGATGACCGGCCAACCATTATCCGCAAACATCCGCCGCGCAAAGGCCAGCTCTGCCTTCACCTTGTCATCGTTGACATAGTCGGTTTCGGGGGCCTGGTTCAAGGACAACAGCCGGTTGCGCCGCACCGCGATCAACCGTTCGGGATTGGTGGTCAGCCCGACGACCAAAGGGCGGTTGAGCGAAAACAGCGCTGAAGGCGGCGGGGATTCGACCACGATCGGGATATTGGCGGTCTTGTAGCCGCGATTGGCCAGATAGATCGAGGTCGGCGTCTTGGACGAGCGCGACACCCCGGCGAGCACGATATCGGCCGCCTCCCAGTTTTCCCAGTTCTGCCCGTCATCGTGCGCGATGGTGAACTGGATCGCCTCGACGCGCGCGAAATACGCGGCATCGAGCACATGCTGGCGACCCGGGCGCGCCTTGGCAGCCTGACCCAGCAGGTTGGACAGCGCATCGCTGACCGCATCGAGCGCGGGCACCATCGGCAGCCCGAGCACGCGGCAGCGGCGCTCGAGCTTGGCGCGGATATCGGGATTGACCAGGGTGAACAGGACCAACCCGGGATTGGCCGCGACCTCGTCCAGGATCCGGTCGAGATGCGTTTCGGAGCGGACCATCGGCCAGAAGTGCTTGATGATCTCGACCGCATCGAACTGCGCCAGCGCGGCCTTGGCGATGTTTTCCAGCGTCTCCCCGGTGGAATCCGACAGCAGATGGAGGTGGAAGCGGCTCATGGCGATGGTCTGTGGGTTGTAGGGGGATAAATCAAGGCATGATCTTGTGGGCAAAACCGGGGACGAAAACGCTCCCCCCTGCCCGTCATTCCGTCCGCATGCTTGTCCACAGCTGACAAGGTTATCGACAGGCTGTTGAAAGCCGGGATAAAATTTCCGACTCGTGGCGGCCATGCGATTTGCCGACTGTCAATCTGTCGATACATGAGGCAAGAAAGCGTCTTGCCGGTTATCAAGCGGCCTTCTTCAACAGATTCCTAATTAAAGGATATAAGATAAAGTATGGGCGGGGACACAGTTCAGACCGCAGTGCGCACAGCGCCGCTGCTAGAGTGCTTGGCAGGTAAGGTTCACGAGACGCCGCCGATGTGGATGATGCGTCAGGCCGGGCGCTATCTGCCCGAGTATCGCGCTCTCAGGGCGGAAAAGGGCGGTTTTCTGGAGCTCGTCTATGACAGCCCGTCCGCTGCCGAGATCACGCTGCAGCCGCTGCGCCGCTTCGATCTTGATGCCGCGATCCTGTTTTCCGATATCCTGATCGTTCCTTACGCGATGGGCCAGAACCTGCAGTTCCTGGTGGGCGAAGGTCCGCACCTCTCCCCGACCCTGGTCGATCATGCACTGGAGAGCCTTGTGCCGGCCTATGAGCGGCTCGATGCGATCTACGAGACCGTGCGCCTGGTCAAAGCCGAGCTTGCGCCTGAGAAGGCCTTTCTGGGCTTTGCAGGGTCTGCCTGGACGGTCGCGACCTACATGGTCAACGGCGAGGGCAGCAAGGACCAGCACGCCACCCGCGCCTATGCCTACAGGGATCCTGAAGGCTTCCAGGTGCTCATCGACGCGATCGTCGATCTGACGATCACCTATCTCATCGGCCAGATCGATGCCGGGGTCGATGCGGTGCAGATCTTCGACAGCTGGTCGGGCTCGCTTGCGCCCTCGCAGTTCGAACGCTGGGTCATCGCGCCCAATGCCCGGATTGCAGCGGCGATCCACGAAGCGCGCCCGGGTGTTCCGGTGATCGGTTTCCCCAAGGGTGCGGGCGAAAAGCTTGCCGCTTATGCGCGGGAGACCGGTGTCGATGCGCTCGGGCTCGACGAGACGATTGATCCGGTCTGGGCCGCGGCCAACATCCCGGCGCATCTGCCGGTGCAGGGCAATCTCGATCCGCTGGCGTTGCTGGCGGGCGGCGAGCAGATGGAAAGCGCGGTCAGGCACATCATCCGCACCTTCGAGGGACGGCCGCACATTTTCAACCTGGGCCATGGCATATTGCAGCAGACGCCCATTGAACATGTTCACGCACTGCTTACACTGGTGAAGCAGGGCGCATAATCGCGCTGCCTAACGAGCTGGCGGGTTTTCCTGCCCGCGCACATGGCATGGCATCATGAACGAGCTCCTCCTGACAACGGATTACGTCTTAGCAATGCTCTATCTCTGGCTGAAAGCGGCGCACCTCATCTTCGTCATCTTCTGGATGGCGGGCCTGTTCATGCTGCCGCGCTTCCTGGTCTATCATCAGGAGGCCGAGCACGGATCGCCCGAGGCCACCCGCTGGATCGACCGCGAAGCCAAGCTCAAGAACATCATCCTCAACCCCTCGCTGATCATCGTGTGGTTGCTGGGGCTGGTGCTCGCGGTGCAGATCGGCGCGTTTTCGCAAGGCTGGTTCCACGCCAAACTGCTCTTCGTGCTGGTGCTCAGCGGCTATCACGGCTGGATGATCGGCTATGCCAGGAAGCTGGCCAAGGGCGAGCGCAAGCTGACCGGCAAGCAATTGCGGCTGATCAACGAAGTGCCGGGGATCGCTGCAGCGGTGATCGTGATTTTGGTGATCGTGAAGCCTTTCTGACCTCTTTCTCCCCTCCCGCTTGCGGGAGGGACAGGCCCGGTTTTCCGGGCCGGGGTGGGCCTGGAGGTCACAACGGTACAGGCCCACCCCGGCTTCGGCTGCGCCTCTGCCACCCCTCCCGCAAGCGGTAGGGGAGAAGTTACCCCCCCTCGCCCCGTCGCAGGCCCGATTGACTTTGCGCAGGGCCGCGCCTAGATCGGTCGCCGTCCCGTCCGGGACCGTCGACGACCCTTATCCACCAGTGACCGGATTACCGGCTGGGCGTCCCACAGATTTTCCCATGACTGCCGTCTGATTTTTTGCGGCACCTTTTCTTCACGGACGATTGCACCTCATGCATCTTAAAGAACTCAAGCAGAAAACCCCCGCTGAACTCGTCACCATGGCAGAGGAGCTGGGCGTCGAAAGCGCATCGACGCTCCGGCGCCAGGACCTGATGTTCGCGATCCTCAAGGAACTGGCCGATGATGGCGAGCTCATCATGGGCCTCGGCACCATTGAAGTGCTGTCCGACGGGTTCGGTTTCCTGCGCAGCCCCGAGGCGAACTATCTCGCCGGGCCCGACGACATCTACGTCTCCCCCAACCAGGTGCGCCGCTTCGGCCTGCGCACCGGTGACACGGTCGAAGGCGAAATCCGCGCACCGCGCGATGGCGAGCGCTATTTCGCGCTGACCAAGCTGACCGCGGTCAACTTCGACGATCCCGATGTCGTGCGTCACCGCGTCAACTTCGACAACCTGACCCCGCTTTATCCTGATGAAAAGCTGCGGCTCGACACGCTCGACCCGACCGTCAAGGACAAGTCGGCGCGCGTCATCGATATCGTCTCGCCGCAGGGCAAGGGCCAGCGTGCCTTGATCGTCGCTCCGCCGCGCGTGGGTAAAACCGTGCTGCTGCAGAACATTGCCAAGGCGATCACCGACAACCACCCCGAAGTCTTCCTCATCGTGCTGCTGATCGACGAGCGGCCCGAGGAAGTCACCGACATGCAGCGCAGCGTGAAGGGCGAGGTCATTTCCTCGACCTTCGACGAGCCTGCGCAGCGCCACGTCCAGGTCGCTGAAATGGTGATCGAAAAGGCCAAGCGTCTGGTCGAGCACAAGAAGGATGTCGTCATCCTGCTCGATTCGATCACCCGTCTGGGCCGTGCCTACAACACCGTCGTCCCGTCATCGGGCAAGGTGCTGACCGGTGGTGTCGATGCCAACGCGCTGCAGCGTCCCAAGCGCTTCTTCGGTGCTGCGCGCAACATTGAGGAGGGCGGTTCGCTCTCTATCATCGCCACCGCGCTGATCGATACCGGCAGCCGCATGGACGAGGTCATCTTCGAAGAGTTCAAGGGTACCGGAAATTCGGAAATCGTTCTGGATCGCAAGGTCGCCGACAAGCGTATCTTCCCCGCGCTGGATGTCGGAAAGTCCGGCACCCGCAAGGAAGAGCTGCTGGTGGAAAAGGATATCCTGTCGAAGATGTGGGTGCTGCGCCGCATCCTCATGCAGATGGGCACCATCGATGCGATGGAGTTCCTGCTCGACAAGATGAAGGATTCGAAGACCAACGAAGACTTCTTCGACTCGATGAACCAGTGATCTTCCCAGAGACCCTGTTTAAGGCCTGCGACCTGCCATGATGGAACTTTGGAATCATATCGTTGCCGATTTCTCGAATATCGGCTCCCCCGCTGCGCTGGCTGCATTTGGCCAGGTGCTCATGATCGACATCCTGCTCGCCGGCGACAACGCGATTGTCGTCGGTGCGCTCGCGGCGGGCCTGCCTGCCGACCAGCGGCGCAAGGTGATCCTGATCGGGATCATCGCGGCTCTCGTGCTGCGTATCGCTTTTGCGCTTGTCGTCACCCAGCTGATGCAGGTCGTCGGGCTGATCTTTGCAGGCGGCCTGCTGCTGCTTTGGGTATCGTGGAAAATGTACCGCGAGCTCCAGCCCGCAGGCAGCTCGCCCGGTTCGCCCGAAATCGAAGGTGACGAATCCAGCGGTGTCCGCCCGGCCAAGAGCTTTGCCGCGGCCGCCTGGGCCGTTGCGGTTGCCGATGTCAGCATGAGCCTCGACAACGTGCTCGCGGTGGCCGGCGCTGCGCGCGACCATCCCGGAATCCTGATCGTCGGGCTGATCCTTTCGGTCGCGCTGATGGGCATCGCTGCCAACTTCATCGCCAAATATATCGAGCGCTATCGCTGGATCGCCTATTTCGGCCTCGTCGTGATCCTCTATGTCGCCGGCAAGATGATCTATGATGGCTTTGTCGATCCCAGCGTTGGCATCACCACGCTGTTCTAGACGCCTGTTCCCGGCCATGGCTCGCAACACGCCTATCAGCTGTGTTAACAGCGGGCATGGCCGGGATAACATCGCTCCATGACTGACGCGGCCACAGATCTGCGACGGCAACTCGGCATGCTGCTGGGGCAGCGCCGTGCGGCAGACGCAGTGGCGCTGCTCACCACCCGGTCGCAGGCGAGCGACGCCGCAGCACAATACGAGCTCGGCCTTTGGCGGCTCTATGGCCAATGCGTCGAACGCGATCCATCAGCGGCGCTCGACCTGTTCCGCGATGCCGCCGCGCAGCATCATCTAGAGGCAGTCGCCGCCGAGATCGCGCTGCTTGGCAATGGCATGGCAGGAACCGCCGACCCTGCAGCAGCGCAGGCGCGCGTCGCTGCGCTGGCAGCATCCGATCCCTTTTATCGCCACCAGCAGGATTTGCTGGAGCAGATAGCAGCCGCGCCGCTGCCGCCCGCTGAGGTGTTGAGCGTCGACCCCGATATCCGGTTCTACTCAGATTTCCTGCCACCAGCGTTGTGCGATCATGTGATGGAGGCGGCTCGCGTGCGGCTCGCGCCCAGTTTCGTCATCGATCCGGTGTCTCGCCAGCGCGTGCCGCACCCGGTTCGCACCTCACACGGCACCAATTTCGGGCCGGTGGATGAGGATTGCGTGATCAATGCGATCAACCGGCGGATCGCGGCCGTCACAGGCAGCGACTGGCGCGCGGGCGAGATGCTGCATGTCCTGCGCTATACCCCCGGCCAGCAATACCGGCTGCACCATGATGGCCTGCCGAATGTCACCAACCAGCGGCAGTGGACCGCGATCGTCTATCTCAACCACGGGTTTGACGGCGGTGCCACCGACTTTCCGCTGCTCGGGCTGGATGTCGCGCCCCGGCGCGGCGGGTTGCTGGTCTTTGCCAACACGCATGGCAATGGCGCCATCGATCCGCGCACCCGGCACGAGGGCAAACCCGTTGACACCGGCGAGAAATGGGTCGCAACCCGCTGGATCCGCACCCGGCCATGGTCTCCCTGGGACGATGGCCCCGCGCGTTGAGGCATGGCTGCCGAAACATTTGTTGGTTTCGAAGGTTCGAATCCTGATAGTCTGTTGAAAAAGACCGATAAGCGATGGAGGCGAGGGTGATGATGCGGATTTGGCTGGCGGGAATCGCGGTGGTTGCGCTTTTGCCCTCGATGGCATCGGCGAAAGAACGCGCGCAGATCGCCGCGTCTGCCGAAATATCCGACAAGGTGACGCTGTTCGAGCTGCCCAAGGGGTCGCGCCCGCATGACGTCGCGCCCGCGCCTGATGGCAAGATCTGGTACACCGCGCAGCGCCAGGGGGCTCTGGGCATTCTCGATCCGGTCTCCGGCCAGGTGGTGCAGGTCCCGCTGGGCCCCGAATCCGCGCCGCACGGCGTGATTCAGGGGCCCGACGGGATGGCGTGGATCACCGATGGCGGGCAGAACGCGATCGTCCGCTACAACCCCGCCAACGGCAAGATCGACGTGTGGAAGCTGCCAGCCGATACCGGCTACACCAACCTCAACACCGGCGCGTTTGACGGCAAGGGCGTGCACTGGTTCACCGGGCAGAACGGCATTTATGGCCGGGTCAATGCGGCGTCGGGCAAGGTCGAGGTGTGGAAGGATCCCAAGGGTCGCGGCCCCTATGGCATCGCCACCGCGCCCGATGGCACCGTCTGGTACGTCTCGCTCGCCGGCAGCCACCTCGCCAAGATCGACAGCGCCAGCGGCGAGATCAGCGTGATCGAACCGCCGACGCCGGGCGCGGGGCTGCGCCGGGTGTGGGCGGACAGCAAGGGCGATCTGTGGATCACCGGCTGGAACAGCGGCGAACTCTACCGCTATCGTCCCTCGACCAGGAGCTGGAAGACGTGGAAGCTGCCCGGCGCCAAGCCCCAGGCCTATGCAGTCTATGTCGACGAGCGCGATCATGTCTGGGTCAGCGATTTCGGCGACAATTCCACCCGCGTGTTCGACCCGCGCAGCGAGACGTTCACCGCGCGCTATCCCGGCAGCGGCGAGGGGGCCAATGTCCGCCAGATCCTGGGCCGCAAGGGCGAGGTGATGCTGCCCGAATCGGGTACCGAGCGGATGATGGTGGTGCGGACCGAGGGCAAGTGATCCGCTGGCTGGGCGCATTCGCGCTGTTGGTACCCGGCATCGCCTGGGCCCAGACGACCAACCAGATCGGTGAACGCGCCTTCCAGCGCTGCTACAGCTGCCATTCGGTGGTGAAGGGCGAGACGGGGCTAAGCGGACCCAATCTCGCCGGTCTGTCCGTGCGCGCGATCGCTTCGGACCCTGATTTCAAATACTCCAAAGCTTTCAGTAAGTTCGCTCAATCCAACCGTCGGTGGACACCCGTTCTTCTGGAGCGGTTTCTGGCCGATCCGCAAAAGCTTGTGCCGGGGAATGATATGGGATTCTTCGGGCTGAAGAAGGCCGATGAACGCTCCGCGATTGTCACCTATCTGATGGAGATAAGGTAACCCAACTGGTTATCCTCACCGTTACCCCCGCGAAGGCGGGGGTCCCGCTTACGTGCAAGCGTCGTGCCAAAGCGGAATTCCCGCACTCGCGGGAATGACGGTGAACAGGATAACACTAGCCCGCCTTCGCCAACATCTCGCCCATTTTCTCCCAGACCTTGTTCATCGCCTTCATCGGGCGGACCATGACCTTGAAGTCCTCGATTTTCCCGTCCGCATTCCAGCGGATGATGTCGACGCCGTTGACCTGGATCCCGTCGAGCACGAGCGCGAATTCGAGCATCGCGCTGTCGCCGTCGATGATCTCGCGGACATAATGGAAGCTGTCATTGCCCAGCACATGCGCGGCAGCGTGGAGGTACGCGAACACCTTGGCCTTGCCTTCCTGCGGGGTGTGGACCACCGGCGAGTGGAACACCGCGTGCTCTGCCAGCATAGCGTCCAGCTTTTCCGGCGTGGAGCCGCCATGCATGTAGTCATGCCAGGCCGCGACCCCTGCCACCGCCGCGCTCATGCGAGATGCTCGGCAAAGAAGGCCGCGGTGCGACCATCGGCGAGCTGCGCGCCGGCTTCATCGCGGCGGTTGCCCATTTCGGCGGCGAAGCCGTGATCGAGCCCTTCATAGTCGTGCAGCGTGACGCGCGGGTGGCTGTCCAGCCCGGCGTGCACAGCCGCCTGCGCTTCGGGTCCCACCAGATGATCGGCGGTCGGAATGTGCAGCATCAGCGGGTTGGCAATAGCGTGCGATTCATCGAGCATCTGGTCGATCATCACGCCGTAATAGCCGACGCTGGCGTCGATGTCGGTACGGGCCGCGACCATATAGGCAAGCTTGCCGCCCAGGCAGTAGCCGACCGCGCCCACCTTGGCGACGCCGCCGAGCCCGCCGATTCCGGCCCGGATCGCGCGGATCGTCGCCTCGATGTCCTGAACGCCGTCATTGGGGTCGTACTGGCCGAAATAGCCGAACGCCTCCTGCAACTCGGCTTCGACATCGGGGTCGAGCTCGAGGCCTGGCTTGATCCGCCAGAACAGATCGGGCGCGACCGCCAGATAGCCTTGTCCGGCCCAGCCATCGCATTTCTGGCGTATGCCCGGATTGACGCCGAAGATCTCCTGAATCACGATGATCGCGGCCTTCGGGGTGCCTTCAGGCGCGGCGACATAGGCGCTGAACGTGCCTTCATGGTCAAAAGTCTGGATGTTGTGCGTCGAACCCATTTTGCTCTCCATCATCAATTCGTTTGCTTTGGCGGCCATTTATACCCACTTTGATCAGGCTGATAAGCGTGAAACTGGGGCTTGGGGGCCTTGCGCTGCTAGAAGGTTGATTGCCATGAAAGTGAATATCGAAGTCGATTGCTCCCCCGAAGAAATGCGTCGTTTCATGGGGCTGCCTGACGTATCGGATGTCAACAAGACCTATGTCGATGGTGTCGTGAACGCGATGAAGGGCACCAGCAACGTCGACCAGCTGCAGACCATGGCAAAGAACATCGCGCCGATGGGAGAGATGGGTCTGCGCTTCTTCCAGCAGATCATGGAAGCCGCCGCAGCCGGTGCCAGCGGCAAGCCCAAAAGCGGTAGCTGACCGCCCTTTCTGACGATGCACGCAGGCGATACGATCTTTGCGCTGTCGAGCGGCGCGCCGCCTGCTGCATTGGCCATCATCCGGATCAGCGGACCTGAGGCAGGCGCCGTACTGACCACACTCGGCGGAGCGCTGCCATCGCCGCGCCGTGCCGTGCTGCGCGATCTGTGCGATCCAGGTGATGGCAACCTGCTCGATCGCGCTCTGGTCTTGTGGTTTCCCGGCCCCGCGACTGCAACCGGTGAGGATCTGGCTGAGCTTCATCTGCATGGTGGGCGAGCGGTCGTGCGTGCTGTGGAAGCTGTGCTGACCCGCGTGCCCGGACTTCGGCTTGCCGAGCCCGGAGAATTCACGCGCCGTTCATTCCTCAACGGGCGGATGGATCTGGCCGAAGCCGAAGGGCTCGCAGACCTGCTGTTCGCCGAAACCGAAGCGCAGCGCGTGGCCGCAATTCGCATGGCGAGCGGGCATCTGTCGCGCCAGGTTGAAGGGTGGCGGCGGGCGGTGCTGCAACTCTCCGCACAGGTCGAGGCGGAGCTCGATTTTTCCGATGAGGATGATGTCGGCGAAGGGGGCGGCAACGCCACCAAGCAGGGCATTGCCGCGCTGGCTGGCGAGATCGGCACCGCGCTGGCACGACCTCGCGCCGAGCGGCTGCGCGATGGCGTTCGCGTGGTGCTGGCGGGGCCGCCCAACAGTGGCAAGTCGACCTTGCTCAACGCACTGGTCCAGCGCGAGGCGGCGATCGTCTCCGATATCGCGGGAACCACCCGCGATCTGATCGAGGCGCCGGTGGCGCTGGGCGGGATACCCTTCGTGTTCACCGACACCGCCGGGCTGCGCGATGAGTGTGCCGAGGCGATCGAAGCGATCGGCATCGACCGCGCGCGCGATGCGATGGCCGGCGCGGATCTCGTGCTGTGGCTGGGTCCGGAAGGGCAGGGCGGTCCGATGAGCTGGGAGATCGAGGCGCAGGTCGATCGGCAAGGTGTTTCACGTGAAACAAAAGCTGCGCCGCGACACCGTCTGTCGGCGCGCACCGGGGAGGGGCTGCAGGGCCTGGTTGACGATCTGGTGGCAACCGCGCGCACCCTGCTCCCCGGCGCAAGCGACGTGGCACTCAATCAACGCCAGCACCGGCTGCTGTCCGAGTGCCGAGATGCGCTGGAGCAGGCGGTGTGCCAGCCCGACCTGCTGCTCCGCGCAGAATCGCTGCGACTGGCGCGGCTGGCGCTCGACCAGCTCTTGGGCCGCACGCATGTCGAGGACATGCTCGACGCGCTCTTTGGAAACTTCTGCATCGGGAAGTAGACCTTTCCCCTCCCACTTGCGGGAGAAGACAGATGGTCTTCCAAGATCTCCCACCCCCTCGACCGAATCCCGCAATTGGGCTATGCGCCGTGCCATGGTAGAATTTGATGTTCTTGTTGTCGGCGGCGGACACGCCGGGTGCGAGGCTGCGGCAGTGGCCGCGCGGATGGGCGCCCGCGTTGCCCTTGTCAGCTTCACCCGCGACGCGATCGGCGCGATGTCGTGCAATCCCGCGATCGGCGGTCTGGGCAAGGGGCATCTGGTGCGCGAGGTCGATGCCTTTGACGGGCTGATCGCGCGCGCCGCAGACGAGGCCGCAATTCACTACCGGATGCTCAACAGCTCCAAGGGCAGTGCGGTGCAGGGACCCCGTGTCCAGGCCGACCGTACCCTCTACAAGGCGGCGATCCAGCGGATGCTGGCTGCGCAGGACAATCTCGAGATTGTGGAAGGCGAGGTCGCTGCGCTTCGCATGGACGGCGGCGCGATCACCGGCGTGGACATGGCCGACGGCAGCGCAATCGCCGCGCGTGCGGTGGTGCTGGCGACGGGAACCTTTCTGGGCGGACGGCTGTTTCGCGGTGAAGAGCGGCTCGAGGGCGGGCGCATCGGCGAGCCGGGTGCGAGCCTGTTGGCGCAACAGTTGCGTGCCGCAGACCTGCCGATGGCGCGGCTCAAGACCGGAACCCCGCCTCGGATCGACGGGCGCACGATCGACTGGGCCATGCTCCACGAGCAGCCCAGCGATGGCGAAGCGTGGACCATGTCGCCGCTGAGTGGCGGGCGGACCGTCCCCCAGGTCTTCTGCGCGATCACTCGGACCAGCCAGCAGACGCACGACATCATCCGCGCCAGCCTCGATCGCTCGCCTTTGTTCAGCGGGGCGATCGGTGCGCAGGGCCCGCGCTATTGCCCGTCGATCGAGGACAAGATCCACCGCTTCGGCGATCGCGATGGGCATCAGGTGTTCCTCGAACCCGAGGGGCTAAGCACGCATCTGGTCTATCCCAACGGGATTTCGACCTCGCTCCCGACCGATGTCCAGCTCGCCTTCGTCCGCTCGATGGCTGGGCTCGAGCGCGCCGAGATCGTGGTGCCGGGCTATGCGGTCGAATATGACCATATCGATCCGCGTGCACTCGATCATCGCCTGCAGGTGCGCAGCATGCCGGGTCTGTATTGCGCAGGCCAGATCAACGGCACCACCGGCTATGAAGAGGCTGCCGCGCAGGGGCTGGTCGCCGGCATGGCCGCAGCAGCCCAGGTGCTGGGCTGCGAGGTGGAGTTGCCCGATCGGGCAACCAGTTATCTCGCGGTGATGATCGACGACCTCGTGCTGCAGGGCGTCACCGAGCCCTATCGCATGCTCACCGCGCGGGCTGAATACCGATTGAGGCTGCGCGCAAACAATGCCTCGGACCGTCTGACCGGCATCGCGATTGCCAATGGCTGCGTGGCATCCCAACGCCGGAGCTGGTACGAACAGCGCCAGCGCGCCAAGGCAGACATGATGATCGCGCTCGCGCGCCAGGCGAGCTGCGCCGAGCTTGCGGCGCTGGGTCTGCCGGTCAAGGCCGATGGCGCGCGCCAGAGCCTCTATAACTGGCTGCGCTTCCCCGCAGTGTCGCTTGCCTCGCTGGCGCCGCTGATCGAAGGCGATCACGATCTCGCCGACGACCTGATCGCCGAGATCGAGGAGGATGCAGTCTACGCTCCCTATCTGGCGCGGCAGGATGCGGAGCTGCGCGACCTGCGTGCCAATGAGCGGGTCGCGCTGGGTATGGACATCGACTACCGAATGATTACCGGGCTATCGAACGAGATGGTCGAGCGGCTGACGCTCGCGCGGCCCGAAACGCTGGCCGAGGCCAGTCGCGTTCGGGGAATAACGCCGGCAGCGCTTGCCGCTATCCTGGTCCATGCCCGCCGCCGTGCGGCGTGAGACCGTGATGCTGATCCAGGATGAAGAGGGCGCCAAGGCGTGGCTGACGGACACGCTGGGCGTTTCACGTGAAACAATGGCGTTGCTGGAGCGCCTCAACGCGTTCGTTGTCGCTGAGGCCGAGCACCAGAATTTGGTTTCTGCCTCGACGCTGGCGCACATGTGGCAGCGGCATATCGTCGATAGCGCGCAGCTGCTGCGGTTTGCCGATCCAAAAGTTGATGAGCACTGGATCGATCTGGGCAGTGGGGCAGGGTTCCCGGGGCTGGTGATTGCTTTGATCGCGCCATGCCGGGTGATGCTGGTCGAATCGCGCGGTTTGCGGATTGCCTATCTCGAGCGCGCGATCGCGCATCTCGGACTGGGCGATCGGGTGCACGTCGCTGGAGCAGCACTTGAACGGGTTCCGACAGGTGCAGCCGACTATATTTCCGCGCGCGCCTTTGCACCTTTGCCGCGGCTGCTTGAAGGCGCTGCACGGTTTTCCACAGAAAACACCCGCTGGTTGCTGCCGAAGGGACGAAATGCGCGCACGGAACTGGAAAGCGTCCCGGCTGCGTGGCAAAGTGTGTTTCACGTGGAACAGAGCCTGACCGACGCCGATGCCGCGATTCTGGTCGGTACCGGCAGCGTCCCATCCAGCAATCCGCCGCGCAGCGTCCCTCAACGACCCATGCGCAAGCACAGGAGCAGATCATGATCCGCATTGCGGTTGCGAATCAGAAGGGTGGGGTGGGCAAGACCACGACCGCGATCAATCTGGCGACGGCGCTGGCTGCGACCGGGCTCAAGGTGCTGCTGATCGATCTCGACCCGCAGGGCAACGCATCGACGGGTCTGGGCATCGCGCGCAACGACCGCGAGTTCTCGAGCTATGATCTGCTCACCAATGAAAGCTCTCTGGCGCAATGCGCGGTGCCGACGCAGATCCCGGGGCTGGATATCGTGCCTGCCACGGTCGATCTGTCGGGCGCGGAGATCGAGTTGGTCGATCTCGAGCATCGCACCCACCGGATGAAGATGGCGATGGACAGTGCGCATCAGCAACGCTGGCAGGTATGCCTGATCGACTGCCCGCCCTCGCTCGGCCTTCTGACGCTGAACGCGCTGATCGCGACCGACCAGGTGCTGGTCCCGCTGCAGTGCGAGTTCTTCGCGCTCGAAGGGTTGAGCCAGCTGCTGCAGACAGTCGAGCGGGTGCAGCAGCGCTTCAACCCCGATCTGTCGATCATCGGCGTGGTGCTGACCATGTACGACCGGCGCAACCGGCTCACCGACCAGGTCTCGGACGATGTCCGCGCGGTACTTGGCAAACTGGTGTTCGATACCGTGATCCCGCGCAATGTGCGGCTGTCCGAGGCGCCGAGCCACGGCATGCCGGCGCTGATCTATGATCACCGCTGCGTCGGTTCCGAGGCCTATATTGCGCTCGCACGAGAGTTCATTTCCCGGATGCCCCGGGTCGAAGAGGAAGCCGCCTGATGGCCGAGGAACACAGCGACCTGCCCGATATCGCCAAGGCCCTGGGACGCAAGCGACCCTCGGGTCTGGGCCGCGGGCTCAACGCGTTGCTCGGCGAAGCGGTGCGCGAAGAGCCGCTGGTGCGGCGCGAGGACGGCACGCCGGGTCAGGCAGCCACGATCACCGGTCTGCGCACGCTGCCGCTTTCCGAAATCCGCCCGCACCCCGGCCAGCCGCGGCGCTGGTTCGACGAGGAGGCGCTCGATGATCTGGCGCGCTCGATCGCGCAGCGCGGCGTGATCCAGCCGGTCATCGTGCGTCCACGCACAGGCGGCGGTTATGAGCTGGTCGCGGGCGAGCGCCGCTGGCGCGCGGCGCAGCGCGCGCGGCTGCACGAGATCCCTGCGATCGTCCGCGAACTCAGCGACCCCGACACCTTTGCGCTGGCGCTGATCGAGAACATCCAGCGCGAGGACCTGAACCCCGTCGAGGAGGCCGAGGCCTATCAGCGGCTGGTGGGTGACCAGGGCTACACCCCGGTCGAGGTCGCGCGGATGGTCGACAAGTCGCGCAGCCACATCGCCAACCTGATGCGGCTGCTGGCTCTGCCGCAGCCGGTGCTCAAGATGATCGCCGACAAGAGCCTGAGCATGGGCCATGCCCGCGCGCTGATCAACGTGCCCGACGCCGAGAGCATCGCTGCCGAAGTGGTCGATCGCGGGCTGTCGGTACGCGATGTCGAAAAATTGGTGCGGCGTGCGCGCAGCGATGCGGCGGGCAAGTCGGGGAGCAAGCCCCGCGTCCGTCAGGGCGGCGAGGATGCGGCGAGCAATGCGGATATCGCGGCGGTCGAGCGGCATCTGGAAGACCTGCTCGGGCTCAAGGTCAAGATCACCGCCGATGCCAACCAGCGCAGCGGCGCGGTGACCGTGCGCTATGGCAATCTGGATCAGCTCGACCTGATCTGCCAGCGGCTATCCGGCGAGATTATTTAGATTTATCAATAAGTTATTTTATATTTTCGGCATTCCCGCGAATGCGGGAATCCCGCTAGCCGATAGGTGCGACGCGCAAGCGGGACCCCCGCCTTCGCGGAGGTGACGGAGCTCCCCTAAGACGAAATCCGCCTCGGATCGTTGAGCACGTTGATCGCGGCGTGCACCCGCGCCTCGATCTCCTCGCGCGGCAGGCCCGCCGGGATGATCTCGCCGAACTTGTAGGTGACGACGCCGGGGTGCTTGATGAAGCCGCGCCGGGGATAGAGATGCCCGCTGTCGAGCGCGATCGGCACCACGGGCAGCTTGGCGAGCTTGTACAGCCCGGCAAAGCCCGCCTGCAGCGGCGGCTGCTCGCCTGGCGGGATGCTGGTGCCCTCGGGATAGATCACGATCGAGCGGCCCTCGGCGACGAAGCGGCGGACCTCGGTCATCATGGCGCGCAGCGCGACGGCACCGCCCGCGCGATCGATGAAGATCATGCCATAGGTGCGCGCAATCTGGCTCCACAGCGGAATGCGTGAAAGTTCGATCTTGGCGACCACTGCGGGGCGGTTGAAGATGCGCAGCAGCTCGATGGTCTCGAAAAAGCTCTCGTGCTTGATCGCATAGAGCACCTGGCCTTGCGGTATCTCGCCGTCGATCCGCGCGCGGATTCCCAGAAAGGTGCGCGCGCACAGATAATGATAGCCGCCCCAGGCGCGCGCCATGCCCTGCAGCCGATGCCGCGAGAACGGCAGGATGATGAAGGCGATGATGACGATCGGCACCGATCCGCCGTAAAAGGCGATGGTGAACAGGATCGACCGGAACAGGGCAAGCGCGGTCCGCATGGTCACACCCCGAACAAACCGGCGAGCACGCGCAGCACCAGCTTGTTGTACTCGCGCCACAGCGTCATCAGGCTGGGCTTGCTGGCGACCGCATCGGTATAGATCGCGATGTCATCGGGAAGCGCGCGCTGCAGCTCGTATTCGGCGCGGCGCATGTGCCAGTCGGTGGTCACCAGCCGTACCGATGTCACCTTGCGCTGCTTGGCCCAGCGCGCCGTTTCAATGCCGTTCGACCGGGTGTCATAGGCGCGAAAGCCCAGATCCACGCAGCAGTCGAACAATTCGGTGGAGCCGGGATACTGCGCGCTGAGTTCCGCCGGACGGACATCGCGGTCGACGCCCGATATCAGCAGCCGGTCGGCCCATTTGTTGCGCAAAGCCTCGAGCCCGCGATCGATCCTCAGCGGCCCGCCGGTGGGCACCACCACCGCATCGGTCTGCTGCTCGCCCAAGGGCTGCGGCAGCAGGATGGCGAACCAGGCAAAGCCCAGGATCCAGGCCAGCAACACCGATGACAAGAGGCGGACAATCACAGTTTTTTCCTGAGCGCGCCAAGAACGGCCATGCGCGCGGTGACCACTGCCAGCGCAATACCGGCAATCGGCACGGTTGCAAGCAGCAGCCAGTCGAGCGGCCCGAAGGATCCGGCCGACACCAGCCCCGAATCAAGCCGCGCGGCGGCCTGGCCCAGCAGCCACAGCACCGGCGCGGCAAGCAGGCAGGCGATCAGCGCACCCAGCGCTGCGTCCAGTGCGATGCGGCGCTGGAACAGCCGCGCGATCTGCGCATGGGTGCTGCCCAGGAGATGCATGATGTCGATGGTCTCGGCATGCGCGGCAAAGCTGCTGCGCGCCGAGAGCACCACCGAGGCGATGCTGGCGAGCGCGAGCAGCGCGACCAGCGCGATCGCCAGCCAGCGCAGCGTGCCGATCAGATCGAACACCGGGCGCAGCCACTGGCCGTGCGCATCGATCCGTGCATCGGGCGCCGCCTCGCCCAGGGCATCGCGCAACCGGCCCAGCGTCGCTGGATCGGCCTTGGCACGGAAGTTCACGTCGATCAGGCTGGGCAGGGGGATGTCCTCGCTAAGCGCGCCGCTACCCAGCCAGGGCGAAAGCAGCGAGCGTACCTCGGCATCGCTGACTCGGGTGACCGCTGCAACCGCGCGGTCGGAACGCAGCACGGCCTGCGCGGCATCCGCCTGGCGCTGGCGGACATCCGCATCGGCGTTGACGATCTGCACCGTCGCGCGTCCGGCAAGATCGGCGTTGATCTGGTCGGCGGCGCTGCCCAATGCGAGCGCGGCGGCGCTGGCGAGCAGGGTGAGGAACAGCATCACCGCGATCACCCACGGCATCGGCCCGGTAAGCCGCGCCTGCGGGATCAATCGGCGGTCGTGCGCGGTGGGAAACAGCGCGCCCAGCATCAGCGGCTCTCCCCGTCCCAGCCGCGCAGATCGGAAGGCTTGGGGGGGTAGCGCAGCGCACCTGTCGGGTCGAACAGCCGCCCACCCTCGAGCCGCATCATCTGTCCGCGCTTGATCCGGGTCATCAGATGGATGTCGTGGGTGGCAACGATGATCGTGGTGCCCATTCGGTTCAATGCCTCGAACAGCCGCAGCAATTTGACCGCCATGTCGGGGTCGACATTGCCGGTGGGCTCGTCGGCGACCAGGATATCGGGTCGGGTGATCACCGCGCGGGCGATCGCCACGCGCTGCTGCTCGCCGCCCGACAGCGTCGCGGGCAGCGCATCGCCGCGCGCGCTCAGCCCCACCCAGTCGAGGATCTCGCGCACCGGGGTGGCCAGATCGGCATCGCGCATCCCTGCGATCCGCAGCGGCAGCGCAATGTTGTCGAACGCCGAAAGGTGCGGCACCAGCCGGAAATCCTGGAACACCACCCCGATCCGGCGGCGGAACCCCGGCAACCGGTCGCGGCTCAAGGTCACCAGATCGCTGTCGAACAGCCGGATCATCCCGCGGCTGGGGCGCTGCGCCAGATAGAGCAGCTTGAGCAAGGAGGACTTGCCTGCGCCCGAGGGCCCGGTGAGGAAGTAGAACTGGCCCGAAAACAGCGTGAAACTGAGGTCCGACAGCGCCTCGGGACCGGTGCCATAGCGCAGCCCGACATTCTCGAACTGGACGATGCTATCCATGGTCGCGCTGCTCATCCTGTCGCGATAGCGCGCCGCGGACGGGGCAGGCAATCGGAAAGGCGCACAGGCGGTGATCCGCGGTCATGATCGCATCGAATGGGGTGCCGGACAGTCTGCCAACCCGTTGAAAAATCTCTGGCCAGCGCAAACTCCGGTGGAAAAAGGGCCGACAGGGCTTGGCAGCCGGTGCAAGCCCCTTGCGGCGATTCGCCCGGCGTGGTTAGAAACGCCATGATTATTGCGTGCCCCGCGTGCAACACCCGTTATGCGGTTCCGGACACTGCCATCGGTATTGATGGCCGATCGGTGCGATGCGCCAAATGCGGGCACAGTTGGTTCCAGCATGGCCCGGACGTCGCCCGCCCACCCGAAGCAGCGGCAGCAGCGCCCGTCGCAGCGCCAGCACCTATTGCAACCCCTGCTCCGGCACCGACACCAGCCACAGCAGCAACTCCTGCGCCTGCACCTCAGGCTGCCCCCGAAGCAGCACCCGCGCCCAGCCCTGCCGCGCCGCCCCCGGCTCCCGCGCCTGCCGCTGCGCCCCGGGCCGCACCGAGCGATCCCGAGCCCGACCTTCCGCCGTTGCCGCGCCCCGTTCCGCCGATCAGCCGTCCGATCGTTGCCAGCTATGCGGATGATTCGCTGGCCGATCGCCCGAGCAGCTTCAACCATGAGCCACCCTTCCGCCCGCGCCGCAACCCGGCCAAGCTGTGGATGCTGGGCGCGGTCGCCTTTGCGCTGATCGCCTCGGCGACCGCGGTGGCGATCTCGGTCTTCGGCCTGCCCAGCGCGCTTACCAGCTACAGCCTGCCCTTTGCCGAGGTGGAGCCCGATCTGCAGATCGATTTCCCGCCCGCCAAGCAGGAACGGCGCACGTTGCCCAACGGCACCGAGTTCTTTTCCGCATCGGGCACCATCCGCAATCTGAGCAAGACCGCGCAGGATGTTCCGCCGATGCTGGTGGTGCTGCGTGATGCGCAGGACCGGGTGGTGTTCAATTGGATCATCAACCCGCCGGTGGAGACGCTGCAGCCGGGTCAATCGGCGGATTTCCGCCAGGCGATGGTCGATGTGCCGCGTTCTGCCAGCTCGGCCGAGATCGCCTGGGCCAAGCGCCGCTGACCGCTGCCCTCGGACGGGGCACGTCCACCGGATAATCCGTGTTGCTATGCGCCAAGCGCTTTGCTAATGGCGCGGCCTGCCACGCGGGCAGGCGGGTCTCAACCACCCTCAAAACCCGCGAAATTGCTGGACTGTGCGGTCATGGCGGAATTGGTAGACGCGCAACGTTGAGGTCGTTGTGGGCGAAAGCCCGTGGAAGTTCGAGTCTTCTTGACCGCACCAGTCCCCCTGCAGCCGGATGCCGGCCTGCAATCCCGACACCTGCTGATCCTCGCCGCCGGCGGCCGCCGTTAGAGCGGCTCCCC
>NZ_LJHP01000015.1:0-40575 GCF_001295965.1 Blastomonas sp. AAP25
AGCCATCGGCCTGCACCGGCTCGCGGCATTCGGGGCACAGCCGCCGCACCAGCCGCTGCGCGACGACCGCGCGCAAGGTCGAGGCGAGCAGGAACGGCTCGATCTTCATGTCGCGCATCCGGGTGATCGCACCGATCGCGTCGTTGGTGTGGACGGTCGAGAGCACCAGATGCCCGGTCAGCGAGGCCTGCACCGCGATCTCGGCGGTTTCGTGATCGCGGATTTCGCCGATCATCACCACATCGGGGTCCTGGCGCAGGATCGCGCGCAGCCCGGCGGCGAAGGTCAGCCCGACCTTGGGGTTCACCTGAGTCTGGCCGACACCCTCGATGGCGTACTCGACCGGGTCCTCGACGGTCAGCATGTTGCGCGAGCCGTCGTTGAGCTGCTTGAGGCACGAATAGAGCGTGGTGGTCTTGCCCGATCCGGTGGGACCCGTAACCAGCACGATGCCATTGGGCTCGGACAGCGCCTCGGCAAGGATCTTGTGGGTGCGCGGGCTCATGCCCAGCAGCCCCAGATCCATATTGGCGTTTTCCTTGTCGAGCAAACGCAGCACCACGCGCTCGCCAGCCCGGCTAGGCAGCGTCGATACGCGCACGTCGAGCAGTTTGCCGCCAATCGTCAGCCCGATGCGGCCATCCTGCGGCACGCGGCGTTCGGCGATGTCCAATCGCGCCATTACCTTGATGCGGCTGACGATCACCGGCGCGACATTGGGCGGCATCCGCAGCTTTTCCTGCAGCACGCCATCCATCCGCATCCGGATCACGAGCCCGGTCTCATAGGGCTCGATGTGGATATCCGACACGCCCTGCCGCGCCGCCTCGGCGATGACGCCGTTGATCAGCCGGATCGCAGGCGCATCGTCGGCGCTGTCGAGCAAATCCTCGGCACTGGGAAGGTCGCTCGCCAGCATCTCCAGATCGCTGCCATCGATGTTCATCGAGCTCGCCATCGCCGCGGCATTGCCTTCGACCGCGTAATGATCCGACAGATAGCGCTCGAACTGCGCCACCGGGGCGAGCTCGACATCGAACGGCATCGCCAGATAGCGCCGCACCTCGAGCAATGTGATCGGGTCCGCGCCCTCGCGCAGCGCGACCTTGAGCCGCCCGTCGGCCTCGCCCAGCATCACCACGCCGTTGTCGCGGGCAAAACCATAGGGAATGTCGAGCATCATCCGCGCGAGGCTGCGTTCGGCGGCAAGCTCGAGCGGCGCGTCGGCGGCGGCTTCATCGATCGTGCCGTCGCCGGCTTCGCCCTTGCGGATCTTCATGGCCGGTCTCCCCCCACCGGCGGCAGCTCGGCCTGGCCGGGCTGGCTGGCAGGCAGCGTGGTTGTATCGAGCGGTCCGCTGCCGGGCATCGGACGCGGCGCGATCACCTGGTCATTCGGCCCCGGCGGCGCGGCGACCGGAATGTTCGCGCCCAGATAGTCGCGCACGATGGTGTCGAGCGAGGGTTCGACCTTGGGGTTGAACTCGATCTGCGCCGCGCGGACATAATTGTAGCGCCGCGCCGCGATCGCCTGCGCGTCCTCGGCGGTGCGCAGGATCGTCGGGCGGATGAACACCATCAGGTTGGTCTTGGTCCGCTCGCGCCCGCGCGACTTGAACAGCTCGCCGATGATCGGGATGTCGCCGAGCAGCGGGATCTTCTGGATCGTGCGGCGCTCGTTGTCGTCGAGCAGACCGCCCAAAGCGATGATCTCGCGGTCCTTGACCGTGACCGTGGTCTTGACCTCGCGCTTGTTGATGATCAGCTCGTTGAAATCGTTGCTCACCGGCCCGACGATCGAGCTGACCTCCTGCCGTATGTCGAGCTTGACCTGGTTGCCCGCGTTGATCTGCGGCTTCACCTCGAGCTCGATGCCGACATTCTGCCGCTGGATGGTGCGGAAGGCGTTGTCGAAATTGTTCGACAGCGCCTCGCCGGTGCTGATTGGGATCTCCTGGCCGAACAGGATCGAGCCCTGCACATTGTCGTTCACGGTCAGCGATGGCGTCGACAGGATGTTGGACTCGCTGTCCTCCTGCACCGCATTGATGATCGCGCCCAAGACCCGGTTGTTGCCGATATCGGCAGCAAAGCCGGTATAGCCGCCGCGCGCGCCCAAGATGCGGTTGGCAGCGTTCTGGCGCAGGAAATCGCCCACCGCGCTGTTGTTGCTGGTGGTCACGGTATCACCGTTGATCACCGTGGTGGTCTCATCCAGATCGTTGGCGAGAATGCCGCCCGCGATATCGAGGATGTTGGGCGCGACGTTGGAGAACGGGGTGACGAGGAACGGAATGTCCTTGCCGCCGATCAGGAACTGCACACCGAGCTCGCGCGCGACCCGGTCCGAGATCTCGACGATGATCGCCTCGACCAGCACCTGTTCCTGGCGGATATCGAGCTGGCGAACCAGCTCGGCGAGCGAGCGCTGGACATCGACCGGGGCGGAGATGATCACCGCATTGGCGCCCTCATAGCGGGTGATGATCGCGGTGCCGCGTCCGTTGGACAGCCCCACCGCGCCGCCGATCGGGGCGGACGCCGCAGCCGGGGCTGCGCCATTGGCAGAGGGAGCCGCCGCAGGCGTCGCGGACATCGGCTGCAAACCGCCGCCGCCCTGCGCGCCGACCATCATTTGCAGCACCGGCACCAATTGTTCGGCATCGGCATAATCGAGCCAGATCACGCGGATCTCGCTGCCGTTCGCAGCGCGCGCATCGAGCTCCCTGGCGATCGCGGTCAGCCGCGCAACGGTGGGCGCATCGCCGCGCAGCGCGACCGAATTGCTCGAATCCACCGCAACGACCGACACCAGCGGCGCGCCGCCCCCGCCGCCTTCCGCGCCGCCGCCGGGCGCGGGCGCCAGTTGCTGCAGCGTCATCGCGATCTCGCGCGCGCCGGCATGGTTGAGCGTGATCACCTGGGTGGTCGCATTGTCGCGGTCGATCTGGCCGATCAGCGAGCGAATGCGGCGGATGTTGTCGGCATAATCGGCGACGACCAGGCTGTTGCCGCTGCGGTTGGCGGTGATCGATCCTTCGCGGCTGACAAGCGGACGCAGCGTCTCGACCGCGGTGGTCGCGTCGATCGCGCGCAGGCGGAAGACCTCGGTGACGAACTCGTTCTGCCCGCCGCGGCTGCCCACCCGGCCCGGCGCAGACGCTGCGCCATCGGTCGGCTGGATGCGATAGGCGCCGTTGGCGGTCGGCACCGCGATCAGCCCGTTGGCGCGCAGCGTGGAGAGGAACACCTCGAAATACTCGCTGCGGCTCAAGGGTCGGTCGGTAACCACCGAAACCTTGCCCTGCACCCGGCCATCGATGATGAACGTGCGCCCGGTCACCGTGGCCGCATCCTCGATAAAGGCGCGTACATCGGCATCGCGGACATTGAGGCTGTGCTGCGCGGCCAGAGGTGACGCGAACACGAGCGCGGCGCAAAGCGCCAGGGTTGAAATGTGTTTTTTCATGGTTCCGGTATGATCAGCGCAATGGGAAGGGTCTCGGTGCCGCGCTCAATGAGCAGCGACAGCCGGGCTCCGGAACGAAGCTGCCCTGCCAACGCCGCGCCATCCTGCGCGGAGCTGACCTTGCGGCCGTTGATTTCGGTGACGATATCGCCGGGCTTGAAGCCGGCCTGCGCGAACACCGCGCCATCGGCCTTGGGGGTGACGGCAAAACCGCTGACCCGCCCGTTCTCGGTGCGCGGGGCAAAGCCGATGCCCGCGGTGATCGCCTCTGCAGTGAGCGGCCCGGCCTGCGCCACAGGCAGCGCCTGCGCCGGTGTGGCTGGCGCCGCCGCTGTGTCGCCCACGGTATCGGCGGGAACCGACTGGTCGATGAACAGGCTCTCGCGCAATCCGCCGCGTTCGAGCACGACATGATCGAACAGCACCTGCACCAGCTTGACGCCCGGTGCCACCTCCTCGCCCACGCCATAGCTGCGCTGGACGCCGTCCGACCCGGCGATGATCGCCGAGCCGCCGCCCGAAGCCTCGTTCATCCGCAAACCGTAGAGCGTCAGATCGAGCGAGGTGACTGCCGCGCTGGCATCGCCCGCGGCCGCCGCGCGGTCGAACCCGTCGAAGCTCGCGAACAGCGCGGCGCGCGAAGGCGCGGACATGACATTGGCGGTGCGCGCCTGCCAGTCGCCCAAAGGCGCGATCGGTGTGATGATGGTCCAGATCAGCCGCGCGATCTGGATGACCAGCGCAAGGATCAGCAGCGCCCGCAGCCAGCCATACAACCCCTTGGGCAGAAACCGCGCCAGACCGCTGGCCGGGGCTGCAAATCTTGCCGACCGGAATCGGGAAAGAGAAGCACCAAGGCCTGTCTGCGCGCCGTGATGGGCCGCTGATGCCACGAATCACTCCCCGTTGCGGGCCGATCCCCTTGGCCCTGACACGCTGCTAGGCGCGGCGCATGACGGTTGGATTACCAGTTTATGACAGATATTTGAATGCAAATGCGCGCGTGATCGGCCTGAAACGCCAACGGCAAGGGGCAGCCCCTGCGGACTGCCCCCCATCACACATATCGTTTGGCCGGCTTGGACCGATCAGAACTGCAGCGATGCGCTGATCGAGAAGGCCCGGCCGATGTCATAGGCGTTGTTGAGAATGGTCGAAGTGTTGAGCTGCTGGAACTCGACATAATCGGTTCCCAGCAGGTTGCGGGCCTCGAACTTGAGCTCGGCGACCTTGTTGAAGACCTTGAAGCCCTCGCGCCACACGAAGTCGAGCCGGGGACCGGTATATTCGATGAAATCGGGCTGGCCCGCAGGACCGCGGTTGGTCACGCGGTTGCTGTTCCACGACAGCAGGATGGTCTGCTGCGACAGACGTTCGCCGGTGCCTTCAAGCCCGACCTGCATGTTGGCGATATGATCGGACTGGCCGGTCAGCGCAAAGCCGCCGGTGCGGAAGATCGTCGAGGCGGCGACCATGTTGCCGCTCAGCGGATCGGCGATCTGGTCCTGCGCGGTCACCTTCACATCCGAATTGGTGTAGGTGTAGTTGCCCGCGATCAGCAGACGGCGTTCCTCGAAGAAGGTGCCGCCCAGATCGATCAGATCGAAATATTTCACCAGCTCGATTTCCGCACCGTACAGCGTGGCGGTCGGCGCGTTGGCGAAGGTGGTGAAGAAGTTGTCGCCCTGACGGAAACCGAGGTTTTCGATTGGATCCTTGATGTCCTTGTAGAAGATCGCGGCGGTCACGCGCTCGTCACGCCCGAAGAAATATTCGTAGCGCGCTTCGAGGTTGATAAGGCGGCTGTTCTTGAGGAACGGGTTGCCGAAGAAGGTGCGGTCGAATTCCAGATCGAGATACTGCTGCGGCGCAAGTTCGCGGAACTGCGGCCGGGCGATGGTCTTGGAGGCGGCAAAGCGCACCTGCATGTCCTCGGCCAGGTTCCAGGTCAGCGTCGCGGCAGGCAGAAAGTCATCCTTCTTGATGCTGGTCGCCACCAGATTGGCGCTGCCCAGGCCGAACAGATCGATCGGCAGCACGAACTGGGAGCCATCTTCATAGCGCACGCCAGCCTGAAGCTTGAGGGTGTCGGTGAACTTGGCCTCGAACTGCAGATAGCCTGCATGCACTTCCAGCCCGGCATCATAGGCTGCCGCGCCGTTGGTGCCCGAGGTTTCGACCAGGCGAACATCGAAGGTGTAGACGTTGAAGTCCGACAGCAGGAAGTCGGGGCGCTGCTGCGAAACCGCAAACGGCAGCGGTCCCTGCCCGCTCAGGAAGCGGAAGTCGCGGCGGATCGAGGTACGGTCGTTTTTGTAATAGGCATAGCCCGCCGAGAAGGTGATCGGAAAGCCGATGTCGGTGTCATAGGCGAGGTCGACATTGGCGCCGTAGACATTGTCGTCGAGATCGCTGAACGCGATGCGCGCGCCCTCGCCCGCCGACTGGAGATCGTTGACGAAGTCACCAGCGACCGCGTTGAAGGTATAGTCGAACGTCCGCTCATACGGGGCTTCGCGCTGCGAATTGGCGTAGCTGCCGCGGAAGTTGAGGCGGAAATCGTCGAACTTCATCTCGCCGACGAACTGGGTGTTCATCAGCTGGCGCTCGAACCAGTTGGTGCGGCTGCGGTTGATCAACCGGGTGTCGGTGACGCGCGCGTCGATGCCTTCACGGATCGATGCGTCCTTCAGTGTATCGCGGATGAAGACGTTGGTGAGCTTGAACTTGTGCTCGCCGACGTCCGCGGTGATTCCCAGCAGGCCGTTGACGACGATGCGGTTCTCGGTGGTCAGATAGCGAAAATCGATGTCGGGGTTGAGCGTATCGACGCCGTTCACCGGCACGATGCCCTGCGAGATCTGCTGGACGCCGCCGCGCGTACGCCAGGTGTTGTTGATGCCGGTCGCGCCGACGATGCCGATGTTGACATCGCCGATCAGAAAGCTGGTCGCGCCGCTGATCTGGCCCGAGAAATTGACCGGGATGTTGTTGTTGCGCTGAATCAGCGCGGTGTTGGCGTTGGCCAGGCTTGCGGTCAGGTCGCGCACTTCACCGGCGGTGAAGTTGGCCCCCACGGAAATCGGATTGCCCGAGGCAAAGGCGTTGCGCAGGTTGCGCGGCAGCGTACGCGCGCCATTGTCGAAGCCGGTGAAATCGGTCGAGGAGCCGAAATAGGTATAGCCCACCTCGCCGGTGGTGATGGTGTCAACGCCGGTGCCGACCTCGATCTTGAAGAACGGGTCGCGCGGAACCGACTTGGTGGTGAGGTTGATTGCGCCACCGCCGAATTCGCCGGGATAGTCCACCGAATAGCTCTTCTGGATGGTGGTCGAGGCGATGACGCTGGTCGGGAAGATGTCGAGCGGCACGGTGCGGCGCAGCGGATCGGGCGAGGTCAGCGGCGATCCGTTCATCAGCGCGAGCGAATAGCGCTCACCCAGACCGCGAACGAACACGAAGCGGCCGCCGACGACGCTGAGGCCGGTCACGCGCTGCAGCGATCCGGCAATGTCGCCATCGGCGGTACGCGCAATATCGGCTTCGCTGAGGACCGAGAGCACCTCGGAGGTCGCGCGGATCGGGTTGGGGATGAAGCGACCGCGCACCACGATTTCACTGCTGCCGCCGCCCGCACCGGGACCGGAGATTTCGATCTCTTCCTGGGCGGGTTCCTCGGCGTCCGGTTCCTCGGCAGCCGGCTGGGCGGCATCCTGGGTCGGCTGCGCGGGGGCTTCCTGGGCGAAGGCGGCCGGCGAAATCAAGCCTGAGCTGGCCATCAGCAATGCAGCGAATGAAAGCGGCGTCAATTTCGCCATGAGTCCCTCCAAGAATTCATCAAAAAGGGGCGGCGGCGCTTTTCGCCGCCGCCCCGAAACCGGTCAGCGGTTTGCAATCAGGTGGTCGGAATGGTCGGCACGGCGGTGCAAGCAGGCGTGCTGCTGTAAAGGCCGCAGGTCCATCCCTGGAACCGCGTGTCGGCAGCATCACGCACCGCACCGATATAGGTGACCGAGTTGTAGAAGCTGTTGATCGCGGTGACGTTGAACACCGGACGCGCGGTTTCGTTGGCACCATTGATGAAGATGCCCGACAGCGTCGAGGTGCCGTTGGTGGTGTTGTTCGATCCGGCGGTGAACAGCGCCTGGATGGCGGCAACGGTCACGTTGCCATCATCGGTGAAGGCGTTGGGGCAGCTGAGGAACACCGATTCAAAGCGCGGCGGGCCGGCTTCGTCGCCTGCAGCACCGGAAGCCTGCATGGTGATCGCGCTGTCGACGTCGAGGCACCAGCCGGGACCGCTGATCACGCTGTTGAACGCGGCAAAGTCCATGCCGCCGCGCAGCAGGATCGCCGCTTCGTCCGCGGTGGTCTGGGTGGAGACGAACGTGGCGTTCGACATCGACCACTTGGTGCGCGGCTCGGCGTTTTCGTTGCCGTTCGAATCGCCTTCGATCACGTGGTTGGCGCTGGCGGTCTGGATGCCCAGCAGGAACTGGTTGAAGCCCTGATAGCCCAGATCCATGTCGAAGGTGTCGTCGTCATTGCCCAGGCCGACGAGGTTGCGTCCGTTGACGCGGCCGCCGAACCATTCGATGCCGTCGTCCGAGCTGTTGTAGACCTGCACGTTCTGGAAGAAGGTGCCCGAGCCCACGCCTGCCAGGGTGATGCCGTTGAGCTCGTTGCCCGGCTGGACCTCGAAGCCCGAATAGCGAACCTGGAAGAACGCGATGCGGCCCGAATTGTCGGTGGGCACCGCGCCGCCATAATTGGCGTTGGTGCCTTCCACGACGCCCGAGCAATCGGTGCGGGTGCCGCCGGGGTTGGTCGGCGAACCGGTGGCGCAGTCGGACAGCGGCGCGCGGCCGAGGATCACGACACCGCCCCACAGGCCCTTGGAGTTGGCGGTGGCGGTGCCCACGACGTTGTCGCGTGCGGTGAAGATGATCGGCTGAGTCGCGGTGCCTTCGGCAAACAGCTGCGAGCCGCGGTTGACCAGCAGGAAGTCCGCGCCCGACGATCCGAAGAAGGTCACGCCCGGCTCGATGGTCAGGATGGCCGAGGTCCCGGCGCCACCTGCGGCACCGACATCGACGCCGACCTGTACGCGGCCCGAGAGCGAGTAGACAGTGCCGGCGCGGCGCGGGATCACCAGGTTGGTCGTGATCGTGCCCGAAAGCTGGCAGTTGCGGGCAACTGCGCCGCCACCCAGCGTGATGGTGCCGACATTGGCGGTGCCGTTGGGGCAGTCTGCAGCCGGACCGGTCGGGGTCGGCGTGGGGGTCGGAGTCGGCGTCGGGGCCGGCGCGGGTGCCGGCGTGGGAGCCGGAACAACGATGACGCCTTCGCCGGGCGATGCGACGTCATCTGCGCCGCAAGCGGTAACTACCAGGGCCGCGGCCGAAGCCATCAGGACCGAACGAACACGTGCATTGAGCATCTTTGAATCTCCGCAAATCAGGACAGATCAGTCTGTCGGCTTTTCTGGAACGAGGCGGAGATGAGCTGATTCCACCCCCTGGAACGCCGTTCGAAGGGGCAGATAGGCAGGCAAGATGAACCTGCGGCGCTATTTCAGTGACAATGGAGCGACAGGATTATGACGGTTTGGAGTCTTATGTGACAGAACCGGGTCACGGGGCAGATGCACCGACCTATCCACCTAATAAATAAGGACTAATCCGAACGCCTGGGCGAAGCCTGCAGTTCAGCCAAGGCCTTGGCGAGCGCCGAATGAGTCGCCGCGCGCATGCGCATTGCGCGAATAAGGTGACTTAATTGCCACAACTGTCCCACAGCCGGACGCAAAAACGCCCGGTCGGAACAGGTCCGGCCGGGCGCTGGTGATTTTCGATCGATCGGCGCGATCAGCGGCTGGCATAGCCCTGATCGAGGCGGCGCATGGCGTGGCGCGCGGCAACGCGGCTGTCCATCACGCGCCCGTCCGACAGGATGATGTCGAACGATGCCGGGGCGTTGATCGCCGCCTGGTAATGCTGACGCGCCGAAGCAACATCGCCCATCTTGGCATAGGCCAGCCCCATGTTGATCAACCTTGCGGGATCGCGGCGGGCGGCCGGTGAAACCTGTTTCTCTGCGGCCTGCATCTGTTCCAGAGCGGCCGGGTAATTGCCCTGCAGCAGCGCGGCATAGCCCAGCGCGCCGGCATCATAACCGATTTCATTCGCCGCCGCCCGGTTCTGCGCAGGCTGGGCAAAGCCAGGCGCAGCCATACCGAGGGCGGCCAGGGCCGCGATTGCGATAACTTTGGTGTTCATGTCATCTGATCCTTTCTCAACGTGACAGGTCGAATGCTATGCCTATGTGACAGTCAATGCAACATCATTGTAATATAAAAGACGTTCATATGTCATATTTCTGTAATTTTCTAAATTTGGTGGCATTGTCACACGCACGACACGGGACTTGACCATCAGACACGCGCGCTGTCCGATGCGCTGCCAAAACACTCCGGAGAGGCCATCCCCATGACCATGACAATCGACCGCAGGCTGCTGATCAAGGCGGGCACCTTCGGGCTTGCCGCATTGTCCATTCCCGGTGCGGCGCAGGCGCTGTTTGCAGGGCGCGGCTTCACCCATGGCGTGGCGAGCGGCGAACCTTCGGGCAGTTCGGTGCTGCTGTGGACGCGCTATGTTGCGGACAGCGATGCACGGCTGACCGCCGAGCTCTCCCCTACCCCCGATTTCGACAGGCCTGTGGGCGGCGGGTCGGTAACTGCCAGCGCCGCGCGCGACCATATCGCCAAGCTCACCGTCACCGGGCTCAAGCCCGACAGCTGGTATTTCTATCGCTTCGTGGCGGCCGATGGCAGCACGTCACCGGTCGGCCGCACCCGCACGCTGCCGGTGGGCGAGACCGCAGGCTTCAACATCGGCGTGTTCTCCTGCTCCAACCTGCCCTTTGGGTGGTTCAACGGCTATGCCCATGCCGCCGCGCGCAACGACCTGGATCTGGCGGTGCACACCGGCGACTATGTCTATGAATACGGCCTCGACGTGTACCCCACGCGCGGTCAGGCGCTCCCCGGGCGCAGCGTCCAGCCCGATCACGAGATGGTGACGCTGGCCGATTACCGGCTGCGCTATGCCAGCTACCGGCTCGATGCCGATCTGCAGCGGCTGCACCAGGTGGTGCCGATGATCGCGATGTGGGACGACCACGAGATCGCCAACGACAGCTATCGCGATGGCGCGCAGAACCATCAGAGCGACAGCGAAGGCGATTATGCGACCCGCCGCCGCATCGCCGAACAGGTCTATCGCGAGTGGATGCCGGTCGCCGATCTGGCGCCCGCCGACCCCTTGTGGACCAGCTACCAGATCGGCAACCTTGCCACGCTGATCCGCACCGAAAGCCGCCTGTCGGGCCGCGACAAGCCGATCGAACTTTCGGAAGCTTTTGCCGGTGGCGGCGACATCGCTGCAGCACTGGCCAGGTTCCGCGACGAAAAATGGGTCGACCCTGCCCGCCGCATGCTGGGTGACGATCAGGCGCGCTGGCTGGGCGACCAGTTCAAGGCGTCCAAGGCGTCGGGAACTCGCTGGCAGGTGTGGGCGCAGCAATGCGTGATGGGATCGATGAAGCTTCCGCTCGAAACCGCCGACTGGGTGCCCAGGGACGCGCCCGCGATCGTGCGCAGCCGATCGGCTGCGGGGCTTGCCGCGAGCAAGGCCGGCCTGCCGTTCAACATGGACGCATGGGATGGCTACCCCGTCCAGCGCGAGGCGCTGCTCCAGTCCGCGCAGGCCGCGGACGCCGATCTGGTCGTGCTGTCGGGCGACAGCCACAATGGCTGGGGCTTCGATCTGGATGCGGGCGGCAAGCCCGCCGGGGTCGAGTTTGCCGGTCATTCGATCAGCTCGCCGGGGTTCGAGGCCTATGCGCCGACGATTGCCCCCGCCGATGTCGCAGGCGCACTGGTGCGCGGCAATCCGCAGCTCAAATGGGCCGATACCAGCTCGCGCGGCTACATGACGCTGCAGCTGACCCAGCAAAGCGCCACCGCGCACTGGCACAAATTGCGCACCATTCGCGAACGCAGCACCGACCTGGCCGGGAGCAGCAGCCTGAGCGTCCTGCCCGGCCGGCGAACGATCGCGATGCCCGGCTGATCGCGGCGGCGGGGGCGGCGCGGCCAGCCGGCGCTGCAAAGCCGTTGGTCGACGCTGCCCTGCTGCCTGCCGAAAAGCTTTGCCCGCCTGTCGGACACGCCCTAGGCTGCCCGCATCGTCGCAGTCCGCCGTTCCGGCGCGGCATGGCGACCGCCCGCAATGCGGGCTCAACAGACCTTAGGGGAGCTACATATGGTAAAATCGATTCTGCTGGCATCGGCAGCGCTCATCGCGCTGGCGGCGGCACCTGTCAGCGCGCACGAAACCGACGGCAAGGGCCCGGAAATCGACCTGCTGATCGAAGGCGAAGCGTCTGCCGACGCGCCGCTGGCCGGCACCCCCGATGCCGAGGGCATCACCACCACCGCACGTGATTACTGGGGCAACTGGGGCATCGACACCACCGTGATGAACCCGGCGGTCAAGCCCGGCGATGACTTCTACGCCTATGTCAACGGCAAGTGGCTCGACAGCTTCGAAATGCCCGCCGATCGTACCCGCTATGGCGCGTTCACGCTGCTCGCCGAAAAGTCCGAGCAGCGCGTGCGCAAGATCATCGACGAGCTCGCCGCAACCAAGCCCGATCCGAAGACCGGCGCAGGCAAGGTTGCCGCTTTCTACAATTCCTATCTCGATACAGCAGCGATCGACGCGGCGGGCCTTGCCCCTGCCCAGCCCTATCTCGACAAGATCAAGGCGGCCAAGACCCGCGAAGACCTTGCCAAATTGTTCGGCGCGCCCGGCTTCCGCAGCCCGGTGGCGGGCTTTGTCGATATCGATTCCAAGCAGACCGACACCTATATCTTCCAGGTCACCCAGGCGGGCCTGGGCCTGCCCGACCGCGACTATTATCTCGTCGACAGCGAGGCGAACCTGAAGATCCGCGCCGGATACATGCAGTATCTGACCTTCCTGATGGGCAAGGCAGGCTATGCCGATCCGGCAGCCACCGCGCAGACGGTCTATGATCTGGAAAAGCAGATCGCGACCGCGCATTGGGACCGCGCTGTCGGCCGCAACCGCAACCTTACCTACAACAAGCTCACCAAGGCCGAGATGGTGGCATTGGGCGGCGGCTTCCCGGTCGAGACCTTCATGAAGGCGATCGGCGTCGACGGCCAGCAGGACTTCGTCGTCCGCCAGCTCACCCCGACCGCCGAGGAACTCGCCGCCGAAAAGCTGACCCCCGAACAGGCGGCGAAGCTCGGCAGCGGCATCGGCGGGCTGTTCACGCTCGCCAACACCGCGCCGATCGCGGCCTGGCAGGCCTGGCTTGCAGCCGGTTTCCTCTCGAGCAACGCCAGCGTGCTGCCCTCGGATATCGATGAGGCCAATTTCGCATTCTACGGCAAGGTGCTGGGCGGCCAGCAGAAGCAGCGCGAGCGCTGGCAGCGCGGTGTCGCCGCGGTCGAAGGCACGATGGGCGAGATCGTCGGCAAGATCTATGCGGACCGCTATTTCCCCGCGGAAAACAAGGCCGCGATGGACGATCTGGTCGGCAATCTGCGCAAGGCGATGGCGGCGAACCTCGACGACATCACCTGGATGGGCGATGCCACCAAGGTGGAGGCGCGCGACAAGCTCGCCAAGTTCACCCCCAAGATCGGCTATACCGAAAAGTTCGAGACCTATGACAGCCTGGCGATCGCGCCGGGCAAGGCGCTCGACAATGTCATCGCCGCGACCACCTGGGGCTACAAGGACAACATCTCCAAGCTGGGCAAGCCGATCGACAAGACCGAATGGTTCATGCTGCCGCAGACGGTGAACGCGTATTACTCGCCGCCGCGCAACGAGATCGTCTTTCCCGCCGCGATCCTGCAGCCGCCGTTCTTCAACCTGACCGCGGACCCTGCGGTGAATTATGGCGCGATCGGCGGGGTCATCGGCCATGAAATGGGCCATGGCTTTGACGATCAGGGCTCCAAGTCGGATGGCGACGGCGTGCTGCGCGATTGGTGGACTCCAGAAGACCAGGCCAACTTCAAGAAGCTGACCAGCGCGCTGGTCGCTCAGTACAGCGCCCTGTGCCCGCTCGACGACGGCAAGACCTGCGTCAACGGGGCGCTCACGCTGGGCGAGAACATCGGCGATGTCGGCGGTCTGTCGATGGCGTATCGCGCCTACAAGATCCACCTGAACGGCAAGGAGGACAAGGTAATCGACGGGCTGACCGGCGACCAGCGCTTCTTCATGGCCTGGGCACAGGTGTGGCGCAACAAGTCGCGCGAAGAGTTCCTGCGCCAGCAGCTGCAGACGGACTCGCACTCGCCCGCCAATTACCGCGCCAACGGCACCGTCCGCAATTTCGACGAGTGGTACAAGGCATTCGACGTCAAGCCGGGCGACGCATTGTACCTGCCGCCCGAAAAGCGCATCCGCATCTGGTGATCACGCGTCACCGGTGCTTCCGGCCCGGCTTCGTCCCCTTTTGGGGGCGTTGCCGGGCGGGAGCGCCGGGCGCTGACGACCCGCCAGCCTAGCGCGCGGAGAACAGCAGCCGTCCCGGCCCCAGCTGCGCCAGCACCATGGCGATATCGCTGTGCGAGACGGTGAAGCAGCCGAAACTGCGCCCCACCCTGCCCGATGTGCTCGCCATGGTCTGGCTGACATAATCGGCGCTGTGGATCACGATGGCGCGATCGAACGCCAGGTCGTTTTGCGGATCGAGCCCGTGCAACCGCCGCGAGCGGCCATATTTGCCGACATAGCTCTCGCCCACCAGAAAGCTGCCTGCGGACGAGGCATTCGATCCCGGTTCGTTCGAGAATCGCTGCACGAAGCCGGTGTTGGCGGGGTCAGACCCGCGCCCATGCGCCACAAGGTTGCTCGACACGATCCGCCCGCTGGCAAGATCGATGACCTGAAAGCGCGGCTTGCCCGAAGGTGCGGCAAAATCGACGAGGCCGACAACGTCGCGGTGCGGTACCTTGGCGCCATGGGCGTCGAGCGCCGCCCTGGCCTTGGCGAGCAGACCCGGAGCGGCATCGGTGCGAACGGCGGCAAAGGCGCGCGGCGCGCCCAGCCCGCCTACCCCCAGGCCGTCTACCCCAAGCCCGGCTGCCCCCAGCCCCAGCGCTCCGATAAAGTGGCGTCGTGTCAGTTTCATTGCTACACCGTCAAACAGTTCAGTCACCGCAGAATTGGGCACTCCAGGCACAAAGTGCAAACGGACGGATCAAGAATGCAGAAAAAATCGCGGATGACAAGGTCGGCGCTGCTCGGCCTGGCGCTGGCAGGGCTGGCGGTTGCAGGCTCGACATCGGCGCATGCGGCGTCCTGGCGGATCGCGCAGGCGCAGGAACTGCGCCAGTGGATCGCCGCCGCGCCGCAGGATGCGCTTCCGGTTCTGGACACCGCAGAGCTCGACACCGCGCTGCGCGAAGGGCCGGGCCCGGCGTTCGACCTGAGTGCACGCACGCTCGCGCTGAAGCTCGCCGCGATGCATCTGCTGGGCGCTTCGCCTGCAAACCAGAAGGCCGGCTGGCAGATCCCCGATACCGATGCGCAGACCGACCTGGGTCAGGGGCTCGACCAGGCGCTTGCCAGCGACAGCCTCGCCAGGTTCCTCACCGGCCTGCGTCCCGCGCACCGCGACTATGCCGCCCTGCGCGCCGCTTATGCCATCGAGAGCGACCCGGACCGCAAGGCAGTGATCGCCCGCAACATGGAACGCTGGCGCTGGATGCCGCGGGAACTGGGCGTGAACCATCTGCTGATCAACGCCGCGTTCTTCGAGGCGCGGCTGACGCGGCAAGGCAAGCCCGACCGGGCATGGCGCGTCATTGTCGGCAAGACCGCAACCCCGACCCCGGTGTTCGCGACCCAGATCACCGGCGTCAACCTCAACCCCTGGTGGAACATCCCGGTGAGCATCGTTCGCGAAAAGGGCGGGCGCTTTGCGGCAAGCCAGGGATATGTCCAGACGGGCGGGCAATGGCGGCAGAAGCCCGGCCCCGGCAACGCGCTCGGGCAGATGAAGCTGGTGATGCCCAATCCCTATAGCGTCTATATCCACGACACCCCCAGCAAGGCGCTGTTCGCCAGGGAGACCCGCGCCTTCAGCCATGGCTGCGTGCGGATCGACGATGCGGTCGGATTTGCCACCGTTCTGCTCGAAGGCAGCAAGACCAGCACCGAGGTCGCCGCAGCGGTCAAGGCGGGCAATTCGGTGACCTTCGATCTGGCGAACCCGATCCCGGTATACCTCGCCTATTTCACCGCCGCGCCCGCTGCCGACGGCACGATCGCGTTCAGCCCGGACATCTATCGCCGCGACAGCCGAATCGCGCTCGCCGCGAAAACGGGCGTGCCCTGCCGGGGCTGACGCCACGGCATGCCGCTGCTGCCGATGCCGCGCTTAACCAAACCTTAGACTGCCCTTGCTAGGCGTGATCGCGGTTGCTGGAGAAGGCCGTGATATCGCAGAGTTTTGAGCAACAGGCGCATGTGGTCGAGATCCTTGCGGATGCGATATCGGCGCATGTGTGCGACGCGGATCTGGCGATCGAGAAGATATTGTCGGGCATGGGCATCCTGAGCGGCGTCGACCGCGCCTATGTGTTCCAGCGAAAGCCCGGCGACCTGCTCGACAACACGCACGAATGGTGCAGCGACGGCGTGGCGCCGATGATCGATGTCCTCCAGAACATGCCGATGGACATCATCGCACCTTGGCGCGAGGGCTTCGAGCGCGGCGAGCCGCTGCATGTTCCCTCGATCGATGCGATCGATCTTGCCCCCGAGCTTCGCGAACTGCTCGAGATGCAGGGCATTGTCGGGATCCTGCTTGTACCGGTGCAGTGGGACGGTTCGGTCATGGGGTTCGTCGGGTTCGACCAGGTCGACCAGGCGCGCCCGTTCTCGTCCGAGGTGCTGCGCATCCTGATCGCGGTGGCAGGCGCAGTGGGCACCATCCTGGCCCGCGCCGCGGCGAACCGCGAGATCATCCGCACCAAGACCGAGCTGGAAGAGGCCGTCACGCAGCTGCGCCATCTGGTGATGCACGACGATCTGACCGGCGCGCGTTTCACCTCGCGATCAAGGCGGCGCTAGACAGCGGCGCGCGCTACCAGACCGAAACCAGCGTCGCGATGATCGACCTGGCGCGGTTCAAGAGCGTCAACGAGAAATACGGCCATACCGAGGGCGACCGGCTGCTGCGGCAGATCGTCGAACGCTGGGCTGTGGTGCGGACCCATGGCGTGGACATCTACCGCATCGGCGGCGATGAGTTCGCGGTCGTGCTCAATGGCAGCGATGCCGAACAGGCGATGCACACGGTGATCAAAACCATGCGCGCTGCGCTGATCGAACCGTTCATCCTGGGCGACCAGAACACGCGGATCGACATGAGCGCGGGGCTCACGGTTGCGCCGCGCGACGGCACCACTGCCGATGTGCTTGCCGCCAATGCCGATCTTGCGGTGCTGACCTCCAAGATCGAAAAGGGCAAAACCTGCACCTACAGCTCCGAACTGCGCAAGCTTGCGCTGCAGCGGCACGAGATCGCGCAGGATCTGCTCGCCGCGCGCCCGGACCGCGATTTCGTGCTGGCCTATCAGCCGATCGTCGATCTGCGCACCGGCGCCATCGTCAAGGTCGAGGTGCTGCTGCGCTGGCAGCATCCCACGCGCGGCCTGCTGATGCCCGCCGACTTCATCGATGTGCTGTGCGGGCTCGACCAGTCGCGCAGCGTCGGGCGCTGGGTGCTCGACACCGCCTGCCAGCAGATCGCGCACTGGAACAAGCGCTTCGGCATGGACCTCGTGGTGTCGGTCAACGCCTTCCCGCTTCAGGTGGCGACGTTTGATTTCATCCTCGACGTGCAGAGCGCGCTCTACCGCAGCGGCCTTCCGGTCGGATGTCTCGAGATCGAGGTCACCGAGAACATCACGCTTCAGGAAGGCTCGCTCAACCTGAAGGTGCTCAAGCAGCTGTCGGAAATGTTCGTCGCGATTTCGCTCGACGATTTCGGCACCGGCTTTGCCAGCCTCAACAGCGTGACCCAGATCGAGGTCCAGACGCTGAAGATCGACCGCAGCTTCGTGTTCGGCCTGCGCCCGGGCGATCCGCGGATCGAGGTGCTCAAGGCCATGCAGCGCATGACCAAGGGTCTGGGCATCCGCACGGTCGTCGAGGGGATCGAGCACAAGGCCGTGGCCGACATCGTGCGCAAGATCGGCTTCGACTGCGGCCAGGGCTATTACTGGAGCCGCCCGGTCGATCCCCGCTCCTTTGCAGGCCTGCTCGAGGCCGAATGCGCATCGGCGGTGCAGTTCGGCTGATCCCGCCGCGTCCGTCTCCCGGACCGGTGCGCCTGCGCGCATCTCCCACAATGGTGCGCTTGCGCGCAGGGGGGCGTTGTGGTTTGTGCGCGGCGTGAAGTCACCCTGTAACCTGACCTGCCGGATTGAACCCGATAGCGGCTATTGCGCGGGCTGCGGCCGCGACATCGCGGAAATCGTCGAATGGCCGAGCGCGCCTGATGACCGCAAGCAGCAGATCCTCTCGGCGTTGCCGCAGCGGCTGGCGGCGATGACCGACGCGCACCCCGCGCCGGTTGGACCACCCTCTATTCCAGCAGCTCGAACGTAAGCCCGGCATCGGCCTGCAGCCGCTCGATCAGCCTGTCGCCCAGCAGCGTCGCCGGCGTCCAGAACCCTCCCGGAACATCGTCCGCCACGTCGCGGGCAAGACACGCCGCGGCTTGCGACAGCATCTTGGCGGTGGATCCATAGCCGGGGTCGCGATCCCCCGTCACCCGGCAGGCGATCGTCTCGCCCTTGGTGGTCGTGCCGCGGAACACGATATCGAACCCGCCTTCCAGCTGCGCCTTCTCGCTTGGGCCCTCGCCCGGCTTGGGCAGCACCGCGGTTTCGAGCAGCCAGCGCACCGGCGGCACCGCCAGACCCAGCATCAGGGCATTCAGGCCCCAGCTCGTCGCCCGCGCCGCCGTCTTGCCGCGCGCGCCGTCCCCGGTCACCACCGCCTCTTCGTAGCGAAAGCCGGTGCCATAGCTGTTGCCGCTCAGCGCATTCGACCGATGCACCACCCGGGCGTTGATCGCCTCCATGATGAACGGCGCGATCCAGCCCCCCGAGGCATCGTCATGGGCTATCTTCACCTCGCGCTGCGGGGCCGAGAACCCATGCCCCGGCGGGCAAAGGCTGTAGGGGTCCTTCAGCTCGCGCCGCAGATCGGCATCGCCCACCGCTTCCTTGACCATGTTGATCATGCTCGCGATGGTCCCGCCCGATGCGCCGCCCTTCATGCTGACGACCCGCATCGCGATCTTCTCGCACGGCTGGCCGAAGCGCTGCAGCGCGTGCCGCTGGAGAAAATGCACGCCCAGATCCGACGGGATCGAATCGAACCCGCAGCAGTGCACGATCCGAGCGCCACTTGCCTTGGCGTCGGCTTCATGCCGTGCCTGCATCTTGCGGATCCATTGCGGCTCGCCGGTCAGGTCGCAATAATGCGTGCCGCTGGTGGCGCAGACCTGCACCAGCAGGCTGCCGTACAGCGCATAGGGGCCGACAGTGGACATCACCACGCTGGTCCGCGCGCACATCTTCCGCAACGCGGCCTCGTCGGCGGCATCGGCAACGATCATCTCAACCCCCGACAGCCCGACCGCCTCGCTGACGCTCTGCAGCTTGGCCAGCGAGCGCCCGGCGATCGCCCATCTGATCGACCCGTCCGCAAACTGCTCTTTCATGTACCGCGTTATGATCTGGCCGACGAAACTGGTCGCCCCGTAAACGATGATGTCGAAATTCGCGTCGGTCATGTGTGTCTCCAGAGCAAGGCCCGGAGACGGTGATACGGGAATAACGCGCGGCTGCCACAGATTAGTCTGCTCGTGGCGGCAACAGCCATTGCCGCATGGGGCGCACCAGCGCCGTGGCGCAGGGCTGTCGGATCAGGATCGCGGCGCGCGCGATCCGTGCCAGCTCATCCGGCGTGGTTGCCGATTTGCCACCCCTGACCTGCCAGATGGGCTTCGCCGAACCGGCGGGGAGTCTCTTCGAGCGTGGTCGCGAGGCTGTCGTTCCAGCGGTTGAAAAAGCCGTAGAGCGCGATGACCGCGAGCAGTTCGACGATCTGTTGCTCGTCGAAATGCACGGCCAGTTGCGCCATCGCTGCATCGGTCACTCCGGAGGGGGACTGTCCGGCAAGCACCGCAAAGGAGAGCGCGGCGCGTTCGGCTTGCGAGAACAGCGGGCTGCGCTCATAATCCCAGATCGCCGCGATCTTCTCGACCGAAGCGCCGCTGTGCGCCGCGTTGCTTGCTGTGTGCGCCGAACAATATTGGCAGCCTGCGGCCATGCTGGCGAGATAGCCCGCCATGTACTTGAGATCGGCTGCCACGCGCCCTGCCCCCATGATCGCGGTCCAAAGACCAAGCGTGGCCTGCAGGATATCGGGCCGGTAGCCCAGCGTGGTGATGCTGCCGGGCAACTCGGCGAAATCGGCGAGAAACGGGCTGGTGTCGATTCCGCGCTCGGCGAGTTCCTCGATTGTCAGCGATTTGATGCGTGCCATGCTGTCAGCCTTCCCATTCGCAATTGCCATCGACGCCGATGATTTGCCCGGTGACGTGCCGCGCCGCGTCCGATGCCATGAACAGCGCCATGTCGCCGATTTCCGACGGCTGGATCTTGGTCCTCAGCGAGATGAAGCCCAGCGCCTCGGCTTCGACTTCAGGCACGGTCAGCCCACGCGCTTCGGCCGCCCGCCCCATCAGCATCCGCATCCGTTCGGTGTCCATGAAACCCGGGCGGATCGCGTTGACGCGGATGCCATCGGGGCCAAGCTCGCGCGCCAGGTTGCGGGTCATCCCCTCCAGCGCCCATTTCGATGCGACATAAGCGGTGCGCCCGGGTAGCCCGGTGACCGCCGATGCCGTCGAGATGTTGATGATCGCGCCGCTGCCCACGTTCTTCATCCCGGGGACCACTGCGCGGATCATGTGGAACGCGCCCTGCACGTTGACCGCAAAGCAGCGCGCCCATTCGTCGGGCGCGTTGGTCTCGATCCCGCCGATCGGCCCTGCGATCCCGGCGTTGTTCACCAGCACGTCGACCGGCCCCATCGAGGCCGCAAAAGCCTCCACCGCGACCGGATCGGCAACGTCGACGCAGTATCCCGAAAGTCCCGGATGACCGTCACATGCGCTGTCGAGCGCGGTCGGATCGACATCGCAGATGCTGACCTTCCAGCCCGCGCCGGCAAAGACGTGCGCGATGGCAAGGCCGATGTTCGCCGCGCCCGCGGTGACCACCGCGTGCCTGATCGGAGTCGCTGGAATGCTCATGAATGGTGCTCCCGCAATTGCCGTGTCGCAAAACCGTCAAGCCGCCCGTCCGGCAGCGCGACGACCCCGTATATGCTGCGCGCCCGCTCGGCGCTGATCAGTCCTTCGGCCATGTCGCGCAGCACCGTCTCGGCTGGCCGCTCGAAGGGTGATCCGTAGCCACCGCCGCCGCACGACACCGCCAGCACGCGCTCGCCGTCCTCGACATGCACCTGTGCACAGGCGGCGAGCCGCTCGCTGCTGCCGTCGACATGGATGATATGCTGGTCCGCACCGCCGCCCGATCCACCGCCACGCACGCCCACCGGCGCATTGACGTGGCCGTCGGACAGATAGCCGATGTCGATCGCACCGCCCACGGGACCGAACTCGATGACGGTCGATGGCGCGCCATTGGTGCGGCCAGCGCCCTCGCTGTCGGGCACGAACGCGCGCCGGTGAACGAGGATGGGCTGGACGATCTCGGCATGCTCGACCCCGTCGATGCAGCACAGCCCGGCGTTGCCGACATGCCCCACCGTCCACCACGCATCGGCGACCGGGCTTGCAGCCCCGCCGCTCATGCCCAGGAACACCTGGTTGACGAACGCCTTGCCGCTGCGGGGGTCGATCCCAGAGACGACGCCGGCCGAAGGCGCGATCACCGCGCCGACTTCGGCCATGCCGATGCCATCCTGCAGCCCGGCGAGCGCGGTCTGCACCGAGTTGGCGACGCGGTCGGCGATGTTGGTGGTAGCTGCCGAGCACGAGAACGGATGGATCGGGATGCCCGCGATGCACCCTTCGCGCAAACGCACGTCGATCCGCCGGAACGAGCCTGCGTTCTTGGGTACCTGATAGTCGATGCTGTTGAACACCCCGATCATCGCGGCGGTGCGCGCGCAGGCTTCGGACAGGTTCATGCCGCAGGGCATGCAATCGGGATTGTCGGCAAGGTCCACCGTCACCCGGCCCGCTGCCGGATCGACGGTGATGTGCGAGGTGATCTCGACCCCCTCGGCGGGAAGCCCGGGGAACGGATCGTGCGTCGAGCTGCCGCTGACCTGGCCTGCGGGCAATGCCGCGATCGCCTCGGCCATGCGCGCCTCCGAATAGTCGAACCACTCCCCGGCGAACGCTTCGAGCCGGTCCCAGCCGATGTCCTCGGCCAAGGCGGTCAGGTTGCGCTCGCCGACGCGGACTGCACCGACGGTCGAGAGGTAATCGCCATGCCACTGGTGCGGCACGCGGATGCGCACCTTGCACATGCGGATGATGTCGTCGATGTCCTGCCAGTCGCGCTGCACCTGCACGGCGGGGAAGATCAGCGCGCCCTCGTTATACACGTCGGTCGCCTCGCCCATATAGGTCGTAGGCTGCGAGTTGCCGATATCAGCCTGGTGCGCCTTGGCGAGCAGGGTGAAGCGGTGCCGCCCCTCGGGATCGAAAACCGGTGCGATCACAGAGAGGTCGGCGGGGTGCGAGCAGCCGTGATAAGGCGAATTGTGCAGGAAGGCATCGCCCGGCTTCTGGACCGGGTGGAAGTCTTTCACCGACTTGACCATCAGATCTGGCCCGGACAGCACGTGGATCGGCAGGCTGTCGGCGGCGGTGATGAGCTCGCCGTCATGGGTGAGGATGCAGCACGAGAAATCGCGCGCACGGTTGAGCACTCCCGATCGCCCGGTGCGCAGCAACGTGTTCGACATCGCGCGCACCACGCCATCGAGACGGCTGCGCAGCACCGCCATTTGCGCGCCGTTGAAGCTGGGCGAAGTCATTGCGAGCGCTCCTCGATCAAGATGGCCCCCGGCGCCGAGCGCCAGAAACACGACGCCGGATCGACGACGATGGTGGTGAAATCGGATTCGATGATCGCCGGGCCGTCGATCTTGAGATCCGGCGCAATCGCCTCGAGCCGCCAGACCGCGGTGCTGCACCAGCCGCTGCCAGCAAAATACACCTGGCGCGTGCCCGCCTCGCGCCGCTCGGCCTGGTGCATCGCGAGCCTGAAGTCCGATGCGCCGTCGCGCGCCGAACATTGCACGCGCGCGCGCAGGCCGATCAGTTCGATGTCCGATGCCGGATCGACGATCGTGAACAGCCGCAGATGCTCTGCCTCGAAGCGCTTGCGGAAATCCGCGATCGCACGGTCGCTGGCAAAATCGGTGTTCGGCAGCGGGACGTCAATCTCCCACGCCTGGCCTTCGTAGCGGGCCTCGGCGATGAAATGCGTCTCGCCCGGCCTGCCCGACCGTGCAATGAATTGGGCAGCGCGCGCTGCCAGCCCGGCCACCGCAGCGCCGACCGCGTCGCTGTCGAACCGCGCGGTGTTGCTGTGGACGGTGGCAGCGAACTCGGCAGTGATGTCGGACATCATCGCACCTGCCGCGCTCATCGCTGCGCCGGTCTCGGGGATCAGCAGCCGCGGGCAACCCAGGCGCCGCGCGATGAAGGTCGAGTTGAGACCCGCCGCCCCGCCCCCGCCGATCAAGACCGCCCTGGCCGGGTCGATGCCCTGGTTGACGACGAGGTCCTGGATGGCCTGCACCATCGCTTCGGTGGCCAGGTCGACGATCGACCACGCGGCTTCCTCGATGGAAACTCCAAGCGGCGCGGCAATGTGCTCCTCGATCGCGCGGCGCGCGCCTTCAGCATCGAGCTGCATCTTGCCGCCAAGGAAAAAATCAGGGTCCAGATAGCCCAGCACCACGCACGCATCGGTGACCGTGGGCAAGGTGCCGCCGCGCTGGTAGCAGACCGGGCCGGGCATCGCGCCTGCGCTTTGCGGGCCGACATGCAGCAGGCCTGAGGCATCGACGCGCGCGATGCTGCCCCCGCCTGCGCCGACGCTTTTGACCTCGACCGAAGGATAGCCCGCCAGATGCCCGCGATACGGCTCGCCGATCCACAGATCGCGGGTCATCGCGACGCGGCCGTCGGCGATGATCGAGATGTCGTAGGTGGTGCCGCCGGTATCGGCGATGATCGCGTTGTCGAAGCCGCCCTCGCGCAAGGCGTAGTGACGCCCCGCCACAGGGGCCATCGACGGGCCGGAATTGATTGCGGAGATCGGTTGCGCAGCGACCTCGCGCGCGTCGACCATGCCGCCCGCGCTGGTGAGCACCATGACGCGCCCGGCAAACCCGGCTTCGGCCAGCCGCGCTTCGAGGCTGCCGAGATACGCGCCCATCAGGGGCTTGAGCGACGCATCGATCGCCGCAGACGACGCGCGGCGAAACTCGCGCAGCGTCGGGTTGACGCTGTGCGACAGGCTGAAGGGCGTGCCCGGAAAGCGCGCAGCGATCATTGCGCCGATGCGGTTTTCGTGCACCGGGTTGACCGTCGACCACAGCAGGGCGACCGCGATCGCCTCGACATCTGCCTGCGCGATCGCCTCGAGCACCTGTTCGGTCGCGGCCTCGTCGAGCGCGGTCAGCACCTTGCCGCCCTCCATGATCCGCTCGGGCACCTCGAAGGTGAGCGCGCGCGGCACGTATGGCTGCGGATAGGCGTGCGCGTGGTTGAACGGCTCGGCCCTGCCGCCCTCACGGAACAGCAGCATGTCGCGGTGCCCGGCCGTGACGATCAATGCGGTGCGCGCAGTGCGCCCCTGGATGATCGCGTTGATCGCATGCGTGGTGCCATGGATGAAGCTGTCGCCGCGCGCGAGCAGGTCGGCCAGCGTCAGCCCGCGTGCATCGGCCGCGACGCGCAGCGCGTCGAGCACGCCGGCCACCGGGTCCGACGGGGTAGTCGCCGCCTTGTGCAGCGTGATCGTACCATCGTCTTCCTCGACGACAAGGTCGGTGAACGTCCCGCCGGTATCGGTTGCAAAGCGCATCAGAAAGCCACCCTGTCCCCGCCCTTGGTGCCCAGGATCTCTCGCGCCTCTTCGGGGGTGGCGATCGGGATGTCGAGCGCATCGAGGATCTGGCGCACCTTGCGCACCTGCTGCGCGTTGCTGACGGCGAGCTCGCCCTTGCCGATGTACAGGCTGTCTTCCAGCCCGACGCGGACGCTGCCGCCGACCAGCGCACATTGCGCCAGAAACTTCATCTGCGGGCGGCCGACGGCAAAGCACGACATGATGTAATCATCGCCGAACAGCCGGTCGGCGGTCTGCTTCATCAGGAAGAAGTTCTCCAGTTCCGCGCCCAGCCCGCCCAGGATGCCGAAGATGCCCTGGATCAGGAACGGCGGCTTGATCAGGCCGAGGTCGGCAAAGTGCTTCACGCTGTAGAGATGGCCGATATCGTAGCATTCATACTCGAAGCGGGTGCCATGGCCCTCGCCCAGCTCGGTCATGATCCGTTCGATCAGCGCGAAATTGTGGTTGGCTGGGAAGCGCTTGGAGCCCAGCATAAGCTCGCGTTCCCACTCGTGCTTCCAGTCGAACTTGTCGGCGAGCGGCCAGAAGCCGAAGTTCATCGACCCCATGTTGAGCGAGGTCATCTCGGGGCTCGCGGCCAGCGGCCCGGCCATGCGGTCGTCCTCGCTGAACCCCGGGGCGCCGCCGGTGGTGATGTTGATGATCGCATCGGTCTGCTGTTTGATCCGCGGCAGGAACTGCATGTACAGCGCAGGATCGGGGGATGGCCTTCCGTCGATCGGATCGCGCGCGTGCAGGTGCAGCACCGCCGCCCCCGCCTCGACCGCCTCGATCGCCTGCTCGGCTATCTCGTCGGGCGTGACCGGCAGATAGGGCGACATGCTGGGCGTGTGGATCGATCCCGTGACTGCACAGGTGATGATCGCCTTACCGGTATGCTTCATCGATTGGCTCCAATTGTGTCTAGAAGGTTCAGGGCGGCGGCAGGTGCCGCGCGTGACTATTCGAGCGCGCGCATCGTCCGGCCGAAGGCCGTGCGACTGGCCATCGCCATAGTCGCGCCAAAGCTGGCGACGACGAGAACCATCGCGAGCAACGAGAGGTTGAGCTTGTCGGGGTCGGCAAAGACGAAATCGGTGATCGCGCCGACCAAGGGAGGGCCCAGTCCGATGCCCACGAGCGTCACGATGGCGAGGAACACCGAGGTCACCACCCCGCGTATCGCGGGTGGAGTAAGCATCTGCACGCCTGCGAGCGAGGCGGGCGATCCCAATGTCAGCGAGAAATTGAGCAGGCCATAAGCGATGACCGAAGTGGCGATATCGCGGCTCAAGGCGAACACGAGCATGGCCGGGACCGCGCCGAGCAGGCCGATCGCGATGACCGGTGCGGCCGGAGACGGCGCACCGCTGCGCGCGAACCGGTCGGTCAGCCAGCCTCCGCTGAGATGACCCAGAGGCGCTGCTACCAGGATGACGCTGCCGACCAGCAGGCCCGCCTGCGACGGTGTCATGTCGAACAGCCGCACGTAGAAAGTCGCGCTCCACGCAGCGATGGTCTGGATCAGCAGCACGACCGCAACCGATGCGGCGACGTGCGGCATATAGGCGCTGCGATGGGCCCTGGCATGCGCGATCGCCGGACCAAAGCCTGGCTTGGCGAGCGGATCGGCGACCTGCACCCGCTTGGGTTCGCGCAAGGTCAGCGTAATGATCAGCGCCAGCGCCAGCCCGGGCAGCGCCATGAAGACGAACGTGCCCTGCCATGGCTGAAGCGTTCCCACCATCGGCAGGGTCAGCCCGCCCTGCGCCACCAGCAGCGCCAGCACCGCGCCACCGCCGATCATCGCCGCGCTCTTGCCAAGCGAGGCTCCGGTGGTGAACAGCGACACCGCGCGGCCAAGCTTTTCCTTGGGGAAATAGGTGGCAAGCAGCGACATCGCGGCAGGCACCAAAGCGGCTTCGCCAAAGCCCACCCCAAGCCGTGCGAGGAACAGTGAGCCGAAGCTGTCGGCCAGCCCGCACAAGGCGGTCGCGATGCTCCATAGCACGATGCCGATGACGATGAGATTGCGCCGGTTGACCTGATCGGCCATCCGCCCGAGCGGCACCGCGACGACGACGTAGAGGATCACGAAGCCGGTGCCCTGAAGCAATCCGAGTTCGGTGTCCGAGATGCCCAGATCGAGCTTCAATGGCTCCATCACCAGGCTGAGCACGAAGCGGTCGACGAACGACACCAAATGCGCCATCGCCAGCAGCCCGGCGACGTACCACGGGTACCATCCTCCTGTAACCGACGATGGCTGCACCAGACGGGGCGATGCCGGATGCATCAGCCGATCGCCGCCGAAATGCCTTCGTCGGCGAGCCATGTCGCGCCGTGCACCGCACGCGCCTCGTGCGAGAGCAGGAACAGGATGACGCCAGCGATCGCATCGGCATCGCTGAACGCGACCCCGCTCGGCGTCATCGCCTGCATCGCGGCGATCGCCTCGGCGTTGTTGCGGACGTCCTCGTTCATCGGAGTCGCGGTGTTGCCTGGAGCGACCGCGTTGATCGCGATGTTCATCGGGGCGAGCTCTGCGGTCAGCGCGCGGGTCATCATCACCACCGCAGCCTTGCTCGCGCAATAGAGCGCGTGGCTATTGATCCCGATCATTGCCGCGGTCGAGGCGCAGTTGACGATCCTGCCACCACCCCGGCGCTGCATCAGCGGGGTTGCCGCCGCGATGCTGTTCCACAAACCGGTGACATTGATGTCGATCATCCGCGCGGCATCACCGCCATCGGTGGCACCGACCGGGGTCGCGTAGAACACCCCTGCGGCATTGACGAGCAGGTCGAGCCCGCCAAGATCGGCTTCGACACTGGCCATCAGCGCAATCATCGCGGCAGCGTCGCGGACGTCGGCCTTGTAGGGTCGCGCGTTGCCGCCCGCGGCGACGATCGAACTTGCGACCGCGTGCGCCTTGTCCAGCGAAGAGCTCGCGAGAATTGCAACCTCGGCGCCTTCGGCGGCCAGTGCGCGCGCAACGCACTCGCCTATGCCCGAGCTGCCACCAGTGACCAGCGCCACCTTGCCATCGAAACGACCGGTCATGCGTACACCGCCGCACTCAGCGCCGCGCAGCGCTCGCCGAGCCCGCCGCCGGCGCACATGAATGAGGGACTGTATCCGAACGATATCCGGTTTTCCGGGTCGGCAAAGCCGAGTGCGCCGCCTGCGCCGGGATGGCCGAAGCTGCCGGGATTGCTGCCCATCGGCGACATGTTCGGCTCGTTGAGAAAGAAGCCGTGGCCATAGCGGAACACCCGGTCGGTCATCGCACAGGTACCGAACCACGACTGGTTGCGCATCGCGTCGATCGTCGGCGGCGAAACCAGCCGGACACCATCCAGCGTGCCACCGCAAGCCAGCGCGGCGTAGACCTTCGCCACCGATCGGGCATTGCCGTGCCCGTTGCTCGACGGCATCACGCCTTCGCGATAGGCGACGTCGTTATAGGGATCGTCCGATGGCGGACGCTGCTTCCATGCCCGGCCCAGCTTGGTGGTGCGGTCACGCGTCTGGACGAAGGTGTGGCTGTCGGGATTGGGAATGATGTCGGCCACCCGCGTGTCGGGCGCACCGCGCGTGCCATAGCCGTAATCGACGCCAAGCGGCTGGGCCACCTCCTCGTCGAAAAAGCGTTCGAGCCGGCGACCGTCGATTCGGCGGACCAGTTCGCCCAGCAGATATCCCGCACTGAAGCTATGATAGCCATGATCGGTGCCGGGCTCCCATTCGGGAAACTGCTGTTCATAGGCGTGGATCATCGCCTCCCAGTCGAGCCCAGCGCCATCGGGCGCGGAATCGGCGAACAACAGGCCCGCCTTGCCGGTGATCAGGGTGCGGACAGTGATCGCCGCCTTGCCGCCGCCAGCAAACTCGGGCCAGTAATGCGCCACCGGGCGATCCATATCGAGCACGCCGCGATCGGCCAGCATCCACAGGCACAAGGCCGCCATGCCCTTGCCGACCGACATCATGCAGACGATGGTGTCCTGCGCCCAGGGCCGGGTCTGCGCCTTGTCCGCCCAGCCGCCCCAGAGGTCGACACGCTGCACGCCATCACGAAACACCGCGACCGCTGCCCCGCGTTCGTCGCGCTCGCGAAAGTTCGCTTCGAACACCTCGCGCACTGCGGCGAATTCCGGGTCGCAATATCCCTGGATGGAGGCTGTCATCACTGCGGTCATGGTCGTTTCTTCGTGCTGGAGGTGTCGGTCGCCACGATGTCGGATCAATAGGCTACGCTGACCCGCAGCCCGTAGGTCCGCGGCTCTCCGACACGTCCCACGATGCCCGAGGCGAAGCTTGCGGTGCTGGTGACATATTCCTTGTCGGCCAGGTTGCGGCCGAACACCATCACGCGAAAGCCGCTGTCGCCAAAGTCATAACCCAGGCTGGCGTTGATCAGGCCATAAGGCGACTGCTGGTCGAGCCCGACATTGCCTGCCGTGAAGAACTGGCGGCCGCGGTGGCTGTATTCCGCGCGTCCGATGATCGAGCCGTTGCCGACGGGAAGATCGAGATCGACGAACGCTGAATAGGCCCATTTCGGCGCGAGGTTGAGGCGGTTGCCCGAAGCATCGAACACCACGTTGCCGGGTGCGAGCGCGGTGGTGTAGTTCTTGTACACGGCATCGAGATACGCAAGGTTGGCGCCGATCTGGATGCCCCGTACCGGCCGAATCAGCGATTCGATCTCGACCCCGTCGACGGTCGCATCGGACGCATTGGTGATATCGATCACCCCCGGCGTCAGAAACGCCTGCACCTGAAGGTTGGTGTAGTCATAGTGGAACACGGTGCCGTTGAGGCGCCACAGCCGGTCGAACAGCTCGAGCTTCACGCCCGCTTCATAGCTCCACAGCGTTTCGGGATCGAAGCCCTGGTTGACGTTGCGGCTGGCGAAGTTGAATCCGCCGGACTTGAACCCCTTGGTCGCCGAAGCATAGAGCAGCACGTCATCCATCGGCCGGAACTCGATGCCGATCTTGGGGGTCCAGGCCGAATACACGTCGCGCAGCTGATAGGTTTCGGGAAAGCCCGGGCGGAACCCGCCGGTGGTCACGAAGAACTGGCTGGCGGTCTGGTCGAAGCGCTTGCGCTCGCGGGTATAGCGCGCGCCCGCGGTGAGGCTGAGCCGGTCGGTCAGCGCGTAGCTGGCCTGCACAAAGCCTGCGAGGGCTGCAGTTTCGATGACGGGCGCGAAATTGGCCCGTACGTTTGCGGCGAAGGTGGTGACCGACGAGTTCACCTGGATGTTCTCGTCGAAATAATAGACGCCCAGGATATACGACAGGTCGCCCAGCGTGCCCGACAGGTTCAGCTCCTGCGAAAACTGGCGCTGGCCTTCGAACTGGTCGGTGCGCCGCACGTTGAGCGCGGTTCCGTCGGTATCGCCGACCTGCTGCAGGCGGTTGGTGCGATATCCGGTAAGCGAGCGGAGCGTTGCGCCGCCCAGATCGTAACTGAGGTCACCCGAGACGCCCCATTGGGTGCGGTCGGACCCCGAGCGGATGTTGAGCGCGACGGTGCGGAAATCGCCGAGCACGCTGTTGGCAACAGGATCGTTGGTCGGCTGGAGCATCTTGACATAGCCGCCGAGCGCATCGTCCGAATGGAGGTAATCGGCCCGCAGCACGAGGTCGAGACGACTGTCGGGGGTGAAGCGCAACTGCACCCGGCCACCCACGGTATCCTCATCGTCGATATCGCCGACCCCTGCGACGGCATTGTCCAGAAATCCGTCACGCTTCGAGCGCAGCACCGAGAACGACGCTGCGATCTTGCCCGGGACCACCGGTCCGCTGACATAGCCTTCGGCGCGCATGAAATCGTAATTGCCATAAGTGAACTGCGCACGGGCGCGCATTACATCGTCGGGCTTGCGGCTGATGACGTTGATCGTGCCGCCGACCGAGTTGCGACCGTACAGCGTGCCCTGCGGACCGCGCAGAACCTCGATACGCTCGACATCGAGGAAGTTGCTCAGATAGCTGCCGGGCCGCGCCAGGTAGATGCCGTCGACGTGCATCGTCGACGATGGGTCGGATCCGCCGAACACGTTGTTCGAGCCGACGCCGCGGATATAGACCTGCGAGAATGTGGCGTTCTGGGTGACCTGAAGCCCCGGCGCCAGCGAAACCAGGTCGCGGATGTCCTTGATCCCGGCACGGTCGAGCGTTTCGGCGCTGACCGCGGTCACCGCCAGCGGGGTATCCTGCAGCCGGGTTTCGCCGGTGCGGGTCGCGGTGACGATGATCTCGTCGTCATAGCCCGATGGAGCAGCTTCCGGCGCGGGATCGGCGCTGGCGGCTTCCTGGGCGAACGCAGCGGGAGATGCGATGGTGATCGCGATTGCGATTGCAGATGCTCCCCGCATCGATGCGAATTGGCTGACCATGATCGTCCCCTTTTGCTGTCCCAGGGCTGCAGCACGTTTGCCTCGCCGTGACGCAATGTAGACACAGGCCAATTTGATAATCAAGCCAATCGTCGACGATTTGTCATTTTTAATTCATTTCTCTGTCAAAACAGCCAATTATTGTCGACGATCCTGCCATCATTCTGATGCTGGCGGCGTGAGCAGCCTGACGCACCAATCGACATGATGCAGGATCACCGCCTCGGCGCTGCGCGAGTCGCTCTCCAGCAGGGCGTCGGTAAGTCGCTGATAATTCCTGACATATTGCGGCGCGTGCCGATCGAGATCGATCGCCGCGACCAGCAGCCGGTTCCAGTATTCGATCTGCATCATCCGCATCACGAAATCGACATAGGGTTTCTGGGCGATCGCATTGGCGACATAATGGAAGTTGTTCAGCGCCTGAAAGAAGGCCACGCCCTCGCCCGGATTGGCCGCAGCCTCGCGGATCGCCGCCATCGCCGTACGGATCAGCGCCGGGTTGTCGCCATCCTGCGCCCGGCCGGCGGCAGCCTTGAGCCCCAGCGCGGCGATCGGCGCGAGAACCTCGTACATTTCGGCAAGGTCATGCTGCTCCATCGGCCGCAGCACCGCACCGCGATCCGGCAGCAATTCGACCAGCCCCTGGCCGGCGAGCACCGCCAGCGCCTCGCGCACCGGCGCGCGGCTCAGATCGAGCTGCTGCGCCACCTCAGCAGCGATGATCCGGCTGCCCGGCGCCAGCTCGCCTCGGTCCATTGCGGCCATCAGCGTCTGATAGACGCGCTCGACGAGAGACATCTTCAGCTCACCCCCTGCAGTGACCTTGGATGCGCCGAACGGCCTTACGGGCACTTTCGGCTCGGTTTCGCGCGATGTCTTCGACACTGCCTTGCGCCTTGCAGGCGCCTTGGCCTTCGGATCCTCTGCTTTGCTCTTGCTCACTGGCTGTCCCTGTAGATTGTCGACGATCTCTCCTCGTAACCCAGCTAGGGCGCAACCGCCAGCACCCGTCGACCATAGCTATTTTTACTGTATCGTCGACGATAAAGCCTTTTATAGTCAAATATACGGCTATTTCGACTTTTATCGTCGACGATACTGGCTGGATCGGTTGACACAAACCGCCTTTCGCGCCTAGCCTGTCATCTCAGTTGGCGCTCCGCCAGCCGGACAATGCCATTTACGTGACAGGAGCCAGCAGGCCTATGACCGAGAACACCCTCACCGGATCGCTGGCGGTGACATTCGACCAGGCCGCCGATCGGGTTCTCATCGCGCAGGGCGACCGCACGCTTACCGGAGCGCAACTGCGCCAAGCCATGGACGCCATCGCCGCGCGGCTGATCAGCCTGGGCGTCGCACCGGGCGACCGGGTGGCGGTGCAGGCCCCAAAGTCGATCGATCTCGTGCTGCTCTATCTGGGCTGCCTGCGCCTCGGCGCGGTCTATCTGCCGCTCAACGATGCCTATCGGCCCGATGAGATCGGATATTTTCTCGCCGACGCCGAGCCGGCGCTGTTCATCTGCGCACCCGACTCCGCAGACGGGCTGCACCAATCGGGCTGCCCGCACGGATCGGTCGCCCTTCGCACCTTGGGCGCGGATGGCGCAGGCACCTGGCAAGCGGTCGAGCCATCGCAGGCCGGGCTGCCGCCCCTCCCCGCCTCGCCCGACGACCTTGCCGCCATCGTCTACACTTCGGGCACCACTGGCCGCTCGAAGGGCGCGATGATCAGTCAGGGCAATCTGCTCGCCAACGCCCGCGATCTGGCTGCGGTGTGGGGCATCACCGCTGACGACACGCTGCTGCACGCGCTGCCGCTCTACCATATCCACGGGCTGTTCGTGGCATTGCACCCCTTGCTCCTGGCGGGAGCGCGGATCGACCTGATGCCCAGCTTCGATCCTGACGCGGTGCTCGCCCGGCTGGCGACGACCACGGTGTTCATGGGCGTACCCACTTATTACACCCGGCTGCTCGCCACACAGGGTCTCGACCGCGATACCGCACGCCATGTCCGGCTGTTCGTCAGCGGATCGGCGCCGCTGACCCCCGCCACCTTCCAGGCGTTTGCCGAGCGCACCGGTCGCAGCATTCTCGAGCGCTATGGCATGACCGAATGCGGCATCATCTGCTCCAACCCGCTCGACGGGCCGCGGATCGCCGGTGCCGTCGGGCATCCCCTGCCCGGCTACCACGTGCGCATCGCCGACAATGCCGAAACAGGCGTGCTCGAGGTCAAGGGCGCGAGCCTGTTTTCGGGCTATTGGCAGATGCCCGAAAAGACCCGCGAGGAATTTCGCGATGACGGCTATTTCAGCACCGGCGATATCGCCACGATCGATGTCGGAGGGGTCGTGCGGATCGTCGGCCGGGAAAAGGACATGATCATCTCGGGCGGGCTGAACATCTACCCGGTCGAGATCGAGACGCTGATCGAGCGGATGGACGAGATTGCCGAGGTTGCCGTGATCGGCGTCCCCCATGCCGATTTCGGCGAAGCCGTGGTTGCTGTCGCCTGCCTCAAGACGGGCATCTCGATCGAGCCCGAGCTCATCGTCGAGCGCCTGCGCCCACAGCTTGCCGGCTTCAAGCTTCCCAAGGGGATCGAATTCGTCCCCGCCCTTCCCCGCAATGCGATGGGCAAGGTGCAGAAGGCCGAGTTGCGGCGGCTCCACGCAGATCGGTTTGGCGCATGCGGCTGAATGTGCCTTTCCTGCCCAGAAAGGCCGCGCATCGCGATCCGCTCGGCGAAGCGCAGCGGCTCTCGCTGGGCCTGCTCGAAAGCTGCGGCGAGACACAGGGAACGCTGACGGCGACCAGGCTCGCTGCGGCGCTGGCCTCGCTCGACGACGAGACCGCACAGGGCTATGACCTGTGGCTGGTCGATCAGCTCGGCCCCGATGCGGCGATGCTCGGCGCCAGCATCGAACGATGGCTGGAACGGCCGGACGCCGCGCATGCCGCACAGCTCACCCGCAGCGCCGAACCCCGCCGCCAGGAGCTGCTGCGGCGGGTCAACACCGCGCCATGCGGCACCCGCCATCTGGTCGACTGGCGCGCGCGCCTGCTGCGCCAGCTTGCGCAGTGCCCGGCGCTGGCACCGCTCGAGGCGGACCTCAGGCACCTGCTGGCGTCCTGGTTCAACCGGGGTTTCCTGACGCTCAGACCGATCACCTGGGACAGCCCGGCACGGCTGCTCGAACGGCTGATCGCGCATGAGGCGGTGCACAATATCGCAGGCTGGTCCGATCTGCGCGGGCGCCTGGAGGGCGACAGGCGCTGTTACGGCTTTTTCCACCCGGCGCTGCCCGACACACCGCTGATCTTCGTCGAGGTCGCGCTGACCGACCATGTCAGCGAGGCCATCGCTCCGCTGCTCGACCACCCCTCAAGCCGCACCGCGCCCGACCGGCCGAGCACCGCGATCTTCTATTCGATCAGCAATTGCGAGCCCGGGCTGCGCGGGCTGCAGTTCGGCAATTTCCTGATCAAGCAGATCGTGGCCGACCTGAAGGCAGAGTTTCCCACGCTCACGACGTTCGCGACGCTGTCTCCGATACCCGGCCTGGTGCGCTGGCTCGATGCCGGCGGCCGCAGCCTCTCGCGCGAGGGCGACGATCCCCGGCGGCTATGCGCGCTGTATCTCACCGGGTCCGCGCCCGACGGCACCCCCGGCAGGCCGCGCGACCCGGTGGCCGCATTCCATCTCGGCAACGGCGCCGAGCTCTGGCGGATCAACCCGCACGCCGACGTCTCGCCCAAGGGCATCGCGCAGAGCGAAGGCATGATGGTCAATTATGTCTATCGCGAGCAGGATCTGGTGGCCAACCACGAACGCTTCGCACAGCACGGCCATGTTGCGCGCTCGCGCGAGGTCGCCGCGCTGATCGACGGGCCCGCTGCCTCGCCATGGCGCTGGACGCTCCCCTGGGCCCATGCGCACCGCCTTTCATCACCGCAGGAGAAGCAGCCATGCCAATGATCGAAACCCACCGCGCCGTGGCGTTCCCCTGGCTGTGCGACCAGATGGGGCACCTCACCACCTTTCGCTATGTCGAGATGTTCGATGTCGCATCCTATCATCTGATGCACGCATTGGGCGACCGGCCCGCAGGACAAAACGCCGAACTCGGCTGGGCTGATGTCAACCACACGATCGACTACAAGGCCGAGGTCGCTATCGGCGCTCTGCTGCTGATCCGCAGCGGCGTTGTCCGCACCGGGCGCAACTCGATCGTCACCCGGCACGTCATGACCGATCCCGATGCCACCATCGAGCACGCCATCCTCACCGCGACCACGGTGCGCTTCGACCTGGTCGCGCGCAAATCGGCGCCCTTGCCCGAAGCCATTCTCGCAGGGTGCGAGGCGCTGACGATCGCGTAACCGACACTGCGCTGCCCGGTCGCGCTTGATGCGGCCCGCGTCCGATGGGCGCTCGACATGCCGTGCGTCTCGGCACCCCCGGGCAAATGTGTTTGCCGGGCCTCTGCATCCTTTCCCCAGCGGCAACGTTGGATGCAGTGATCAAGAGGGGATATCATTTGAAAGCTGCATATATTTTCGCCAGCCTGCTCGTTCTGGGCGGTTGCGATTCCGCGCCCGAGGCGGCGCCCGCGCGTGAGGCCAGAGCGCAGCCTGCGCCGAAAGCGGCGCCTTTGGATTTCGTTGACGCCCAAAAGCAGGTGCCTGCCTATTCCGAAACGCCCGTGCTTCGCGCCCAGGTCATCCTTGATCACCTGGGGTTCTCGCCGGGCGTGATCGATGGCGAAGAAGGTCAGTCCTATTTCGCCGCTTTGCGCGGATTTCAGACGGCGAATGACATCGCCGAGACCGGGAAGCTGGACGAAGCGACGCTTGCCAGGCTGGACCAGTGGCGTGATGTCCGTGCTACCCGCGTTGTGATGATCCCCGAACGGTTCGCATCAGGGCCGTTCATTCCCGATTTTCCTGCCAGCGCTGCAGACCAGGCGAAACTGGACCGGCTTGGATACAAGAATCTGATCGAGGCCCTGGCCGAGCGGTTCCACACCACGCCTGAAGTGATCACGGCGATGAACCCCAACATGACGTCCATGGCAGCGGGGACCGCGATCCGGGTGCCGAACATTCCAAACGCCAAGAGTGCGTTTTCGGGAGAAGACCCGCGTGGTTGGGGCGAGACGCTTGCAAGCCTTGGCGTGGCGGCCGATCAGCCGCTGGCCGACCGGGTGGTGGTGGACAAGTCCGATGGCGTGCTCAGGGTGTTTGACGGCGACGACAAGCTGATCGCGCAGTTTCCAGCGACGATGGGCAGCAGCAAGGACCCGCTGCCGATCGGGGAATGGAAGATCCAGGGTGTCAGTCGCAACCCGGATTTCCATTACAATCCCAAGCTGTTCTGGGACGTGAGCAACGACAAGGCTGCCCAACAGCTCAAACCGGGTCCCAACAGCCCGGTCGGCGTGGTCTGGATCGATCTCAACAAGCCGCATTACGGCATTCACGGCACCAGCGAGCCGCATACGATCGGGCGCGCTGAAAGCCATGGCTGCATCCGGCTGACCAACTGGGATGCCGCCAGGCTCGCGCAAATGGTCAAGCCCGGAACCCCCGCGACGCTTCAGGAATAGGCATTTCGCCCGATGCTCCGGGCCGGGATTTGTCGGCATACCCATCCCGCCCCACCGCAAGTATCGGGTACCGGGCACAATGCAGGAACTGCGCAGTTGCGCAGGCGTAAGGCTGCCAGCGACGAGCAGGAACCAACATGATCGACAAGATGAAACAACTCGAGACCTTCGCGCGTGCCGGGTGGTTTGCCAGAGGCGTGGTGTATTGCCTGCTCGCCTATCTCGCACTCACCGGTGCAGGTGCATCCGACGCCAGTCCGCAAGGGGTCTTCCGGTCGGTGCAAGATATGCCTGCGGGCAAATGGCTGCTCGGCCTCCTCGCGCTCGGGCTGGCGCTTTACGGTGCCTACAGGGTCTATAGTGCAGCGCTGGACAGCGAGGGCAAGGGCGACGACGCCAAGGGCATAGCGGTCCGCATCGGCTATGCCGCCAGCGGGTTTGCGCATTTCTTCCTGGCCTATGCCGCGATCCGGCTGGCGGCGGGTCAACCTTCCGGCGGCGACGGCGAAACCGAACAGCGCGCGGCGGGCATGATGCTGGACATCCCCCTGGGTCAGACCATCCTCGGCGCGTTGGGCGTGGCCTTCCTTGCTGCTGCCGCGCACCAGCTGACCAAGGCGTGGACGACCGAATTCATGAAAGACATGGCCGCCGGTGCACCGCGCTGGGTGGTGCCGGTGGGCCGGGCGGGACTGGTCGCACGCGCGGTGGTGTTCGCGACCATCGGGGTGTCGCTGATCAGCGCGGGATGGTTCGGCGCTGCGGGCGAGGTCAAGGGCCTCGGCGACGCGCTCTACTCGCTCACCGATCATCCGGAGCTCTATTCGCTGGTCGCGATCGGACTGTTCATGTTCGGTGTTCACAGCTTCGTCGATGCAAGATGGCGGCGCATCCGCAACGAAGACATGGTCTCCGTTCTCAAGGCGAGGGCCGCGCGGCGTTAAGGCATGCTTGTTGTCGGGCCGGGCAGGTCGACCAACTGCCCATCGATTTGTGAGCGACCACGGCTTATGACCATTTTGGGTTAACCGCTGACTGCGCACGGCCAGCCAAGGCCATTGGTCAGCGACACGTTCTGCAATCAATCTGGCTGAACAAGACTTCGACGATGGACACGGGCATCACGCCTTGCGTGATGTTGCCAGGGTGACGCTGCCAGGGTGACTCTGTTGGACTCGCCAGCCAGCCGTTGGAGAAATTGCGCCGGCCGCCGTTCCGATGGCCATCCCGGTGTCTGAGCGATCTTGGCCTTTAGTGCAGCCTGGTGCCACGCGTGCGGCCTTCAGTGGCTTACGGCTATATTGGGCCCGTCTTATCGGCTAAATTGCTGGTGGTTGTGCGGGAGGCGAAAAAATGGATCGGCTGGATGCCATGCGGGTCATTCTCGCAGTCGTTGATGCAGGCAGCCTGTCCGCAGGAAGCAGGGTCCTGAGTTCGCCTTTGGCCAGCGTCAGTCGCAAGGTCGCAGAACTTGAGCGTCATCTGGGTACAAATCTGCTGGTGCGAACGAGCCGTAAAATCCAGCTTACCGATGCAGGGCGTGATTATGTCGATTCTGCACGGCGGATCATTGCGGACCTTGAGGAGACCGAACGCCGCGCATCCGGGGAATATCAGACGCCACGCGGCGAACTGTCGATCACAATGCCGATCGAGTTTGGTGCAAAGTTCGTTATCCCCATCGCACTGGCCTTTATCGAAGCCCATCCTGACGTCACCTTAAGGCTCGTGACCTCGGACCGGCTGGTCCAGTTGGTGGATGAACATGTCGATGTGGCAATTCGGCTTGGTGCTTTGCCTGACAGCGCTCTGTTTGCTGTGAAAGCTGGGCAGTTTCGTCTGATCACTTGCGCTGCCCCTGGCTATCTGGAACGCTGTAAGCCACTGGCCAGCCCACGCGACCTTCCCGAACATGACGGCATCATGTTCGGACCGCTTGGGATGTTCTGGAGCTACCGCCTGGACAACGAGGATCTCATCTGCATGCCGCGGGCCAAGGTTTCGGTGAATAGCGCAGCTGGCAATCTCGCGGCAGTGCTCGGGGGTGTCGGCATCGCCCGATTGTTCGATTACCAGGTGTCGGAGCACCTGAAGTCCGGTGCGCTCGTGCGCGTCCTTCCTGATGCCGATGGCGAGCCACGCCCGATCCACATCGTCTACCCACGTCAGGGGCTGTTGCCGCTCAAAGTGCGCGCATTTATCGATTGGGCCGCGCCACGCCTGCACGCGGCGTGCTCCGGGCTGGACGATTGCGTCTGAACACTGGGCCAAGAATGAGAGGCTCACTCTCATTTTCCCATTCTACCGACAATCTCCCAACCTTCTAAATCGTTCTGGTCGCCCCGATCTTCCCGGTCGGTCGGCATCCAAACCTTCTCTGAAAGGAAGAACGATGAACGAAGTAAAGGGCACTGCCCTCATCACCGGCGCTTCGGCCGGAATCGGCGCAATCTATGCAGACCGGCTGGCGCGCCAGGGCCATGATCTGATTCTGGTCGCACGTACCGCAGCCAAGCTCGATCAGGTCGCCGGAGCCATACGCGAAGCTACCGGCCGCAACGTGGACACGCTGCCGGCCGACCTCTCCAACCCCGGCGATCTGCGTCTGATCGAAGCGCGCCTGATCAACGATCGTCGCATCACGATGCTGGTCAACAATGCAGGCATCGGTGCACCCGTGCCGACCTGGCAGGCCGATGTCGATCAGATGGAGACGATGATCGATATCAACGCCATCGCTCTTGCCCGGCTGACTTATGCAATCGCACAGCGCTTTGCTGCCGCAGGTCAAGGTACGATTATCAACATCGCCTCGACCGTCGCAATCGCCCCGGAATTTCTGCTCAACGGCGTCTATGGAGCGACCAAGGCGTTTGTCCTTGCGCTCACCGCTTCGCTTCAGGCCGAACTCGCCGACAAGGGTGTGCGCATCCAGGTTGTCTTGCCGGGTGCCACTGCGACCGAGTTCTGGGACACTTCGGGTGTGCCTCTGTCAGGCATTCCGGCTGAGATCGTGATGTCGGCAGATGCCATGGTTGATGCGGCGCTGGCCGGCCTGGCGCTTGGCGAGACGGTCACCATTCCCGCCCTTCCCGATACCGAAGCCTGGCACGCGTTCGAGGCGGCTCGGATCGCCATGGTTCCGAACCTGTCGCTGACTGAACCGGCCGCGCGTTATCGCCCGGTTCCCGTCTCCGCCTGAACCCACCCTGCTCTTGGGACGACCCATGCGAAGAAATTATCCGGTCCGTTCCAACATCGAACAATCAGCGGCGGCACAGGTCACAATCTTCCGCAGGAGGCGCCAGATGCGTTCGCGCAGGCGGTGATCGATGCCGGTCTGCCAAAATGTGAGGAGCACTGGCGCATGAACACGAAAATGAAGCAGAAAGTCGCATTTGCGCTCGTGATGGGGATGCTCACAACAGGGATCATCTCTTTCTCGCTCATCGCTATAAACCTCGGCTTTTCGGAGAGGTTTCTTGGGACTTGGTTACAGGCATGGATGACGGCGTATGTTATTGTCATTCCAATAATCCTGGTCGTCAGTCCCCGTTTGCAAGCGCACATCGACCGCATAATCAAGTGACCGAAAAAGGGTGTGCGCGATCCATCGATCCGACAGCTTTCCTGCGCTCAGGTCGTTAAGCGATATCGGGGCTAAACCAGACGCGACTGCCTAAGCTGGGAGGGTACGATAGGAATAAACTGAGGCGCCAGTTCCTCGCCACGCTGCTTGCCATCGCCAGCGGCGCGCGGACCGCTGCCGA
>NZ_LJHP01000016.1:0-159006 GCF_001295965.1 Blastomonas sp. AAP25
GACCCCGCCCGCCCCCGTCCCTGCCCCCGCCGCTCCGGCAGCGACTCCCGGACCTGTTGCAAACGGTAGCGCGCCTGCGACATCGACGCCGCCCGCGCACTGGTCGCGCGGGGCGATCAGCGGTGCGGGTCGGCTGATCTCGACCGCTGCCAATGACGAGATGGTGCGCAGCCTGATCAGCTCGCGCGCCAAGAGCAATCTTGCCGCCGGGTTTTTCGGTGGGACGCTGATGGGCGCGATCGCCGCGCGCATCGCCACTCGCTCGGTTCCCGGCGCTCTGCTGGTGGGCGGCGCACTGCTCGCCAAGGCGATCTACGATCAGCGCAAGGCGAAGGAAGAGGCTGAGCTCAATTCCAAGCCCAAGGGCTAATCGTCGGGTCCTGATCGATCGATTGCATCCCGGGCCAACTGCACAAACCGGTTGACGCAAAGGCCCGGCTTTGGCCATGAGCCGCCATGGTCATTTCCGCTTCCAAAAATGCGCTCGCTCGGCGCGGGCTGCTGTTCATCCTTTCATCGCCCTCGGGCGCGGGCAAATCCACCATCGCGCGGATGATGCTGGAAGCGGACCCGCAGCTGTGCCTTTCGGTATCGGTCACCACCCGCCCTCCCCGCCCCGGCGAGATCGACGGCACCCATTACCACTTCATCGACGAAGCCACCTTCCACCAATTGGTCGAGGACAACGCGCTGCTCGAATGGGCCAAGGTTTTCGGCCATTTCTACGGCACGCCCAAGGCTGCAGTGAAGCAGGGCCTGCGAGAGGGACAGGATTTCCTGTTCGATATCGACTGGCAGGGCACGCAGCAACTGTACCAGCGCGCAGAGGGCGATGTGGTGCGCGTATTCATCCTGCCGCCCTCGCTCGAGGAACTGCACCGCAGGCTTCGTGGCCGCAACACCGACAGCGAAGAGGTGATTGCCAGCCGCATGGCGCGCGCGCAGGACGAGATCAGCCATTGGGACGGCTATGACTTCGTGGTGATCAACGACGACGTCGAGAGCTGCTTCACCAAGGTCTGCCAGATCCTGCAGTCCGAACGCATGCGGCGCGCCCGCCAGACCGGTCTTATCGACTATGTCCGCGACCTGATGAACCCCACCGACCGCCCGTAAGGCTATTTGCCCGTGACGGCGTCGAGCAGCTTCTGCCCGGCCTTGAGCGGGTTCTTGCGGAAATTCGATTCCTCGCGCCCGATATAGGTAAAGATGCCGGACATCGCCTGATCGGTGACGCTGTCGATCAACCCGTCGCGGCTCAGATCCACGCCAGCGAGGGCACCCAGCATGCTGCCGGTTCCGCCCCCGCGCCCCAGCGAATCGAGTTGCTTGAGCGCGCCGGTCTTGCCCAGTGCATCGCTCACCAGCGGCCGCATCTTCTGCCGCAGCACATCGCCCGAGGTCCGCCTGAGATATTGCGTGCCGCCGGTATCGCCTCCGGTGACGATGCCGACGCCATCGGTCAGCGTCATCGAATCGATCGCCGAACGGAACACCGGCTTGGCTTCCTGCGCTGCAAGTCCAGCGGCATCGTTGATCGAACGGGTAAGGTTGTTGGTAAGCCCCGCCTTGTCGGTCAGCTTCATCAACTTGGCCGCTTTTTGCAGCGGACCTGGCAGCAGGATGCGCACGGCCTGATCGGCATAGAATGCGCCAGGCCTGGACAACTGGTCGAGTGCACTGTCGGAAGCGTTGCCAAGCAGCCCCTTCATCGATCCGCCCGCCGCCTTGCCGGCCTTGGCCTTTTGCGCGACGGCGGCGGTCGGCGCGATGAAGGCACCGGCGGTGACTGCCGAGACGGCGAGCGCCAGCGCGAGAGGAATGCTCCGGAATGCCATGCTGCTCTCTCCTGCTCTTGTCCTTGCAGCAGGATGCAGCAACGCGAACCGCAGCGCCAGAGCAGGCGCTGCGATTTTACGTGTCGTCACATCGCGGCTTGAAGTGGATCAGTGCCCTTCGGGGTCGTAGCCGCCCGTGGGCACCTGCGCGTTGACGATGCCGCCATCGACCGGGATCGTGGTTCCGATGACGTAATCCCCGGCCCGGCTGGCCAGAAAGATCACCGCGCCGGAAATGTCCATCCAGTCGCCGACGCGCTTGTTGGGTACGCTCTTTGAAACCATGTCGCCATGATCGCGCGCGGCCTTGTTCATGTCAGACGGAAACGCGCCTGGGCCGATGCCGGTGACGTAGATATGATCGCGCAGCAGGCGGACTGCCATGCGCTTGGTCAGCTGGATCAGCGCCGCCTTGCTGGCCTGATAGCTGTAGGTTTCCCACGGGTTGATCCGCATTCCATCGACCGACGAAATGTTGATCACCTTCGCAGGGGTCTCGGCGGTCGCACCCGCCTTGAGCAGACCATGCAGCGCCTGGGTCAGGAAAAAGGGCGACTTGACGTTGAGGTCCATCACCTTGTCCCAGCCGACTTCAGGGAAATCCTCGAACTCAGCGCCCCAGGCCGCGCCTGCGTTATTGACCAGGATGTCGAGACGGCTCTCGTGCTCGGCGAGCTGCGCCGCCAGCTGGCGCGCGCCTGCGACGCTCGAGATGTCTGCGGGAAGCGAAATGCAGTTGGGGCCGAGTTCTTCCGCGGTGGCATTGCAGGCATCGGCCTTGCGCGCCGAGATATAGACCTTGGCGCCAGCGGCGATGAGGCCTTGCGCGATCATCTTGCCGATGCCGCGCGATCCGCCGGTCACGAGGGCGACCTTGCCCTTGACCGAAAACAGCTGTTCGATGTTCATCATATTCATCCTTCGTTGCGCAAGGCTTCCCTTGCGATGATGGTGCGCTGGATCTCGCTGGTTCCCTCATAGATGCGGAACAGGCGGACATCGCGGTAAAAGCGTTCGATTCCGTAATCGGCGATATAACCCGCCCCGCCGAAGATCTGCACCGCGCGATCGGCGACCCTTCCGACCATTTCGGAGGCGATCAGCTTGGCGCAGGCGCAATCCTCGGTGATCCGCTCGCCCCGGTCCTTGGCGCGGGCGGTCTGCAGCACCAAAGCCTTGGCCGCCTTGGCTTCAGCGACGCTGTCGGCGATCATCGCCTGGATCATCTGGAACTCGGCGATCGGCTTGCCGAACTGCTTGCGCTCCTTGGCATAGGCGACGCTGTCGGCAATCAGCCGCTCGGCCGCGCCAACGCAGACAGCCGAGATATGCAGCCGCCCCCGATCGAGCACGCGCATCGCGACCTTGAAGCCATCGCCTTCAGCGCCCAGCCTGTTTTCCACGGGAACGCGCACATTGTCGAAGATCACGTCGCAGACATGCGCGCCCTGCTGACCCATCTTGCGCTCGGGCTTGCCCACCGAAAGCCCTGGTAGATCGCGCGGCACCAGGAAGGCGCTCACCCCTTTGGGGCCGGGGCCGCCGGTGCGCGCCATCACGGTGAACAGGTCGGCCTTGTCGGCATTGGTGATGTAGCGCTTGGAGCCATTGAGCACATAGGAATCGCCGTCGAGCTCGGCGCGCGTTTTCACCGCGCCGCTGTCCGACCCGACATCGGGCTCGGTCAGCGCGAACGAGGTGATGATCTCACCGCTGGCGATTCTCGGCAGATACTTCGCCTTTTGCGCATCGTTGCCGTCCATCACCAGTCCCTGGCTGCCGATGCCGACATTGGTGCCGAAGGTCGATCGCATCGCGGGCGACGTGCGCCCGAGCTCGAACGCGATGCGGACCTCTTCCTCCATGTTGAGGCCCAGCCCGCCGAATTCCTCGCCGATCGACAGTCCGAAAAGCCCGAGCTCGCGCATCTCCTGCACCAGATCATCGGGGATCTCGTCGGTCTCCGACACCTGGGCTTCCAGCGGACGCAGCCGCTCGGTGACGAACCGGCGTACGCCCTCGAGCAGCGCGTCGAAGATATCGGGATCGAGTGCCATACCGCTCTCCTTGCATCTTTCTCCCCTCCCGCTTGCGGGAGGGGCGGGTCCAGCTTGCTGGACCGGGGTGGGCCTGAAATTTACAGCAGGGTAGGCCCAACCCGGCTTCGGCTGCGCCTCAGCCACCCTTCCCGCCTACGGGAGGGGAGAAGCCAGTTAGTACCCGAAAATTTCAGCCACCCGGCCCGCGTGGAAATTCGCATCGCCCATGAACTCGTTGAGCGCGCGGTCGCGCTTCATGTAGAAGCCGATGTCGTACTCGTCGGTCATGCCGATGCCGCCATGCATTTGCACGCCTTCGCGCACGGTCAAGTTGGTGGTGCGCCCAGCCTTGGCCTTGGCGACCGAAACGTAAATCTCGGCGCTGTCCTTGCCCTCGTCGAGCAATTGCTGTGCCTTGAGCACGGCGGCGCGGGCGATTTCCATTTCGCTGTAGAGATGCGCGGCGCGGTGCTGCAGCGCCTGGAACTCGCCGATCAGGCGCCCGAACTGTTTGCGCTGCTTGAGGTAATCGACGGTCATGTCCATCGCCCCTGCACCCACGCCGACCAGCTCTGCGGCCGAGCCTGCGCGCCCTGCACGCAGCAGCGAGGAGAGCACCTGCCAGCCGTTGTCGACTTCACCGATCACCGCATCGCCATCGACCTCCACACCGTCGAACGTGACATGCGCCGCCATCGAACTGTCGACCAGCCGGGTGCTGTCCATCGACATGTTCGCGGCGTCCTTATCGACCGCAAACAGCGTCAGCCCGTCGGTTTCACCGGGGGCGCCCGCGGTGCGCGCCGCAACGATGAGCGCATCGGCGCTCGCGCCCTGGATCACGAACTGCTTGTTCCCGGTAAGCTTGAAGCCGTTGCCCGAACGCTCGGCCTTGGTGGCGATGTGCGAAGGCCGGTGCTTGGCGCCTTCGTCGATCGCCAGCGCGAGCACGGTTTCACCCGCCAGAATGCCGGGAAAGAACTTGTCCTTGAGATGCTGCCCGCCATGGTTCAGCGCGGCAACGCCTGCGATCGCAGTGGTCAGGAACGGCGACGGCGACAGGTTGCGGCCGATCTCCTCGAGCACGACTCCCGCTTCGACATGACCGAGGCCGAGGCCACCATCGTCTTCACCGATCAGGATTCCGGTAAAGCCCATTTCGCCGAACTGCTTCCACAGCGCGTGGCGGAAACCGTCCTTGCAGTTGTCGTCGCGCAGCTTGCGCAGATGGCTGACCGGGGCTTCCGATTTGAGGAACTCGCGCGCGCTGTCGCGCAGCATCGCCTGGTCTTCGTTGAGGTACATTGGCATGGAAATGTCTCGCAAATCTTGAGATGCGCGGTTCCCTGCGAAGGCGGGGAGCCATCTCCTGCCGGTGCACCAAACGCAACGCTCGGGAGATGGACCCCTGCTTGCGCAGGGGACCGATCAAAAAGGGCTAAATGGCGATCACGCCCCCGGCAGGTCGAGGATGCGCTTGGCGATCACGTTGAGCATCACCTCGCTGGTGCCGCCCTCGATGCTGTTCGCCTTGGTGCGCAGCCAGTTGCGCGCCTTTGCGCCGCCCTTGGAAGCTTCGCTTTCCCATTCGAGCGCGTCCGATCCGTTGCCCGCCATCACCAGCTCGTGGCGGCGCTTGTTGAGCTCGGTTCCGGCGTACTTCATCATGTTGGGCTGGGCGGGGTGGCCCTTGCCCGACTTCATCTCGTCGGTGAAGCGCTCGGCCATCGCCTTGAACGCCAGCGCATCGACATCGAACTGCGCAAGCTCCGCGCGGAGCAAGCCATCGTCGAGCTGGCCGAGGCCGTTGGCACCGATCGAACCCAGCATCTGCGCGCCCAGCGACGGCGCGCCATCGCCGAGGCCGCCACCCGAGATCATCTCGCGTTCATGGCCCAGCAGATACTTCGCGACATCCCAGCCGCGGTTCAGTTCGCCGACGATCTGCTCCTTGGGCACGACGACGTTGTCGAAGAAGGTCTCGCAGAACGGCGAGTTGCCGCTGATCAGCTTGATCGGCTTGGTGGTGACGCCGGGCGTCTCCATGTCGAACAGCAGGAAGGAAATGCCCTGATACTTGTTGGTCTTGTCGGTGCGGACCAGGCAGAAGATCCAGTCGCATTTGTCAGCATAGCTGGTCCAGATCTTCTGGCCGTTGACCACCCAATGGTCGCCCTTGTCTTCGCCGAAGGTCTGCAAGCTGACGAGGTCGGAGCCCGAACCGGGTTCCGAATAGCCCTGGCACCAGCGGATTTCGCCGCGCGCGATCTGGCCCAGATAATGCACCTTCTGCTCTTCGGTCCCGAACTGCAGCAGTGCGGGGCCGAGCATCCAGATGCCGAAGCTCGACAGCGGCGGGCGCGCGTTGATCCGCGCCATTTCCTGACGGAGGATCTTGGCCTCGCCTGCGGAGAGACCAGCGCCGCCATAGGCCTTGGGCCAGTCGGGAACGGTGTAGCCCTTGGCCACGCAGCGCTCCAGCCACTGCTTCTGCGCTTCGTTCTTGAAAGTCCAGTTGCGTCCGCCCCAGCAGACGTCATCCTCGCCGCGCACCGGCTCGCGCATCTCGGCGGGGCAGTTCGCCTCCAGCCATTCGCGCACGTCCAGTCTGAACTGATCGAGATCGCTCATCGTCATCCTCTCCCGCATGGTTTGATCCAGCGCGCGCCCTGGCCGGGAAGTTTTTCCTGCGGCCAAAACTGCGCTTCGCTACTCATTCTATGGTGGAGCGAACCGGGCTGCAAGCCTGTTGAATCCTAGGCCGAATGCCGTAACGTCAGCGCGAGCGCGGTTGACGTTTACGGCAGGCGTCATATGGTAACCCCAAGCAAAGCAAGCGGGAGAGAATCAATGCAGCGGGCCGCCCGGTCCATAGCATGGCCAGCGCCAACAGGCGCGGCGGTGCCTCATGTCGCCCGTCGGCATCGCGCCACCCTTGGGGGCGCTTGCCACGCATGACCGATCTTGCCAGCCTGACCACCAAGCCAGTTGCCGCCCGCGTTTCGATGGGCACCAAGCTGGCCTACGGCTTCGGCTCGGTGGCCTATGGCATCAAGGACAACGGCTTTGCCGTCTTCCTGCTGATCTATTTCAACCAGGTCGTGGGGATGCCCGCCGAGCAGGTTGGGCTTGCGGTGCTGATCGCGCTGATCGCAGATGCCTTTTTCGATCCCATTGTCGGCCACAAGTCCGATGCGACGCGCAGCCGCTGGGGTCGGCGCCACCCCTGGCTCTATGCCGCTGCGCTGCCGATCGCCTTGTCGTGGTTGTTGCTTTGGAACCCGCCCGAGATCGGCAATGGCGGCCTGTTCGTCTATCTGATTGTGGTGGCCATGGCGGTGCGCTTCTCGTTCTCTGCTTATGAGGTTCCGGCGCTGGCGATGCTGCCGGAGATGACCCGCGATTATCACGAACGCACCGAGGTGCTGCGCTATCGCTTCTTGTTCGGCTGGCTGGGGGGCCTTGTGATGCTCTACGCCGCCTATGCTTTGCTTCTGGTGCCCGAGCCCGGCTATGAGAATGGCGTGCTCAACCCCAATGGCTATCACCGCTATGCAGTGGCGGGCGCGATCGTCATGCTGGTCTCGGTGGTCGTCTCCGCGCTCGGCACGCACAGGTTGATGGCCAAGCCCAATACCGGCGACATCCGCCATGCCGCGCACGGCCTGGGCGATTTTGTCGCCGCGCTGAAGTTCCGGCCTTTCCAACTGCTGCTCGCCGCGGGAATCTGCGCCTTTGCCAATCAGGGGCTGTTCTTTGCGTTGACCAACTATCTGATGCTGTACGTGTGGGAGTTCCCGCAAATGGCGTTCAACATCTATCCGTTCGTGCTCTTCCTCGGCGTCGCGCTGGCGTTCGTGATCGTCGGACCGGTCTCGCGGCGCTTGGAAAAGCCGCGTACCGCCGCGATCGGCGCACTGCTGTCGCTGACGCTTGCGACGATGCCGTACTGGCTGCGTCTGGCAGGGCTGTTCCCCGACAACGGCACAACGCTTTCGATCGCGCTGGTGCTGGGGCTGATTGCGCTGTCGACGACCTTCGGTATCTGCGCGATGATGATGATCAGTTCGATGATCGCCGATGTCACCGACGCGGCCGAAGCCAGCAGCGGCAAGCGCACCGAGGGGATTTTCTTCGCCGGCTTCTTCTTCATGCAGAAGTGCATCGGCGGGCTCGGCATTCTCGCGTCTGCGCTGATCCTGTCGACCGCCGGTTTCCCCGAAAATGCCCAGCCGGGGGAAGTGGCCGCGCAGGTCATCGATCGCCTCGCCGTCACCTTTGCCATCGCCACCACGGTCATCGGCGTGTTGTGCGCCTGGTTGTTCACCCGCTTTCCGCTGGGCCGCGCCGATCATGAAGCGCGGCTTGCAGATATCGCCAATCGCTAGATCCCTATGAAAGGAAACCCGAAACATGGATTTTGATCTTACCGAGCGCCAGGCCTATTGGCGCGACCGCGTCCGCGCGTTCATCGAAAGCAATGTCCGTCCGCGCGAAAAGGACTATGACGCTCAGCAGAAGGAAGGGTCGCGCTGGAAGGTGCTGCCCGTGATCGAGGAAGAGAAGGCCAAGGCCAAGGCTGCGGGCATCTGGAACCTGTTCATGCCGCCCTCCAACCCCAATCTGGCGCATGTCGACGACAGCTTCGAATTCGATGGCCCCGGCCTCACCAACCTCGAATATGCCCTCTGCGCCGAGGAAATGGGCCGTGTCGGCATGGCGAGCGAGGTGTTCAACTGCTCGGCGCCCGACACCGGCAACATGGAAGTGCTGCACCGCTATGGCACCCGCGCGCACAAGGACGAGTGGCTCAAGCCGCTGATGGACGGCGAAATCCGCTCTGCCTTCCTGATGACCGAGCCGCAGGTTGCCTCTTCCGATGCGACCAACATCGAAACCTCGATCCGCCGCGAAGGCGACGAATATGTCATCAACGGCCGCAAATGGTGGTCGTCTGGCGCGGGCGATCCGCGCTGCAAGATCGCGATCGTGATGGGCAAGACCGATTTCGAGGCGAAGCGCCATGCTCAGCAATCGATGGTGCTGATGCCGCTCGATGCGCCCGGCGTGAACATCGTGCGCCACCTGCCGGTGTTCGGCTATGATGACGCGCCGCACGGCCATATGGAGATCGAGCTCAACAACGTTCGCATCCCGGCTTCGAACATCCTGCTGGGCGAGGGTCGCGGGTTCGAGATCGCGCAGGGCCGGCTTGGACCTGGCCGCATCCACCACTGCATGCGCACCATCGGCGTGGCCGAAGAGGCACTGGCCAAGATGGCACGGCGTCTGCAAACCCGCGTCGCTTTCGGCAAGCGCATCTCGGAATACAGCATCTGGGATGAGCGTCTGGCCGCTGCGCGCATCGATATCGAGATGAACCGCCTGCTCTGCCTCAAGGCTGCTGACATGATGGACAAGGTCGGCAACAAGTACGCCAAGGCCGAGATCGCGATGATCAAGGTCGCCGCGCCCCGCATGGCGCTCAAGATCATCGACGATGCCATCCAGGCACATGGCGGCGCTGGTGTCAGCGAAGACTTCGGTCTCGCCAAGGCCTATGCGCATATGCGCACGCTGCGGCTTGCCGATGGCCCCGATGAGGTGCACAACCGCACCATCGCGCGGATGGAACTGGGACGCCACGGCGTGAATGATGACGACGGTGCGCTCAGCTCGGGTGATCTGGGTGTGACGCGTTGAACGTTTTTCCCTCTCCCTTAACGGGAGAGGGAAAGCCCTGCGTCAGACGGGGCAAGTTTGTGACAGGGCTTGGGAGAGCAACGATGAAAGCCGCCATCTGTTTTGAGCCCGGCAAGCCGCTGGAAGTGCGCGATGTCATCATCGACAAGCCCGGCCCGCGTGAGGTATTGATCCGCACCGCAGCGACCGGGGTTTGCCGATCCGATCTGCACTTCGTCGACGGCTCCTATCCGCATCCCCTGCCCTTCATCCCCGGCCATGAAGCCGCCGGGATCGTCGAGGCAGTGGGCGATGGCGTATCGACGGTGAAGGTCGGCGATGCGGTGGTCACCTGCCTCAGCGCCTATTGCGGCCATTGCGAATATTGCGTCACCGGGCAAATGTCCCTTTGTCTGGGCGGAGACACCCGTCGCAAGCCCGGCGAACCGGCCCGGCTTCGGTTGGAGGACGGTCCGGTCAACCAGATGCTCAACCTGTCGGCCTATGCCGAGATGATGCTGATCCACGAGCATGCGTGCGTCGCGATCAATCCCGAAATGCCGCTCGACAGGGCCTGCGTCATCGGCTGTGCGGTGACCACCGGTGCGGGCGCGATCTTCAACGCGGCCGACCTGGTGCCGGGCGAGACGGTTGCCATCGTCGGCTGCGGCGGGGTCGGGCTGGCAGCGGTGAACGCGGCGAAGATTGCAGGTGCCGGGCGGATCATCGCGATCGATCCGGTGGCGGACAAGCGCGCACTGGCGCACAAACTGGGTGCCACCGACATGATCGATTCGAGCGCCGAGGGCGCTGCCGAAGAGGTAATCGAGATGACCAAAGGCGGCGTCCACCACGCGATCGAGGCGGTGGGGCGTCCGGCCTCGGGGGCGATGGCGGTCAAGGTGCTGCGGCGCGGCGGCACCGCGACGATCCTCGGCATGATGCCGCTCGCCGAGAAGGTGTCCTTGAGCGCGATGGAACTGCTGCAGGGCAAGAAGCTGCAGGGTGCATTGATGGGCAACAACCGTTTTCCTGTTGAAATTCCACGGCTTGTGGAGTTCTACATGCGCGGGATGCTTGACCTCGACACCATCATTGCCGAACGCATGCCGCTCGAGCGGATCAACGAGGCGTTCGATGCGCTGCGGATCGGCGATTCCGCGCGGTCGGTGGTTACATATAATTGATTGGGTGAGGATTTCAGCGATTATGGATCAGATCGACGCACAGGCGACGATGACTGGCACCATGGAAGTGCCCGAACAGGACCGCCTCGACGAGACGCGCCTGACCGCCTGGTTCGAGGCGAACGTCGAAGGCTTCGCAGGCCCGCTGTCGCTTTCCAAGTTCAAGGGTGGCCAGTCCAACCCCACCTACAAGGTGACGACACCCAACGCTGCCTATGTGCTGCGGCGCAAGCCCTTCGGACCGCTGCTCCCATCGGCGCATGCCGTCGACCGCGAATACCGCGTCCAGGCGGCATTGTTCGATCAGGGCTTCCCGGTCTCGCGCCAGTACGGCCTGTGCGAGGACGACAGCGTCATCGGATCGATGTTCTACGTCATGGGCTTCACTGACGGCGCGAGCTATTGGGATGGCACCCTGCCCGGCAAGACGCCAGAACAGCGCACCGCGATCTACAATGCGATGATCGATACGCTGGCGCATCTGCACAGCTTCGATCCCGTCGCCATCGGACTGGAAAGCTATGGCAAGCCGGGCAATTACTGCGCGCGGCAGATCTCGCGCTGGACCAAACAGTATCGCCTGTCCGAAACCGAGACCATTCCCGAGATGGACCAGCTGATCGAATGGCTGGAAAAGACCGTTCCCGAACAGCGCGGCTTCGGCATCGCGCATGGTGATTTCCGCATCGACAACATGATCTTCGACAAGGACGAGCCGCGCGTCCTCGCGCTGCTCGACTGGGAGCTTTCGACGCTGGGCGATCCGATCGCCGACCTGTCCTATTTTCTGATGAGCTGGGTGCAGCCCGCCGAGGGGCGCAACGGCCTGCTGGGGGTGGACGTCAAGGCGTTGGGCATCCCGACCATCGAGGAGGCGACCGCGCGTTATGTCGAGAAGGCCGGTCTCGATCATGTCCCCGACATGGACTGGTACCTCGCCTACAACCAGTTCCGCATCGCCGCGATCCTGCAGGGGATCAAGAAGCGGGTGATCGACGGCACCGCGTCGAGCGCGCAGGCCGAACAGATGGCGCAGCGGGTCATTCCGCTCGCTCAGGCCGCCTGGGAATATGCCAAGAAGGCCGGCGCGCAGTGACCATCTCCAGCTTCGACCTGACTGGCCGGGTCGCCATCATCACCGGCTCGTCGCGCGGGATCGGTGCGGCAACCGCGCGCAAGCTTGCGGCTCAGGGCGCCAAGGTGGTGATCTCAAGCCGCAAGCAGGATGCGTGCGATGCGGTCGCAGCCGAGATCAACGCGGAACATGGCGATGGCACCGCGATTGCGGTATCGGCGAGCATCTCGCGCAAGGAAGACCTGCAGAACCTCGTCGACCAAACTCGCGCGCAGCTGGGCCCGGTCGACATTCTGGTCTGCAACGCCGCGAGCAACCCCTATTACGGGCCAATGAGCGGGATCAGCGACGACCAGTTCCGCAAGATTCTCGACAACAACATTCTGTCCAACCACTGGCTGATCCAGATGGTGATCCCCGACATGTGCACTGCCGGGCGCGGATCGGTGGTCATCATTTCGTCGATCGGCGGGTTGCAAGGCACTGGCAGCATCGGCGTCTACAACATCTCCAAGGCCGCCGATTTCCAGCTGGCGCGCAATCTGGCGGTCGAACTCGGGCCGCACAACATCCGCGTCAACTGCATCGCGCCTGGACTGATCCAGACCGACATGGCGCGCGCGCTGTGGGAGAATGAACAGGTGATGGGCCATATCCGCAGTGTTACGCCGATGCGCCGGATCGGCCAGCCCGACGAGATCGCGGGCGCGGCGGTGTTTCTCTCATCGGACGCATCGACCTATATCACCGGCCAGTCCATCGTCATCGATGGCGGCACGACAATCGCAGCGGCGCTCTGACAAGCCGCATCAGGAGGGGTAGTTTCATGGATCTTCAGGGCAAGGTTGCCATCGTCACCGGTGCTGGCAGCGGTATCGGCAGGGCCAGTTCGCTGCTGTTCGCTCAGCACGGCGCCAAGGTGATTGCCAGTGACATCACCGGCAAGCAGGACGAGACCGCAGCGCAGAACCCCGATGCGATCACCGCGATCCAGGCCGATGTCAGCAAGGAAGCCGATGTCGAGATGCTGGTCGCCAAGGCGGTCGAGCAGCATGGCAAGCTTGATGTGTTCTTTGCCAATGCGGGGATCTCGGGCGGGTTCGACGGCATCTTCGACCAGACGGTGGAAGAGTGGGAGCGCATCCTGGCGATCAACCTCATCGGCCCGTTTCTTGCGATCAAGCATGCCGGCAAGGTCATGGCCGATGCAGGCAATGGCGGTTCGATCATCTGCACGGCATCGGTTGCAGGCCTGCGCTCGGGCGCCGGCGGCCCGGCCTACACGGCCAGCAAGGCCGGGGTGATCAATCTGGTCCGCATCGCCGCGCAGCAATTGACCGGAAGCGACGTGCGTTGCAATGCGATCTGCCCCGGCCTCATCGAGACAGGCATGACCGAGTTCATCTACACCAAGGCGCGCGAAAAAGGCTTTGAGGACAAGATCGGCCAGCTCAACCCCATGCAGCGTGGCGGCGTCCCCAACGAGATCGCCGAAGCCGCGCTGTTCCTGGCGTCGGACCGGTCCAGCTATGTCAACGGCCATGCGCTTGTCGTCGATGGCGGGCTCACCAGTTCGCACCCTTACGCCCGGCAACGCTTCGGCCAGACGGCTACCTGAGTTCACAACCCCCATGGAGCAACGGATTTTTCCAGATGAGCATTTTTGTGTCTGACCCGGCCGACTTAGGCTTCAACCAGCATTTGCTTGAGCGCATACCCGCCCATATCAACAGCAAATATCTGGAAAGCCAATGCCTGCCCCATGCTGGGCTGCTGATCGGGCGCGGGCACGAGATTGCGCATCTGTCGCTGCAGGGGGAAGCGCGACCGGGCCAGCCGTTGCAGGAAGACGCGATCTTCCGCATCGCCAGCATGACCAAGCCGATCACGTCGGTCGCGTTCATGCAGCTGGTGGAGGAAGGCCGGATTGCACTGTCCGACCCGGTGCATCGCATCCTGCCCGAATGGAGGAACCTGGGCGTGTTCGTCTCGGGCGGCGGCAACCAGCCGTTCGTCACCCGGCCGACCAGCCAGCCGATGCGGATGATCGATCTGCTGCGCCACACCTCGGGGCTCACTTACGGGTTCCAGGAACGCACGCCGATCGACGCGGCTTATCGCAAGCACAAGCTGGAAGCCTTTGCCGGCCCCGACCTGGAAGAGCTTGTCCGCATTCTCGCCGGTATCCCGCTGCAGTTCGATCCGGGCACGTCGTGGAACTACTCGATCTCGACCGACATTCTGGGGGCGATCCTGCAGCGGGTCGACAACAAGCCGCTCGATCAGATCATCGCCGATCGGGTCACCGGGCCGCTGGGCATGGTCGACACGCACTTCCAGGTTCCCGAGAGCAAGCTCGACCGCGTGCCCGATTGCTTCGTCTTCCATCCCACCGAAAAGATGAAGATGTACGATCCCGGCGCGACCACCGCCTGGGGTCGCGCGCCCAGCCAGCTTTCGGGCGGCGGCGGCATGGCGTCGACGCTCGCGGATTATCATCGCTTCTGCCGGATGCTGCTCAATGGCGGAAATCTGGACGGGGTGCGGATCCTCGGTCGCAAGACGCTCGACCTGATGATCTCCAACCACCTCCCCGGTGGCGGCGACCTGACCCAGCACAGCAAGGCGCTTTTCAGCGAGGCGGAGAATGCGGGTGCGGGCTTCGGACTGGGCTTTGCCACCACGATCGATTCCGCCGCTACGGGCGTCCCGGGATCGGTGGGCGATTTCTATTGGGGCGGCATGTTCTCGACGGCATTTTTCGTCGATCCGATCGAAGACATCGTGATGATTTTCATGACCCAGCTGATGCCATCCAGCACCTATCCCATCCGGCGAGAGATCAAGACGATGCTCTACGCCGCAGTCGAATAAGCACAAGGAACACACGTCATGTCCGACTCCCCGATTTCCACCGAAAAACGCGGCGATATCCTGATCGTCACCTCCAACAATCCCCCGGTCAACGCGCTGGGCGCAGGTGTGCGTGTCGGTCTGGATGCCGCGCTGACGCAAGCTTCCGCCGATGATGGCATCAAGGCCGTGGTGCTGATCTGTGCCGGTCAGACCTTCTTTGCAGGTGCCGACATCACCGAGTTCGGCAAGCCTCCGGTTGAGCCTATCCTCACTGACCTGATCCCGAAGATCGAAGCGTTCGACAAGCCGGTGATCGCCGCGATCCACGGCACCGCGTTGGGCGGAGGTCTGGAGACAGCGCTGGGTGCGCATTACCGCGTCGCCGTGCCCTCGGCCAAGCTTGGCGTTCCCGAAGTGAAGCTGGGCCTGCTGCCCGGCGCAGGCGGCACACAGCGTCTGCCACGCGTGGTCGGGGTCAAGGCTGCACTCGAGATGACCGCCAAGGGTGATCCCATCTCCGCAACCCAGGCGCACAAATGGGGCCTGGTCGATGAACTGGCCGAGGAAGGCGCCCTGCTCGACACCGCGCTGGCGTTGGCCGAAAAGGTCAAGGCCATTCGTCCGATCCCGCGCGTCAGCGAGCGAACGATTTCGCCCGACGATGCCGCGATTGAGGCCTTCCGCAAGGAGAACGCCCGCAAGTTCCGCGGTTTTGACGCACCTGCGGCCAACATCGCCTGTGTCGAGGCTGCCACCCGGCTGCCGTTTGCCGAAGGAATCGACTTTGAACGCACCGAGTTCATGAAGCTGATGTTTGGATCGCAGTCTGCGGCGCAGCGTCACATCTTCTTTGCCGAGCGCAAGGCGAGCAAGATTGACGGCATCGCCAGCGATATCGCGCTGCGCCCGATCGCCAGGGTCGGCGTCATCGGCGCGGGCACCATGGGCGGCGGGATCACGATGAACTTCCTGTCGGCAGGCATCGCGGTAACCATCGTCGAGCAGGCCGAGGAAGCTCTGAACCGCGGTGTTGGTGTTATCCGCAAGAATTACGAGGCGAGCGCTGCCAAGGGTCGCCTGACCACCGAACAGGTCGAAAAGGCGATGGGGCTTCTCACCCCTTCCCTCTCGCTGGATGACCTGTCCGATTGCGACCTGATCATCGAGGCGATCTTCGAGAACATGGACGTCAAGAAGGAGGTGTTCGGCAAGCTTGACGCGATCGCCAAGCCCGGCGCGATCCTGGCAAGCAACACCAGCTATCTCAACGTCGACGAGATCGCCGCTTCGACCAGTCGCCCGCAGGATGTGCTGGGCATGCACTTCTTCTCGCCTGCCAATGTGATGAAACTGCTCGAAGTCGTGCGCGGCGCCAAGACCGCCGACGACGTGCTCGCGACCGTCATGGCGCTGGCGAAGAAGATCAAGAAGGTCGCGGTCGTGGCTGGCGTTTGCCATGGCTTCATCGGCAACCGCATGCTGATGCCGCGTCAGGTCGAGGCCAACAAGCTGTTGATGGAAGGCGCGACGCCTGAGCAGATTGACCGCGTGCATGTCGAGTTCGGCATGCCGATGGGGCCGTTCCAGATGAGCGATTTGGCGGGCGTCGATATCGGCTGGCACCGTGACCCCACCCGCATCGAGTCGATCCGCGACGCGCTGTGCGCCGAGGACCGCTGGGGCCAGAAAAAGGGCGCGGGCTTCTATGACTATGACGAGAAGCGCAATCCCACGCCGAGCCCTCGCGTCGCCGAGATCATCGAGGACTTCCGCTCGCGCTCGAACATGCCCAAGCGCGAGATCAGTGATCAGGAGATCATCGAGCGGACGCTGTACACCATGGTCAATGAAGGCGCGATGATCCTCGAGGAAGGCATGGCGCAGCGCGCTTCCGACGTCGATGTCGTGTGGATCTACGGCTATGGCTGGCCGGTCTATCGCGGCGGCCCGATGTTCTGGGCGGGGCTGGAAGGAACGCCCAAGATCGTCGAGGGGCTCAAGAAGCACGGTTTCACAATCTCACCGCTGCTGGCGGAAAAGGCCGAGAAAAACGAGGGCTTCTGATACGAAAAACCCCGCCGGAGACGATCCGGCGGGGTTTTCCTTTATCAAGTTGTAGCGATCAGGCTGCGCCGAGGATCGCATCCACAGCGGGCTTGTTTGCCGCGCTGACGGTACCCTTTTCGCGCAATTCAGCGCCCAGCGGCTTGGCGGCTTCGAGATAGCTCGCCTCGCCAGTCGACTGGTTGAGACCGATCAGGCTCGAGAATTCTGCATTGGCGAGATCAGCCGAAGTCGGGTCGGCCGCGCGGCCTTCCTTGGCGATTGCGAGCGCCTGCTCGAAATTGGGCTTGGCCGCAGCCTTGTCCTGCTTGTTCAGGCTGAAGTTGCCCAAGTTTACGAGGATCGACACCAAGGTACCGCGCACTCCCGCATTGGCCTTGTCGGCCTGATAGACCTTCGTCCACTGCGGTGCAGCTTCGGTATACAACGGCGCGATGGCGTCGATGTTGCCAAGCGCTCCCTGCGAGTTTGCCACGATCGTCAGCGCACTGGCATAAAAGCCAGCATTCTGGACGTTCGCTGGGTCCCGTCCGGCGATTTCCTTGATCACCGGCAGGGCAGGTTCCAGCTTCGCGATTGTTTCGGCGTGGTTGCCAGCGGCCTGCGCCTGCTGCGCGGCGGTGAAATCGGCAATCGCCTTGTTCTGCGCTTCGGCCTGTTCGGGGGTCAGCGTCGTGGCAGGTGCCTGCGTTGTCTGTGCTGTTGCGGGGCCGTCAGCGGCAGCGGCATCCTGTGCGAGCGCGGGCGCTCCAGCCAGCGCCATGGCGCTCGAAACGAAAAGTACGGAAATCGCAGACTTCATCATGGGGGATTTTCTCCTTGAGATGGCGTGCACGCAACCGGTCCCGAGGCCTTTGCAAGCCAGTGACACAGATCGGTTGCGGCACCGATGGATTTGACAGCAACGAAGAAGGAACGCCGGGAGCCCCCTAACGTTCCCCGCCGGTGTCCTGCGCAAGAGAGCAAAAGCACTTGGCGTCGTCAAACGCGGCCCGACGCAGGCGGCGGGTCTCCAGCGCTTCGAAGTCCGCGCCCCATAGCTCTTCCTGCCAAAGCTCTTCCAGGCAAACCGCACGCCAAATTGTTTCGGAATCAAAGGCTTCTTCGAGCAATGCGAGTGCTGCGAGAAGCGATCCTCCGATGCTGGCAATTGTCGTCAGCCCCGCCAGGACGAAACCGTCATGCGCAGCAACAACTGATTGCAGGCGGGACAGGCTGTGCTGTGCTTGCGGTTGATGGATGATACCTGCGACCCGCACCAGCCTGATATCATAGCGATTTTCGGCCCATTGAAGGATGTGCTCCCAATCGCGCTGCTGACGTTCGGCCAGTGGCTCCCCCGGGTCGGCCCGATAGCACAGCGTATCGGTCTCGCCATAGGCCACGATATCGCTCACGAACCGGTCGGGCTCGGGTATGATCCTGTCGATCGCGGCATTGGCAAAACCGGTGTGCGGCATCGAGGCGATCACGATCTCCTCGCCCTGCCCTTCCCACTCGGCCGCCACCGCTTGTGCCATCGCGCGCGTGGGCACCACCAGAGGCTGGCGCATCGGGGTCTTTACCGGGCGGCCATCCAGCAACAGGGCATGGCCATCGGCCACCGCCTGGGTGGCAACGGTCTTGTAGAAGCGCTTCATGGTATGGCGATCATTCGGATGAGGGACTTTTCCAGCGCTTGACCAGGATCTGCGGGACGATCAGCATTTCGAGTATGCCGAAGAGCAGCAATCCATACCCGAATTCGCGCGGGACGCCGCTGATCCGGCCATAGGTGATCGCGACCGCGAGAGCGATGGTGATGGCACCGGCCAGCCGGACCGCGCCGATAACGAAGAAGCGCGCGCGGGCCTGGCTATCTTCGGCGGTCATGCCGCGCCCTGCGCGATATGATCGAACAGCTCGCCCATCGAATAGGCGATGCTGTCCGCTCCCGCCTGGGTCAGTTCCGCAGCGTCGTGATAGCCCCAGTCGACCCCGATCGCTCGGACGTTGGCGGCAACGCCCATCGCCATGTCATAGCTGGTATCGCCGATCATCACCGCAGCATGCGGCTCTGCGCCGGCATCGGCGAGCGCCTGATAGATCATCGACGGGTGCGGCTTGGAGGGGTGGCGGTCCGCGGTCTGCAGTGACACGAAGCGGTGCTTGATACCATGATGCGTCAGGCACAGGTCGAGCCCGCGATCCGATTTGCCGGTGGCGACCGCGAGCATCCAGCCCTGCCGGTCGAGCCGGTCGAGTAGTTCGGTCAGGCCGTCATACAGCGGTTCCTGCTGCAGCGTACCGTTGCCGCGCAGTTCGTGAAAGGCGTTCTTGTAGTGATCGGCAAGCACGACGTGAAACTGCGGCTCGGCCTGGGGCAGCATCACGCGCATCGCTTCAACGAGCGACAGCCCGACAATACGGCGGACGCGGTGATGGTCCGGATGCCCCAGCCCTTCGGCGGCGAAAGCCATCTCCATCGCCCGGCAGATATTGGCCTGGCTGTCGACCAGCGTCCCGTCGCAGTCGAAGATCGCAAGTCGCGTCGTCATGGGCGCCGGGGTGTCCGCTTGGGCGCGGCGCGCGGAGTGACCGGCTTGGTGCGGCCACCCGGCTTGGCAGGGCCGCCGGTAACGGGCTTGGCCTTGCCCGCAGGCTTGCCCTTGCCGACAGGTGCAGCGGCGGTCGAGCGGCTGCGGCGCTCGCCACGCCGTTCCTTGCGGATCGTCTTGGCGTGCGCGCGGGCCTGCTGCTTCTTGACCTCGCGGGTGGCAGGCTCGGGCGTATCGTCGGCAAAAGCGGTTTCGCCGAGCGCCAGGTCGAAGCCCAGGCTCTCCATCGATTCGGCGAAATGCTCGGGCAATTCGGCGGTGATATCGAGCGCGGGGCCATCGGGATGCGCGATCCGAAGGCGGCGCGCGTGCAGGTGCATCTTGCGGCTGATCGTGCCGGTCAGGAAGGCGTTCTGCCCGCCATATTTGCCATCGCCGACGATCGGATGGCCGATCGCCGCCATGTGGACGCGCAGCTGATGGGTGCGTCCGGTAAAGGGCTGGAGCGCGACCCAGGCGGCACGCGATCCCGCGCGCTCTATCACCTGATAGGCGGTACGCGATGGCTGGCCGTTTTCCTCGTCGACATGCATCTTTTCGCCGCCGGTCCCAGGCTGCTTGGCGAGCGGCAGCTCGATCAGGCCCGAATAGATATCGGGCACGCCGACGACCAGCGCCCAGTAGATCTTCTTGGCGTTGCGCCCGGCAAAGCGCTTGGCGAAATAGGCCGCGCTGCCCGGGGTGCGGGCGAGCAGCAGCACGCCCGAGGTGTCCTTGTCGAGCCGGTGGACCAGCCGCGGCCGAACCGCGCTGTCGAACATCAAAGCCTCGCCCAGGCCATCGACATGCGCATGGGTGCGCGTACCGCCCTGCGTCGCCAGACCCGGCGGCTTGTTGATAACCAAAGCGGCGCGATCGCGGTGGATCACCATCGACTGCGCATAAGCGATCTGATCGTCGGAGAGCGTCTTGGGCATTTCACGTGCCACCGACCGCTCGGGTTCGACCTCTGAAGGAGGGATGCGGATCGTCTGGCCGGCGGCGATGCGGTCGCCGGGGCCAACGCGCTTGCCATCAAGACGGATCTGTCCGGTGCGCGCCCAGCGCGAAACCAGGTTGAAATTCACATCGGGCAGATGGCGGTGGAACCAGCGGTCGAGCCGGATGCCGTCGTCATCGGTATCGATGGTGAACTGGCGTGCCTCGCTCGCGCCGTGAATGGCCGCGGCGGGCGCCGCCGGCATGGGCTTGCGCGCGGGCGCAGCAGCACGCCTTGCGGGTGTCTTGCCAACAGGAGGCTTCATGTCAGGCCCCGTGTGATGGCGTATCCGGCAGCGAGCGCGGCAAGCGACAGGCTGACCGACAGCAGCGCATAGCCCAGCGCCAGAGCCACCTGTCCACGTTCGATCATCTGGAACATCTCGAGGCTGAAGGCCGAAAATGTCGTGAAACCGCCAAGCACGCCGACAGCAGCGAAAAGGCGCAGCGGCTCGCCGACATGCCCGCGCAGAACAAGCGCCGCGACCACACCCATGGCGAACCCGCCGATAATGTTGACGCCAAGCGTAGCGAAGGGATAGCCGGTGTGGCCCAGCCGCACCGCTAGCTGCGTGCCGTGGAATCGCAGCACGGCGCCCAAAGCGCCGCCTGCCATCACCAGTCCGGTGGCCTTGTAAGTAAGATGAACGTCCATCCGGCCTGCCTTAGCGGGATTGGACGCTTATTGGCTAGGTCTATTCGGTTCCCTGCCCCGATGGACCGCACTTTGCAGCACGGTCCATCTTGGGAAATCAGGCCGAATGGCCGTCGCGCGCAGCAGCTTCGGCCTTGGCGAGGTCGTCAGCTTCGGCGCCATCGAGCGCGTCGGCGGCTTCGCGGGCCTTTTCGGCGACCCGGTCCTTGTCGGCGGCGAATTCTTCCTGCGCTTCGCGATAATTCTGCGCGGCCTTGTAGTTGCCTTCGCCGAATTCCTTGCCGTCATTGGGGTGCTGGTCGTTCTGCTGGTCGGACGGGTTGGCCATGGATGATCTCCTGCGTAGCGGTGAAAAGCTGTACCCATCGCTACGCAGTCGATCGGGCTCAGGTTCCCTTGAGGCTCAACATCTGCGCGAGCCAGCCGAGCTCTGCCCGCGCGGACGTCCGCGGTGGGAGGGCGCCCGAGCATTCCAGGCACCATGCCTGCACGCCCTGGGTCCCGCCGAGCACGTTGAGATCGCCGATCACCTGCCCCAGCGCCGCCTGCTGTTGCCAGGCGAGCTGCGCGACAAGTCCGTGGGCCTGCTGGCTGTCCTCGGTCGGACCGAACATGCCCGAGACGAACTGTTCGAAGGCATCAGGCTCGGTTTGCAGATAGCGCACCGAATAGCCGTCATCCTTCAGCTTGGAGCGCTTCGCCGCCTCGGCAATCGCATCGTCGATCGACCCGAAGCGGTCGACCAGCTTGATCTGGCGGGCGGTGCCGCCATCCCAGACCCGGCCCTGCGCGATCTGGTCGACCTGTGCAGGGGTCATCCCTCGCGCCTTGCCGACCAGTCCCAGAAAGCGGCGATAGTCATGCTCGATCGTGCCCTGGATGAAGGTGTCGACGGTGCTGTTGAAGCCGCCGAACACATCGGGCTGGCCCGACAGATCGGTGGTCGCCACGCCATCTGCCTTCACGCCATAGTCGGCAAGCGCGCGCTCGAAGCTCGGCAGCACGGCAAAGATGCCGATCGATCCGGTGATAGTCGAAGGCTCGGCAAAGATGGTATCGCCTGCCGTCGCGACCCAATAGCCGCCGCTGGCTGCGACGTTGCCCATCGAGATGACCACGGGGATCTTCCTACCGCGATAGACCTCGATAGCACGGCGAATCTGTTCCGATGCGAACGCCGACCCACCCGGCGAATCGACGCGAACCACCAGCGCCTTCAGGTTGTCGCGCTGCAGCCCTTCGTGCAGCAGCTTCTCGATGCGGTCGCCGCCTGCGGTTCCGGGTCCGGCCTCGCCATCGACGATCGTGCCCGCGATGGTGATCACCCCGACCTCATCGCCGCCGGTCTTGGCCGGATTGGCCGCGACCCAGTCGCCCAGGCTGGTGTGCTTGAAAGCGCCTGGCCCCTCGTCCTCGTCTGCCCCGGCGAGCGCTGCGACGCGCTTGCCGAACGCCGTGCGGTCGCCGACCTTGTCGATGATCTTGCGGTCGGTCGCAAGCTTGACCAGATCGCCGTTCGCTGCGGTGACCGCGGCGGCGGGATCGGCGATATAGCTCGCCAGATCCGCCTTGGGCCGCGCCTTCTTCACATTGGCCTGCCAGTTGGCCCAGATCGGTTGATACACGGCAAGCAGCGCCTGCTTGGCTTCGGGCGACTGGTCGGACCGCAGATAGGGTTCGACAGCGCTCTTGAACGTGCCGACCCGATAGACATGCGCCGTCACCTTGAAGCGGTCGAGGAAGTCCTTGTAATACAGGCGCGACCCCCCCGGTCCGGTGAAGGCTGCGCCGCCCATCGGATCGATCCAGATCTCACTGGCATGCGCTGCCAGCAGATAGGCGGAATCGCTGTAGAAGGTCGCAAAAGTGTAAACCGGCTTGTCCTTAGCCTTGGCGCGGCCAATCGCCTCGCCGATCTGCTCGAGCGAAACCTGCCCGCCGCCCATGAACCGGTCGAGATCGAGCGCGATGACCTTGATGCGGTCATCTTCAGCTGCGGTGTCGATGGCGCGGATAACGTCGCGCTCGCGGAACTGCTTGAGCGGCGCCTGGCCGCCGAGCAGCGTGGCGATGGGGTCGATATTCTCGGGCTCCTCGACGATGACGCCGTCCAGTTGGACGAGCAACGCCCCTTCGGTCACCGCGGCGGGATTGGGCCGCGACGAAAGCGCGGCAAGGATGATCCCGAAGAACAACAGCATGGCCAGCAGGACGAGCCCGTCCTTGATGGCCACCAGCACCTTCCAGGCGCCTTTGACAAAACCCATGATCCAAAAAGCTCCGCTGCGGGCGGATGTGCCCCAGACCCGTATCTAGGGGGCGTTGATGCCAAATGCCACCGCTTCGCGCGACAGACGGCGAACAGCGTTCGATAACCGACGTGGCGAACGGTTCACCAGCGCAGAACCCGGGGTACGATGAGCCGCCCGGCGATGGCGCAGCTGGCAATCGCCAGCGTGTACCACGTGCCGATGTACATCACGACATTCTCGCTGCAGCTGATCGAGTAGGCAGCAGCGCCAAGACTGCCGGATGCGAGCCCGACCAGCCATCCCGAGCGGTTGGGCGAGACGGGGGCACCGCGCTTCATCCAAACCGTCATCGCGGTGCCGATGAATGCCGCGCACAGCGCGCTCATCCGAAGGCACTGCATGCCGTATTGCGGATCGAGAAACCGGCGGGCGTCGTCCAGCGAGCGGACATCGCCGATCCACACCCCTATCGCGCCCAGCGGGAAGACCGAGGCGATGGCAAGAGTCCATGTCCAGAACGTGCGGCGGGTGCCGCCGATCGAAGGGCTGGCCGATGACAGCGCTGCTGCCGCTGCAGCGGTCCCCAGCCCCAGCAGCGTCGCCGAGCGCGCGATGAACATCCAGTGCGGCACGCCATTGGCGACATCGCCCCGCACGCCAAGGCCAAAGCCGATCGCCAGACCGCAAATCGCCATCATCGCGAGCGCAATCGCCAGGCCCTCGCGCACCCGCAACCGGCGCACGGGCACAAGTTCGCCTGCCAGCCTGTCGATATCCAAGAGGTCCACCCCGGGTTTGCCCGGAGTGGAGGCATCATGCTGCATGATCAGATCCAATTCGTGTTCCGCTGTACCGGACATACCGGAGCGCAGACGGTGACGCCTTGCAGGCATCCAACAGGTTCCAGACGAGTTCGTGGCGGTGAGCCATGGGGTTACACTTTCTCGATCATCGCGCTCATCCGGCGGATACCGCGATGGATGTTGACCTTGACCAGCGATTCCGATTGGCCGGTGCGCGCAGCGGCTTCGCTGATGCTGTAGCCTGCGATCTTGACCAGCCGGATCACTTCGGCTTGCCGGTCGGGCAACTGCAGCAGCAGCGCATCGACGCTGAGCATGTCGACTACAGACTCGTCCTGCGGTGCGGCGTGCAGGGCTTCATCGAGTCCGGTTTCGCTGGCGCGATAGACCTTGCGCAGGTGATCGATCCATCGGTAGCGGCCGATCGCGGCCAGCCAGGGCAGGAAGGCCCGCTCGCCGTCATAGCTCGCGCGCTTGCGGTGCACCGAGATCAGCGTCTCCTGCACCAGATCGTCGATCTGCGATGGCGGAATGCGCCGAGCAAAATATCGTGTCAGCCATGTCTGGCACTCGCGCAGCAGGCGCGCATAGGCCTGCCGGTCGCCTGCCTGGGCAGCCAGCATCAATTGCCGCAGCGTGTCATCCTCACTGGCCATGTGGGTTCGAAATCTACGCGGCCAGCGGCGAAGCGGCAAGCATCAGCGCAGCGCCACCCTGGCATTGCTCGATCGGTCAAAGGCCCGGTCGAGCGCAAACAGTCCTCCGCCGCGTGCCAGCAGCACCAGCGCGAGGCCGAACCACAGCACATGCGGATTCCAGAACGCTTCGGGATAGACGAACAGCTGGATCACTGCCGTCATGACGAGCAACCCCGCCGCGCCGAACCGCGTCGCCAGCCCCAGCATCACCAGCGCAGCCAGGGCATGCTCGGCATAGGTCGCCATGACGCCGGTGATCTCGGGCACGGGCATGTGGTATTCGTCGCGAAACAGATCGAAGGTGATGGGATCGATCTCCAGCAAGCTTCCGTCGACGATCTTGGTGCGCGCCGAACGCCAGAACTGCGCGGCAAGCGCCAGCCGCACAACCAGAAGGGCAACCCCCTCGAACAACCGTGTATCAAGCAGCGCAAGGGGGCGCTGGAGCAGAGACATCATGGGCAAGGCTTCCATATGGGCCTGAAACATCAGAGGCATTGGAAGTTCGGGAAGGCCATCTGCCCGTCACCGCGCGCCTCAACGGATGTCCGTTGCTGCCGGAACGCGCCTGCCTGGTCTCAGCCCCCCGGTCTTGCCAGCACGCCCGCCTCGATCAAGGCGAACACGGTCGACAAGGCCTCTGCCTCGCCCAATGTTTCGATGGCCGTCTGCAGAAGGTTACCCATGGTCGCGCAATTTTGTGCGCCATGCGCAATCTGGGCCTGTAATCTGTTGAGAGGCAGCAGCCGGACGGTGTCCAGCGGGCGTGTGACCAGGATCGCTGCACAGGACGCGCAGCTGGCCTCCACTTCGGGGAAAAGCTCCGTCACCGCGTTGCCGGTGGCGACGATCCGGCTCGCGGGATGCAGTACCACCTCCAGCGCGAGCAGGCCCGGCTCGTCGTAAGCCGCCAGATCGCCGAGCGCCAGCGCGGGCGCATCTGCTGCATGATAGCTTTCCAGCCAGGCCCATTCCACCGCAGCGAGATCGGCCACCTGCCGGTCGGGGTGGCGGAGTGCCAGACACGCAGAAAAGCCCTCGCCTATCTGCATGAGCTTGCGCTGGCGCACAGCGGGCCGCTCGATGAAGTCGCGCGACAGTGCGTTGAATGTGGCGTGCCCCAGATGCTCGAGCGTGCGCGGATAGGTCTGTTCCAGCGCGACCAGCCGGGCGTGGCTGATGGTGTTGGCGTGCGCCTTGAGACCGAGCAGGGCACGCGATGGCTCGCCTGCGAACAGCCCATCGGGAAAGGCGGCGGGTCCGTCCTGCAGCACTGCGATGAAGCGTGCCTGATCGGCCTTGAGGTCGGTCATGGTGTCACGCACTCAGTACTGCGCGGGCAGCAGCAGCGCGTGCCATGTGGTCGCTGGCTCGCGCCGCCTCGGCCATCAGCACGCCGTATTCGGGCACATCGGTGTCCCATTCGATCAGCACGGGCCTTGTCCCTGCCCTGCCGATAAACCGGTCGAACAGCTGCCAGGTCAATGCACTGACCGGGCTGCCGTGATCGTCGATCAGCAACGGGCGGTTGTCGTGCCACTCGGTGGCATGGCCCGCGAGATGGATTTCGCCCACGATCTGGGGATCGATCGCATCGATATAAGTGAACGGATCGAGTTCCAGATTGGTGCAGCTGACCTCGACGTTATTGATGTCGAACAGCAAACCGCAGCCGCTGCGCGCACACAGCGCGTGGATGAAATCGACCTCATCCATTTCGTCGCGCGCAAAGGCCAGATAACGCGACGGGTTCTCGATCAGGAGCGGGCGTCTGAGGCGATCCTGAACCCGTCCGATCTGCGCTGCGACATGATCGAGCGTGGCGCGGGTGTAGGCGATGGGCAACAGATCGGCGTAGCGGTCGGTGCTGTTGCCCGACCAGCTGAGGTGGTCGGAGACGCTGGCGGGGTTGTACCGGTCGCACAGCTGGGCGAGTTGTTCCAGCTCGTCCTCATCCAGCCCCTCGGCCGTACCTATCGACAGCCCGACGCTGTGAAAGCTCAGCGGCAGGTGCTCTGCAATCGCGGTCAGCCAACGATGGGGCGGCCCACCATCGACGAAATAGTTCTGGGGATGCACCTCGACCCATGCAGGACCGGGGCAGCCGTTGGGCGACTCCAGAACTTCGCGATAGTGGGCCGGCTTCAGCCCGATGCCTGTTTCGGGGGGCAGGAACATCGGGCCTTCGACCATCGGATGCAATCAGCCCTTGGGCGCGGGCTTGGTGTTGCCCTTGAGCGGGGTGAGCGAACCGCCCATCTTGGAGCACTCGCCCTTGGCGACATACTTCCAGGCGCTGCCCTGATAGTCGACCGTCGAGGTGCCGGCGCACGAGGTGCCGGGGCCGGCGGCGCAGTCGTTCTTGCCCTTCAGCGATACGCCGTAGCACTTTTCCTTCTCGCCGGCAGCGGCGGCGGGGGTCGCGGCGACGGTGGCAGCGGCCAGAACGGCGGCAGCGGCAGCGCCCAGGGTGAGCATAGAATTCGACATCTTCAAGGTCCTCTCGGTTCGGTGGATCATGGTGCTTGAGTGGTCACGTGCGAGCAGCGAGGATGGCTTGCCCCGCCTGCCCATCTTTCCGTTCGTCCCGTTATGATGCGAGGTTACCCCGTTTGTTGCGCTCACGCAAAAATTTCCGCTGCGCATGGGTTGACCAAAACGCGGCGACCGCTATCTAGCGCTTCGTTAGCACTCACCCCGATAGAGTGCTAATCGCGGACGCAGCCATCATCCGATGCGCCTGCCGCGCAGGGGGTTTCACTAATTTCAGTGACGCAAGGAAAGGCTTAACGCATGACATTTCGTCCGTTGCACGACCGGGTTCTGGTGCGCCGCATCGAAGCCGAAGAAAAGACTGCTGGCGGGATCATCATCCCCGACGCAGCCAAGGAAAAGCCCTCCGAAGGCGAAGTGATCGCCATCGGTGAAGGCACCCGCGACGAGGACGGCGATCGCATCGCCCTCGACGTCAAGGTTGGCGACAAGATCCTGTTCGGCAAGTGGTCGGGCACCGAAGTGAAGATCAATGGTGAAGACCTGATCATCATGAAGGAAAGCGACATTCTGGGCATTCTGGGCTGATCGATCCGATCAACCCGACTGACCTCAATCGACATAAAGGAACAAACTCATGGCTGCTAAAGACGTAAAGTTTGGCCGCGACGCCCGCGAACGCATTCTGCGCGGCGTTGATATCCTCGCTGACGCCGTCAAGGTGACTTTGGGCCCCAAGGGCCGCAACGTCGTCATCGACAAGAGCTTCGGCGCACCGCGCATCACCAAGGACGGCGTCACCGTCGCCAAGGAAATCGAACTCAAGGACAAGTTCGAGAACATGGGCGCGCAAATGGTCAAGGAAGTTGCTTCCAAGACCAATGACATCGCAGGCGACGGCACCACCACTGCCACCGTTCTGGCCCAGGCCATCGTGCGCGAAGGCATGAAGTCGGTTGCTGCCGGCATGAACCCCATGGACCTCAAGCGCGGTATCGATCTGGCGGTGACCAAGGTCGTCGAATCGCTCAAGGCGCGCTCGAAGCCCGTCGCTGGCACCAACGAGATCGCCCAGGTCGGCACCATCTCGGCCAATGGCGAGAAGGAAATCGGCGAGATGATCGCGCAGGCCATGGAAAAGGTCGGCAAGGAAGGCGTCATCACCGTCGAAGAAGCCAAGGGCATGGAATCGGAACTGGATGTCGTTGAAGGCATGCAGTTCGATCGCGGCTATCTGTCGCCCTACTTCATCACCAACCCGGACAAGATGACGGTTGAACTCGACAACCCCTACATCCTGATCCACGAAAAGAAGCTGTCGAACCTGCAGGCGATGCTGCCGATCCTGGAAGCTGTCGTCCAGACCGGTCGTCCGCTGCTGATCATCGCAGAAGACATCGAAGGCGAAGCGCTGGCGACCCTGGTGGTCAACAAGCTGCGTGGCGGCTTGAAGGTTGCTGCGGTCAAGGCGCCTGGCTTCGGCGATCGTCGCAAGGCGATGCTGGAAGATATCGCGATCCTCAGCAAGGGTGAAATGGTCAGCGAAGACCTGGGCATCAAGCTGGAAAGCGTGACCCTGGGCATGCTCGGCCAGGCCAAGCGCGTTTCGATCGACAAGGACAACACCACCATCGTTGATGGCGCCGGTGAAGCCGACGCGATCAAGGCCCGCGTGGAAGCCATCCGCTCGCAGATCGAGAACACCACCAGCGATTATGATCGTGAAAAGCTGCAGGAACGTCTGGCGAAGCTCGCCGGCGGTGTTGCCGTGATCAAGATCGGTGGAGCTTCGGAAGTCGAAGTGAAGGAAAAGAAGGACCGCGTCGACGACGCACTGCACGCAACCCGCGCAGCCGTCGAAGAAGGCATCGTCCCCGGCGGCGGTACGGCGCTGCTCTATGCAACCCGTGCGCTCGAAGGCATGACCGGTCTCAACGACGACCAGACCCGCGGCATCGATATCATCCGCAAGGCACTGTACGCTCCGGTTCGCCAGATCGCACAGAACGCAGGCCATGATGGCGCTGTCGTTTCGGGCAAGCTGCTCGACGGCAACGACGAAACGCTGGGCTTCAACGCATCGACCGATGTGTACGAAAACCTGGTGGCCGCTGGCGTGATCGATCCGACCAAGGTCGTGCGCGCTGCCCTGCAGGACGCTGCCTCGGTTGCCGGTCTGCTGATCACCACCGAAGCTGCCATCTGTGACGCACCTGAAGACAAGTCTTCGGGTGGCGGCATGCCCGGTGGCATGGGTGGAATGGGCGGCATGGGTGGCATGGATTTCTGATCCACGCTGCTCGGCTACCAAGCCAACGCACAAGAAAACGGGGCCGGAGGGGAAACCTTCCGGCCCTTTTTCGTGTTACGCGGTGGCGATGAGCGCGGCCTCCATCTCGGCCGAACGGGCGTCGTAGAACCGGGTCTGCATGGCCTGCACGATGTGCGGCGGGCTGGTGGCAGGCGTGCCCCCGGCAAAGGGCGGCGCGGGGTCGTATTCGAAGTTGAGCTGCAGCGATCGCGCGACATCCTCGCCGTGCAGGTGCGCGATGATCGTCAGCGCAAAGTCGATCCCCGAAGTCACCCCGCCTGCTGTCACCACGTTGCCGTCAAACACGGTGCGCGCGTCTTCATGCAAGGCCCCGACCATCGGCAGCAGGCTGGTGTAGCCCCAGTGCGTTGTTGCACGCCTTCCCTGCAGCAACCCTGCCCGGCCAAGGATAAACGCGCCGGTGCATACGCTGGTCACCCATTGCGCGGCCGATGCCTGTGCCCGCACGAACGCGATCAGCGCATCATCGCTGAGCGCAGGCGCAACGCCCAGACCTCCCGGCAAGCACAGCAAATCGGCCTGAGGACAATCTTCAAACGTCACCGTGGGCATGATGCCGAACCCGACATCCATCATCACCGGATCGAGGCTCGCCGCCGCGACATGCACCTTTGCCCCCGGCATCCGGCACAGGAACTGCGCGGGGCCGGTGAAATCGAGCTGAGTAACATTGTCGAACAGGACGAAGACGACATTGAAGGGTGATTTTGCTTGGGTCATGGGCCATGCCTTTCGATCAGCAGATTGCCCAGGCGCGCGACATGAACGATACCGCCCGCTCCCTGATGGTGGTCCATCTCGATGCGCCAGTTGCGGGCAGAGGCAGTCTATGGTGCACCGATGGCTCTGCCAAGCCACCTTTTACGGCGGTGGCGAAGGTTTTATCTTGCTACGATGAAAGCCCCCCTCCCTCACCTCGGGCTTACCTTGTCCCAATCGGAAATCTTCGGCCGCTAATCGCCACTGGCAATCCCCTCGATATTATAGCATAGATAGTGACATAATATCGAGGGGATTGCCGATGCGCCGTCTGGTCGTGCTTTTGTTGGTGGTGGCAGCGATTGCCGCGACGCTGTGGGCCACGCGCGAACGCCTTGGCGAGATCGCTTTTTCCCGGGCACTGGAAGCCAGCTATGGCAAGGACGCGACCGACGATCTTGAGGACGGGCTGCATGTCATCCTGTGCGGCACGGGTTCGCCCCTGCCCGATCCTGCGCGCTCCGGCCCCTGCACCCTGGTGATCGCGGGCAGGCAGGTTTTCCTCGTGGATTCAGGCTCGGGCGCTGGCCGCAGGATCGGCCAGATCGGGGTGTCGCTGGGCAAGATTGACGCGGCGTTCCTTACCCATTTCCATTCGGACCATATCGACGGGCTCGGCGAGGTGCTGATGCTGCGCTGGGCAAGCAGTGGGCGCAAGGCTGCGCTGCCGGTCTATGGGCCGCAGGGCGTCGAACGCGTCGTGGCCGGTTTCGATACCGCCTACACCGCCGATTACGGCTATCGCATCGCGCACCATGGCGCCGACATCATGCCGCGCAGCGGTGCAGGTGCGCGCGCCAACATCATCGCGGTCGATGGCCCGGCGGACAAGGCGGTGGTGTACCAGCGCGAAGGCGTCCGCGTTACCGCCTTCCGAGTTGATCACGACCCGATAGAGCCAGCTCTAGGCTACAGGTTCGACTACAAGGGACGATCGGTGGTGATCAGCGGCGATACCAAGCCGACGAAGATGGTTTCGGCGATGTGCGATGGCTGCGATGTCCTGGTGCACGAGGTGCTTAACATCGACATGGTCAACAGGATTTCGGCTACGGCCAAGTCCCGCGGCGATACCCGGATCGCCAAGATCATGGCGGACACCACCAATTATCACAGTTCGCCTGTGGCGGTGGCAGGCGTGGCCCGGCGCGGCAAGGCACGGATGCTGGTGTTCACCCATATCGTGCCGCGAATGCCGACACGGCTGCTGCATCCCTATTATCTGCGCGGGGTGGCAGATGCCTATTCGGGCGATGTGGTGATGGGCGAGGACGGGATGCGCTTCAGCCTGCCTGCCCGATCACAGGCGATCGAGCAGGCAAGTCTGTTGTAAGGCGAACCTCAGTCGGTTTCTTTGCGGACCTCAGCCTTGGCGTCGTCCCATTCCTTTTCGATCTTGTCGCCGGCCTTGTCGGCTTCGGCATCCAGATCCTTGGCAGCCTGATCGACGCTGGCTTCGACATCATCCATGGTGTCGTCGATCGCTTCGCCAGCGGCATCGACATTGGCCTCGATATCATCGCCTGCAGCCTCGGCAGCGGCATCGGTCTTGTTTTCGGTCTCGGCCGAACAGGCCGAAACGCCCAGGGCCAGTGCTGCAAGGCTGACGATTGCAAAAGTACGCATGAGAATTGCTCCTTCAATGTGGCGCGTTGGTATACGCCTTGTGCGTCCCGACGCTACGCGCATGCGATGGCCCGAGTTCCGAAACTGCATGACCGTGCCGAAAGCCGCTGCTATCGGTTGGCCCATGTCCCAGCAGAACCATCTCTATCTCGTCGACGGATCGTCCTACATCTTTCGCGCCTATCACCGCTTGCCGCCGCTGACCAACCCGGAAGGCACCCCGGTGGGCGCGGTCTATGGCTATACCACGATGCTGTGGAAGCTGGCGGATGACCTGCACAAGGCCGATGGTCCGACGCATATGGCGGTGATCCTCGACAAGAGCTCGCAGAGCTTTCGCAACGATCTGTACGACCAGTACAAGGCGCACCGCCCCGCCCCGCCAGAGGACCTGGTGCCCCAGTTTCCGCTGATCCGCGATGCAACGCGCGCCTTTTCCATGCCGTGCATCGAGGAGGACAATGTCGAGGCGGACGACATCATCGCAAGCTACGCGCTCGATGCGCTGGCCAAGGGGTGGAAGGTCACCATCGTCAGTTCCGACAAGGACCTGATGCAGCTGATCCAGCCCGGGCTCGACATGCTCGACACGATGAAGAACGTGCGCATGGGCCCCGAGGCGGTGATGGAGAAGTTCGGAGTCACCCCCGAGCAGCTGGGTGATGTGCTCGCGCTGATGGGCGATGCGGTGGACAACGTCCCCGGCATCCGCGGCGTCGGCCCCAAGACCGCATCCAAGCTGATCGTCGAGCATGGCGATCTGGAAAGCGTGCTGGCGGCCGCGCCTGCGATGAAGCCGTCGAAGCTGCGCGACAGCCTGATCGAGCAGGCCGAGATGGCGCGGCTGAGCAAGGTGCTGGTCACGCTGAAGGACGATTGCCCGCTGCCCAACGAGCTCGAGGATTTCCTGCTGAAGGATATCCCGCCCGAGCCATTGGCCGAATTCCTCAAACTGCATGGCTTTACCAGCCTGCTGCGCAAGCTTGGCGCCAGCGGTCCTGCCGAAGTGTCGCCCGCGTCGTCGTCACCCGCCACCGGCGCGCAGAGCAGCAGCAACGCGATTGCACCGCTGGCGCTCGCGATGCCCCCGATCGACACCGACAGCTATGTCTGTGTGCAGGATTTCGAAACGCTCGACGACTGGATCGCCAGGGCTTTTGCCGTCGGCACCATCGCGGTGGATACCGAAACCGATTCGCTCGATTCGATGCAGGCCAGGCTTGTCGGCATCAGTCTCGCGCTGGCGCCGGGTGAGGCATGCTATGTCCCGCTGGGCCATGGCGGCAGCGACATGTTTGCCGAAAAGCCCAAGCAGATCGCAATGGACGTTGCGATCGCCAGGCTCAAGCCGCTGCTCGAGGACGACAGCGTGCTCAAGATCGGCCAGAACCTCAAATACGACCTCAACGTGCTCGCGCGTCATGGCGTCGCGGTGTCGCCGATCGAGGACACGATGGTGATGAGCTTCACGCTCGATGCCGGCCATGAATTCGGCAGCGGCGGACATGGCATGGATGCGCTGGCCCAGCGGCATCTGGGGCATGAGTGCATCAGCTTCAAATCGCTGACCGGCACCGGAAAGAAGCAGATCGGCTTCAACGAGGTGCCGCTCAGCGATGCGACGCGCTATGCCGCCGAGGACGCCGATGTCACGCTCAGGCTGTGGCATGTACTGCAGCCGCGACTGCCGATCGAGGGGGCGACCCGCATCTACCAGATGGTCGATCGCCCGCTTATTCCGGTTGTAGCGGCCATGGAGCGCAACGGCATCAAGGTCGATCGCGAACAGCTGGCCGCGCTGAGCCATGATTTCGCCACGCGGATGGCCGCTCTGGAAACCGAAATTCATGCGCTGGCCGGGCAGAGCTTTTCGATCGGCAGCCCCAAACAGCTGGGCGAGATCCTGTTCGAGAAGATGGGATTAAAGGGCGGCAAGAAGGGCAAGACCGGCGCCTATTCGACCGATGTCACCGTGCTGGAAAAGCTGGCGGGCGAAGGATCGGAGATCTCGCGCAAGGTGCTCGACTGGCGCCAGCTCGCCAAGCTGAAGTCCACCTATACCGATGCGCTGCAGGAGCAGATCAACCCGGACACGGGCCGCGTCCACACCAGCTACAGCCTGGTCGGCGCGCAGACCGGGCGGTTGTCGTCGACCGAGCCCAATCTGCAGAACATCCCGATCCGCACCGAGATCGGCCGCCAGATCCGTCATGCCTTCGTCGCCGAGCCGGGCAATGTCATCCTCGCGGCCGACTACAGCCAGATCGAACTGCGGCTGGCGGCGCACATGGCAGACGTCGAAACCCTGCGCGATGCCTTCGCCAAGGGTGAGGACATCCACAACCGCACCGCATTGGAGCTGTTCGGCGAGGTCAACCGCGATACCCGGGGGCGCGCCAAGACGATCAACTTCGCGATCCTCTACGGCATTTCGCGCTGGGGACTCGCCGGGCGCCTGGAGGTCACCGCCGACGAGGCTCAGGCGATGATCGACACCTATTTCCAGCGTTTCCCCGGCATCAACCGTTATATCGCCGAGACGATGGAAAAGGCGCGCGAATGCGGCTTCACCGAGACCCTGTTCGGCCGCAAGACGCATTTCCCGCGGATCAACTCGAAGAACCAGGCCGAGCGCCAGGGCAGCGAGCGCGCCGCGATCAACGCGCCGATCCAGGGCACCAGCGCGGACATCATCAAGCGTGCGATGGCGCGGATGGTGCCTGCGCTTGAGGCCGCCGGGTTGGGTCATGTCCGCATGCTGCTGCAGGTGCACGATGAACTGGTGTTTGAATTGCCCGAAGCCGATGTCGACGCGGCGTCGCAGGTCATTCGCGCAGTAATGGAGGGCGCGGCCGAACCTGCGGTGACGCTGAGCGTGCCACTGGGAGTTGAAATCGGTACCGGGCCAAGCTGGGGTGCGGCGCACTGATGACCGGGGTTCGCTGGCATTCGGTCATCCCGGACTCACCTAAGCTTGATGTCACCGCCTTTGCCGATCCCTTGTTCACCAGCCTGATCGGCGCGTTCCTGCTCGAGCATTACAAGATCTGGCTGCTCGTCATCGGGCTCGTGGTGCTGCTGGTCGCGTGGCTGCCGCTGTTGCTCAAGAAATTGCCGCTGTCCTTGCCGATCATCTTTGTCGGGCTTGGGATGGCGGTGTTCTCTTTCACGCCCCTATCGGTCTTTTCGCCGCACCCGGTGGAATCGCCGGTGATGATCGAAAAGGCTACCGAGTTTATCGTCATCATCTCGCTGATGGGCGCTGGCCTCAAGATCGGGCGGCCGTTCACTTTGGCGAATTGGGGAATCACCATCCGGTTGCTGGCGATCGTCATGCCGCTGACCATCGGCGCGATCGCCCTGTCGGGTCACTGGATTCTCGGCCTTCCGCTCGCATCGGCGTTGCTGTTGGGCGCCTGTCTTGCGCCCACCGATCCGGTGCTGGCCTCCGATGTCCAGATCGAGCGCCCCAACAGCGACGATGGCGACGAGGCGCGGTTTGCGCTGACGTCCGAGGCAGGCCTGAATGACGCGCTGGCCTTTCCCTTCGTCTATCTGGCGCTGGCGGCAAGCGCCGGCACGCTGGGCTTTGCGACGATGGGCACCTGGCTGTGGCAAGACGTCATCTGGCGGTTGAGCGTCGGTGCGCTGATCGGCGCAGCAGGCGGCTGGCTGCTGGGGCAGATCATTTACCGACTGCCACAGAATACCAGGCTCTCGAGAACCGGCGACGGCTTCATCGCGCTGGGTGCAACGTTGGTCATCTATGCGACGACCGAGTTTGCATTCGGCTACGGATTTCTGGCGGTTTTTGTGGCGGGTCTCATGCTCAACCGCTCGGCGGCGGGGGACAATTTCAACTCGGAACTGCACGATTTCGCCGACGAGACCGAGCGGCTGGTGATGATGGTGCTGCTGGTCCTGTTCGGCGGCATTCTTACCGGAGGCGAACTGCTGGCGGACATCGGCTGGGACAATGTTCTCGTCGCCGCCTTGGTGCTGCTGGTGATCCGCCCGATGATAGGCTGGCTGGCGCTGATCGATCTCAGGCGCCCCGCGCTCGAACGTTTTGTCATCGCCTTTTTCGGCATTCGCGGGCTTGGCTCGGTCTATTACCTGGCGTTCGCGCTCAACCATGGAGCTTTCGAGGACCAGCACGCGCTGTGGGAAACCGTGGGGCTGATCATTCTGGGATCGATCCTGCTGCACGGCATCTCGGTCACGCCGATCATGCAGCGCCTCAACCGCGGCGCCTGAGCCAGCCAGTTTTACCGCGCGGCTAGACCCTGGGGAGCGCCTGGGGGTAGCTGCCCAGGATCCGCAGCCATTTGCTGTGATGGCCCAGCACCTCGAGCGCGCGGTCGACCGCCGGGTCCCCCGGCATGCCCTCGATATCGGCATAGAATTCCGCAGCCGCAAAGCTGCCGCCGCGAATATAGCTTTCCAGCTTGGTCATGTTGATGCCGTTGGTGGCGAAGCCCGACAGCGCCATGAACAGCGCCGCAGGGATGTTCTTCACCTCGAACAGCATGCTGGTCATCACCGTATCGGCGCCGGGAAGCGGATCGTCGCGGTGCGCGGCCAGCACCACAAACCGCGTCATGTTGTGCGCGGCATCCTCGATGCCTTCGGCGATGACCTTGAGCCCGAACACTTCGCCTGCCAGCCGCGAGGCCACCGCGCACAGCGACGGATCATCCGATTCGGCGACAAAGGCGGCGGCCCCTGCGGTGTCGGCATAAGTGGTCGGCTGGATGCCATGCGCGCGCAGATAATGCCGGGTCTGCCCCAGCGCCTGCGGATGGCTGACCGCCGAGCGGAACGGCCCTTCGCCTTTGGCCAGCAAGCAGTGATGCACCGGCAGGAAATGCTCGGCGACGATGGTCAGGCCGCTTTCCGGCAGCAGGAAGTGGATGTCCGCCACCCGGCCATGCTGCGAGTTCTCGATCGGGATGATCGCCTTGGCCGCGCGGCCGTCTTTCACCGCATCCATCGCATCCTCGAAAGAATAGCAGGGCAAGGGATGCCAGTCGGGGGCGAACTCGCGCGCGGCGATGTGGGAATAGGCTCCCGGAGCGCCCTGAAAGGCGATGGTGCACTCCGGCGCATCGGCAGCGGTGCGGGCCATGGTGTCAACCATCAGGCGGGCGATCTGGGGGTAGCTTTGCATGGGCACGCCGAATAGGCACCCAATGCCGCGACGACAAGGCGAAAACGGGCGCGTCGGGGCTTGCAGTGCGCCTTGACCATGATTAGAGGGAGCGGCGAACCGGCCTTGTTGCGACGCGGCATCAGGCCTTTCGAAACGCTGATACGCCCGGCTTTGACGCAGGGTTGATCGGACACCGACCTTTCAGGGCGCCGTGTTGTCATGGCGCCTGCAGCAAAAGACGAGGCAACAGGGCAATGCAGGACAACAAGAACACGATTGCAGGCTGGGCTCTTGCAGGCGGCATCGCTGCCCTTGGCCTGTCGATCATCAGCGGCAAGGTGTTCCACGCCGACAAGCCCGAACGCCCCGAGAAGCTGGGCTATGTGATCGAAGGCGTCGTTTCGTCCGAAGGTGAAGCCGCCGCCGAAGTGCCGATCGCCACGCTGCTTGCCAGCGCCGATGTCGCCAAGGGCGAGAAGGTCTTCGCCAAGTGCTCGTCGTGCCACTCGATCAACAGCGGCGGCGCCAACGGCATCGGTCCCAATCTTTATGGCGTGATGGGCAAGCCCCACGCATCGGTCGCAGGTTTCGCTTATTCCGACGCGCTCAAGAGCAAGTCGGGTCCGTGGACCTTCGAGGAAATGAACAAGTGGCTCACCTCGCCCAAGGCCTATGCCGATGGCACCAAGATGAGCTTTGCTGGCCTCGGCAAGGCTGAAGATCGCGCCAATCTGATGGCATGGATGAACACCCAGACCGGCAGCCCGCTGCCTCTCCCCGCTGCGCCCGCACCGGACGCTGCAGCAGACGCAGCCCCGGCCGCTGAAGGTGGAGCAGCACCTGCCGCTGTCGACGGTGCAGCAACCCCCGCAGCCGATGCTGCTGCGGCGCCTGCTGCCGGCTGATAGCGCCTCAAGCATTCTGAGATCGAAAAGGGCTTCGCGCACCAGCGCGGAGCCCTTTTTCTTTGGGCTTGGCTGCGATCACTCGTCTTCGAGAATGAGCAAACGCTCCTCGATGCGGATGTTGCGGGTCGCAAGCCGAATCTCGGCGATGAACAGGCCGAGCCCGGCAATCAGGAACGCCATGGCCAGGATGAACCCCCCTGCGACGATCTGGCCGAACTTGTAGCCGGTGAGCGACAGCACGAACATGGCCGCGATCAACAGGCTGACGGTCGAGGCGCTCAGCGTCGCCATCAGGATCGCCTTGTTGACGATCGAAGCGCGGCGGTCGAGAATCTGCAGTTCGCGCACCACGCGGACATGGTCCTCGCCCGTGGTCCGGCTGAACTCGGCAAGCTGCACCCGCTCGCGGTCGATAACTCGGGCCAGCCGCCCGGCAAACAGCTGCAGGATGTTGCCCGTCGCCACCAGCAGGAAGGCGGGGGCCATGGCAAACTGGATCAATCGCCCGATCTGTCCGATTTCCAGTTCCGCAATGAACATAGGTATGACGTGCCCCCAACATGGTTTCGGGAGCGACTATAGCCTGCGACCCGGCCCCATCAATCGCCAATCTCGGCCCGGCAGCGACGCGCGAGCCAGCCGCTTGCCCTGGCCGCCTGCCGGTCAAGAAACTCGGCGCGCGCCTGGGTGCCGGGCTGTTCGGCTGCAAGGGCCCGGATCGCCGACCAGCGCAGGCGTTCGACAGGATGGCTCCGGGCGATGGTCTCGATCACATCCAGCGCGGCAGCAGGGCTCAACGCCGTCGCCAGCTTGCAAAGCGTATCGGCGGTGCACCCGGTGAGCACCCTGCTGATCGTGCCCCGGCGCAGATCATATTCGAACTGGTCGGTCCACCGCTGCCCGGGCGCGCTGTGCATAAGGTTGATCGAGACCGAGAGCGTATCGGGCGCATATTGGCAATGCACGTCGCGCCAGGCGCGGTAGTGCATCACGCGTCCCGGATGGAGCAGGCTGGTCTCGACGAAACGCAGATCGACTGCCTCGCCGACCACTCCGGTCATGCGCTCGGGATCGACCTCGTAATGGTCGCTGCGGTAACCGGGGCCGTGATAGCCCACCGTCAGGAAGTGGAAATTGTGATCGTGCGGCAGGCCATAAACGAAGGCGGCAGCACCGCTGTCGCGCATTACCGCGTCCTGCGCAGACGGCCAGATCGCCGCGCGCATGAACCAGCCGGGGCGCGGCGCTCCCAGCATCATCACCTGCGCGGTATAGCCCTGTCCCGCCTGACCGACATGGGCTGCCTGCAACCGGGAGAGCGCCAGATCGCCCAGAAAGTGTCGATTGGCAGCAAGCCGTGCCAGCCAGTGCGCGGCGTGCGCCACCGACTGCGGGTCATCGGGCTCGAACCCTGTATGATCGAGCGCGGCCAAGCATTCCTCCAGCGTGCAGGGCTGCGCGGGGTCTGTGTGAAGCATCAGCGCCATGACCGGGCGCTAGGCCGCAAGCTGCGGATAGCGGGTGAGCAGATCATCGCGCGTCCGGCGGGCGAGCGCGCGCAGATCCTCATCGGGATCGGTCTCGACCATGGCCTGCAGCAGAGCGAACCCCGCAATGCTGTCGGTCGCCAGCGCCTCGCGGACACCGTGCCAGCGCAGATGCGCGGGCCAGGAGGCGAGCGCTTCGGCAATGGCGGGTACGGCATCGCTGCGCCCCAAAGATCGCAGCAGCGAGAGCGTCATGCGGGTGCGGCCATCCCCCGATTGCGCCTCGCGAATGCGCAGCACTGCGCCCGTGCGGGCATCGCATTCGACGGCCTGTTGCGCATCGGGGTCGCGAACCAGCAACCGCAGCATGACCACATCCGCCCCAAGCCCGACGAACCGCAGCGCCTCGCGGGCATTGTCGAGGCAGATCACCTCGCCGGTGGTCACCTGCCTGGGACATTCGGCAAAGGCGCGCCGCTGTTGTGAGGTCCGGACGAGATAATGGCGCTGCACCTTGGCCAATGGTGCCGAGAGAAAGCGGATCGTGGTCCAGCCATCGGCAAATCCGACGATCTGCGATGCGCCAACCTGTGTCACGCTCTCCGCTTTCCATCCCTCGGCCGAAACGATCGCCAGCGACAGATGCACCCGCTGATGATCGAGCATCACCAGCGACTGGCACACCGGGTCGGCAAAGCCCGCGGGTAGTTGCGGCTGCGGCTGCTGGAGGCCGATGAGCCGCTCTTGCAGCCACATGCTCGCGAGCTCTGCATCGGTGAGCATCGGCCCCAGCGCCTGGGACAGCGCGTATCCGCTCGTGCCTGCAAACCGATCGACACACGCGCGCAGTCTGCGCTCCACCGTCACGCGCCGTCCGCCCTGCTGCGCTGCGTCAGTTTTCGTAAACCAGGATCACCGCGATGATCCACAGATCGTCGCTGACCCCCGTGCAGGGGCTGACATCGAGCCGTGCCCCGTGCAGCGCGACAGGGGAATCGAGGTCCGGCAGATCGTTCACGTCGATCCTGGGTGCGGGATTTCCGGATGGCATAGCTGGCTTCTCCTGTCCTTGGGGTTGACGAACAGGCGGGAGAGTGCAGAGCTTGCCGCGGCTTTGCCAGTTATAGTCCATTAATCCGAACCGCTGCGAATCGAACCCCTTGCGATGAATGACGACCTGACCCCCGAAGCTGCCGACCTGAACGACGGTTTCGACCCCGGCATGTTCCAGACCATGATGTCGACCCACGGCCATAGCGGCCATCTGGGTATCCTCTACAGCGCACACGGCGACAACTGGGTGGAGCTCGCGCTGCCTTATGCCCCCGGGCTCGTCGGCGATGTCGACAGCGGGGTGATCGCATCGGGTCCGATCATCAGCCTGATGGACAACGCCACTAGCCTGTCGGTCTGGACGGCGATCGGCAAGTTCCGGCCTCAAGTGACGCTCGACCTCAGGGTGGATTACATGCGCCCCGCGACCCCCGGCAAGACCGTGATCGGACGCGGCGAATGCTACAAGACCACGCGCTCGATGGCCTTTGTCCGCGGCATCGCCCATGACGGTGATCCCGATGACCCGGTCGCGCACGTCGCAGGGACCTTCATCCGCGTCGAAAACTTTCTGGCCTGACCGATGAGCGAGAAAGACACCATCGCAACCGTCCTGGGTTTCATGCCGCCGTTCGCGACCACCATGGGGATGACCGTCGACCAAATGCACGCCGGGCTTCCGGTCATCGCCTATGATTACGGCCCTTCCGTGATGGGGCGCCCCGGCTTCCTGCACGGTGGCGCGCTCAGCGGGCTGATGGAAGTCGCCGCGATCGCGGCGCTGCGGGTGACGCTGGGCAAGGACGAGAGCGACCTGAAGATCAAGCCGGTCAACATCACCATCAACTTCATGCGCGGCGGACGCGAACTGCGCACCTATGCGGTGGGCGAAGTGACCAGGATCGGACGGCGGGTGGCCAATGTCGAAGCCAAGGCCTGGCAGGACGACCCGGCCAAGCCGATCGCCACCGTGTTCATGAACTTCCTGCTGTCGGCGCCCAGATAAGCCGCACGACCACACCCTCGGGCGCACCGTCTTCTTCATCGTCGATCCGCATGGCGGCATCGGCTCTGGCACGGGCAAGGATTGCAGGCGGCATGTCCGAAGGGTGCAGCACCAGATCGGCGCTACCCAGCAGCCGCACCTGACGCAAGGTCAGCTCATCCGGATCGGGTGATGCAATCGCGATCTCGTAGCGTCCCGCCGACACCCCTGCCCCGCCGCCAGCGATCCAGACGGCCACCGCATCCGCGGCATGATCGCTCAGCGGATCGAGCGTACCGCCGGGTGCCAGCGCGGCATCGATCGCGCGCCTGCGCTCGGCACCACCCGGCCAGCGCTGCCTGATGGCGTCCCGCGCGGCATCGAGCCTGCGCGCCAGATCGCCCAGCGTCGCGGGGAGCAGGCCCTCGAGCCGCTGGCGCAGCGCCTTGGCGAGCCCCGCCGATGCGCCGCCGGTGCCGATCGCGATCAGCACCGGATCGCGGTCGATGATCGCAGGCGTAGTGAAATCGCACAAAGCAGGCCGGTCGACCGCGTTGACGATCAGTCCGCGCGCCTTGAGCCGGGCGACCGCTGCGATCGCTTCGTCCTCATCCTCCAGCGCGACGATCGCCAGCCGGGCGTCGTGATTTTCCTCCCCGACGCAGATCCCGCCCGAACGCTCGATCAACCGCCGCTTGGCATCTGCCGCCTCGCCATCGCCCAGCAGGATCACCGGGCGATCGCGCAGGTTGAGGAAGATCGGCAGCTGGTTCACAGCCAGTCCGGCACCTGCTCTGCGGCCATGATCTCGGCAGGGGTGATGCGGTTGGCGACCACGGCAAAGCGGTCGCCATCGACCAGCACCTCGGCGACGATGCCGCGGCTGTTGTAGCTGCTCGCCATCGTAGCGCCATAGGCGCCTGCGGTGCGGAACACGGCGAGATCGCCTGCGGCAACGGTGTCGATATCGCGGCCCATCGCGAACGTATCGCCGCTCTCGCACACCGGGCCGACGATATTGGCCATCATCCGGGTGCCATCGGGTGCCACCGCTTCGAAGTCATGCCAGGCATCGTACAGGGCCGGGCGCGCCAGATCGTTCATCGCCGCATCGACCACCACGAAAGGGTGCTGGATCCCGGGCTTTACCCGGATCACCCGGGTGAGCAGCACACCGGCGTTGCCCGCAATCACGCGACCCGGCTCGAACTGGATCGTAGCATCCCAGTCGCGAGTCACCCGCGCGACCAGCGCACCATAATCGGCAGGCGATGGCGGGTTGCTCCCGGCCTGATACGGAACGCCAAGCCCGCCGCCCAGATCGACATGCGTGATGGCATGCCCCGCGCCGCGCAGATCGGCGACCAGCTGGCCTATCTTGCCGAATGCAGCCTCGAGCGGATCGAGGCTGAGCAGCTGGCTGCCGATATGCACCGCGACCCCGCGCAGCCCGATCCCGGGCAGCTGCGACAGGCGCTCATAGATCCCCGGCCCGACATGCAGCCCGACGCCGAACTTGTTGTCTGCCTTGCCGGTCGAGATCTTGGCATGGGTGCCTGCATCGACGTCAGGATTGATCCGCAGCACCGCGGCGGCGCTCAGCCCCATCGAGTCCGCGACCGCAGCGAGCATCTCGCCTTCTTCTTCGGATTCGATGTTGAACTGGCCGATGCCGGTTGCCAGCGCATGGCGGATTTCGTCCGCGGTCTTGCCCACGCCCGAGAACACGATGTCGGCAGGCGCAATTCCTGCGGCGAGTGCGCGGTCGAGCTCGCCACCCGAAACGACATCCGCGCCATAACCACGCTGAGCCAGCACCTTGAGCACCGCCAGATTGGGGTTCGACTTGACGGCGAACGCCAGATGCTTGCGCGGAACGCCCGCCAGCCCGTCGCGGAAGACATCGGCATGGCGCTCCAGCGTCGCGCGCGAATAGACATAGACGGGCGTGCCGACTTCATCGGCAATGCGCGCCAGCGGCACCTGCTCGGCGTGCAGCTGGCCGCCAATCAGCGAGAAATGGTCCATGTGGAACGGAGCCTTTTGACTGTTACTCGGGAGGAAGGTCGAACGGGTCGTCGGCGCGCGCCTCGGATTTTCGCCGCAGCTCGACATTGCGTTCGGGACGCGACTGGGTGCTGGGCTCCATCAACTGATCGGGCGCAGCCACCATCGAGGCGCCATAGGCCGTGGGCGCAGGCGCGGTGCCTTCGACCGCGGTCAGCTTCTGGCGGCTGCCACAGGCGGCCAGCGCCAGGATTGCGACCGCAGCCAGCAGCAGGTTGGAGGCACGCGCCATCGTCATTCTCCGTTGAGCGCAGCCTGAGCGCGCGCCACCTGCACCCGTACCTGATCGGGCGCGGTGCCGCCATAGCTGTTGCGGCTGGCGACCGATGCGTCGACCGACAGCGCGGGGTAGACCGCCTCGCTGATCCGCGCATCGATCGCCTGCAGATCGGCGATCGGCAGCGTGTCGAGCGCCACGCCGCGCTGTTCGGCGAGCTTGACCACCGCGCCGGTGATATGGTGCGCCTCGCGGAACGGGATTCCCGCCTGCCGCACCAGCCAGTCGGCCAGATCGGTCGCGGTGGCAAAGCCGCGCTCGGTGGCCTTGCGCATCGCTGCGGTCTCGAATGTGGTTTCGGCCACCATCCCGGTCATCGCGGCCAGGCTCAGCATCAGCAGGCCTTCGCATTCGAACACCGGTGGCTTGTCGTCCTGCATGTCCTTGGAATAGGCGAGCGGCAGGCCCTTCATCGTGATCATCAGCGCGGTCTGGCAGCCGATGATCCGCCCGGCATGGCCGCGGACCAGCTCGGCGGCATCGGGGTTGCGCTTCTGCGGCATGATCGACGATCCGGTCGAAAAGCTGTCGGGCAGCTTGACGAAGCCATAGGGCTGGCTTGCCCAGATGATGAACTCTTCGGCCAGCCGCGAAAGATGCAGCGCGGATTGCGAGGCGGCGGTGAGGTAATCGAGCGCGAAATCGCGGTCCGATACGGCATCGAGCGAGTTGGCGGTGGGGCGCTCGAAGCCCAGCGCGCTGGCGGTCGCATCGCGGTCAATCGGAAAGCCGGTTCCAGCGAGCGCTGCAGAGCCCAGCGGGCATTGGTTCATCCGCGCACGCGCAGCGGCAAAGCGGTCGCGATCGCGCGCGAACATCTCGTAATAGGCGAGCAGGTGATGGCCGAGCGTCACCGGCTGGGCGATCTGCAAGTGGGTGAAGCCCGGCATGATCGCATCGGCATGTTCGGCGGCGCGGTCGACCAATGCGGTCTGCAGCGCCTTCAGCGCGGCATCGGCGGCATCGCAGGCATCGCGCACCCAGAGGCGAAAATCGGTGGCGACCTGGTCGTTGCGCGAGCGCGCGGTGTGCAGGCGTCCGGCAGCAGGCCCGATCAGCTCGGCCAGCCGTGCCTCGACATGCATGTGGATGTCCTCGAGCGACCAGTCTTCGGTCACGCCGTTGGCGGCATATTCTTGTGCGATCTGCTTGAGGCCAGAAGTGATAGCCTCGGCATCGTCCGTCGGGATGATCCCCTGCGCGCCCAGCATCGCGACATGCGCCAGCGAGCCATCGATATCCTGCCGCCACAGCGCCTTGTCGAACGGGATGGAGGCGTTTATGGCCCGCATCACATCGGATGGCCCTGCGGCAAACCGTCCGCCCCACATGCTGTTGGAGTTGTTACCCATGCGTATCGCCCATTTTTCCAGCAAGCGCATCTGGCCGGTGGTGGCTCTTGCCGCGCTGGCAACTGGGGCGTGCGATAGGCAATCCCCTGCCTCGGAGCAACCCGCTCAGTCCGAAAAAACTGCTCAAAAAGCGGGTCCTTCGGTCCCGCTGTCGGGCACGCTCGATATCTCGCAACGTGGCAAGGCTGCGCCCGACGTGACCTTCAACGATCCCGACGGCAAGACCACCAGCCTGGCCGCCTTCAAGGGCAAGCCGGTGCTGGTCAACCTGTGGGCGACGTGGTGCGGACCATGCGTGGTCGAGATGCCCACTCTGGACGCTCTGGCAGCGCGCGAGAAGGACCGGCTGGTGGTGCTCACAGTGTCGCAGGACATGCAGAACCTCGACGCGATCAAGCCGTTCTTCGCCGAAAAGGGCTACAAGACGATCCAGCCGTTCGTCGATCCGGAAAACAACCTGGGCTTCAGCTACATGACCGGGGTGATGCCCACCACCGTGCTGTACGATGCCGAGGGCAAGGAAGTGTGGCGGATGATCGGCGGAATGGACTGGAACGGTACCCGGGCATCCGCGCTGATGGAAGAGACGCTCGCAAAGGGCTGACGGTGCAGGCCGATCACATCAGGATCGGCACGATCACATGACAGCGCCTGCGCGGCTCGGCGCGCTTGATCCGCGCGGTGCCGGAAATGACGCGCTTCTTGCTGAGGCATTCGCCCTGCGCAGGCGTCCCGCGATCCACCGTCGCCAGCATCGCCGCGCCGCCGATGGTGGCAGCGCCCAGCGCTATGGCAAGAAGGAGATGACCCGGCATGGGCGCATTGTCTGAAACCGCCTGCCTGACCGGTTGCTGAACAAAACCCAACGCAGGCGATTCGCCTGTCGGGCGTTGCAAACGGGCAACAAATTCGGGTGGATTTCGCGGATCATGGTGGGCGATGACAGGCTCGAACTGCCGACCCTCTCGGTGTAAACGAGATGCTCTACCAACTGAGCTAATCGCCCCATGTTCCGTGATATGGCTATTTTCTAGCATTCTCCGGACCTTTCGACAACAGCAAACTTGTCGCCTCGTGTCCCGGTGGTCAGGCAGTGGTCACGGCCCCACGCCTCGGCAGCCTCCATGGCCCGCTCCCAGATGGTGGTCAACCCCGGTTTGATGTCTGCGAGATATTCCGGGTCGAGTTTCGCATAGCGTTTAGTGGTCGCGGTCAGGCCGACGTGGCCCATGAACTCGCTGATGACGGCGGCGGGGCTGATGCGGTCATTGCGCAGGTTGGTGGCAACGGTGTGCCGGATGGTGGTCGGCAGCGTATCATCGGGCAGCCCCAGCGCGCGGCGCATTGTCCGCCAGGCCGTCTTGCGGCTCTTGCTCGGCGTAGCACCGTCTGCCGCCCATTCGTCCAGCACAGACTTGAGCGGTTCGATAGCAGGCACCAGGGCATTGCGCTTGTGTGTCCGCTTGCGATTAGCCGGATGCAGGTCGATGATGCCCGTAGCGGGGCTATACTGGCTGGCAGGATCGAACAGCGCCGCGACCTCCGACCGCGCGCACGTCGCCAGCATCAGCAGCATGAAGCGCAACAGGCTCTTGTCGGACAATTGACGAGCATAGCCGATCATCGCGCCAAGCTGTTCGTATGTCAGGTGCAGGTCGCGCGGTTCGCTGCGCAAGTCCTGATCCACGCGCGGAACACGCGGGCCGAGCGGTATCCGCCCTTCCCTTTCGTGATGCCGGAATGCGGACGACAGGTCATCGAAATTGCGCTGCACGCTCTCGCCGTTCACGCCCTTCGATTCGTGGCTGTAGGTTTCGCCCTCAAAGGCGACCTCGTAGCTGTGCGGAGCCATGCGCCATGCCTGAAAGCGCCGGAACACCTCGGGGGTGATCTGCGCCACGGTGGCCGCGGGGCCGAGTTCGTCCTGCATCAGAAAGCCGATGAACTGGCGCAGGCTGGACGCGATCTGCGCGGGCCGGATCTTCTTGGACCCGCGCTCCCGCCAATAGGTGACCAGCAACGGGACGACCTTTGCGGCATCCGGGTCTTGCCTCCCCTTGGCATTGCGCAGTTCGACATAGGCTATCAGCTCGCCTTTGGCCTGCTCATAGTCCCGCGTCCGAGTGCTGCGATAAACGACTGAGCCTCGGTCGCGTCGAGCGATCTGGTAGATCCCTTCCGCTTTTCCGTCTCGTCGGAAGGTGAGCCAGCAGTTGCCGTATTCGAATTGGTCGCGCACAGTTCTTCGCTTTCCAGTTGGGCCAGGTGGTTCAATACGCCAACTTCTGCCAGTTGCTTGAGTTGGTCCAGAGTGAAGGTCGCGCCGGTCTTGTTACGAAGCGCGCGGCGGAATTTGGTGGCGATCGATTGGTAGGTCATGCTGCCTCTCCGCAATGGGCGCCGCATTCGGCGTCGTGTTCGTCGAAATCGCCTTCGAGCGGAAGCTGCGGCGACCGCTGGACAGCATGGCGGAGGTCATTGATGCTATACTCGGTGGTAAAGGTGCCGCCGCCGATTCGCTCCATTTCAGCCCAGTCGCGGGCCTCGTCTGGGTCTGTCCGGCAGATATGCTCCAGCACCTTCCGCGCCTTCATCATGCACATGATGCAGTTGCCGTCCCAAAGCGGCAGGCAAAGATCAAATCCTTGGGGGAGTGGTTCAGTCAGGTTCAAGGGGTCAATGTTGCTGCCAAGCCAGAACCGCAGGACATCAGCCTTGCGCACAAGTCCGTCAGCCAACGGCATCATGTTGGTCCAGCAGTTGTCCTGCTCATGGTTCTCCGACAGCTTTTTGAAAACGCGGTGCATTTCGTCAGCGCGCAGGCCGATGACATTCTTCCACGTCGGATGGCCCTTCACCTCCATGAAGTCGCAGCAAACCTGAAACTTCAGGTGCGTCGTGCACCAGCGCTGATAGGCGTTCGGGACCGCGCTTTTGCTCTTAATCAAAGCCTTGAACGGCTCACCCTTGCGGCTTGCGCTGTTGAAACCAACCTCGGCGTAGCGCAGCACAGCGGGGGTTTTCCTCCTGCGATCCTGCCATTCGAGCCAGTGGACGTGGACGCCCCATCGGCTTCCGCACTCATGCACGAAGCGCAGTGTTTCCGCGCGCTCTTTTCCGGTGTTGGCAAAGCAGACATGGACGTCGTCGGGCAGCGTCCCGCCGTGCGCTTGCAAGATGCGCCAAAGCATGTAGGCGGACGTTCTGCCGCCCGAAAAACTGATCAGCGCTGGGCCAGTGATGTAGAAGGGATTGGCCATCACCGCACCCCCTGCTTCTCGCGCCAGGCCACCGCCTGCCGCTCTGGCATCGTAATCGGCGGCTCGCCCTCGCACATATCGCTGAACGCATCTGCCGCGCGGTCGTCGCGTTCTTCGTCGGTCATCGGACGCCAGCCCTTGCCGCCGCAGTCGGGGCAAGGCTCGGTGCAATCATCCGGCGACACATCGTCGAGGCGCAGATACCGGGCGCGTTGGCTCGGCATGGCTGTGTTGCGCTCGCCATGCCCATTGCAGTCGGGGCATTCGATCTCTGGGGTTTCATCATACGCCATCATCGCGCGTCCTTTTTCAACTTCCACTCAGGCGCCCAGAACGGATGCGTCACCCCGTCGCGGCCATGCACGATGGCGCTCGGATCATTGCGGCGGCGGTCGCCTGCGAGGTGAACTGCGGCCCAGCGCGGGTTGTGGGCGTAGGGGGTGGGGGTGGTCATGATTTGATCCATTCCAAAATGTTGGAACTCAGGACGACAAGCCCGATGAACGTTGCCGCGCCCCATGCCAGCAGGAACCCATGCGCGAACGCATTGAAGCCGCGCGGATAGTGCTTGTTCACTGTGACCAGCGGTCCTTTTGCCTGCCCGACGATTTGATCGACAGTCTCGGCAATCCATGCCTTTTCTGCTGGCGACAGTTCGACGCCGTGGGGCACATCTTCTGCCATCACGCCGCCCTCCGATTCTGCTTCAAGTTCGCCAGCGCCTGAGCCTTCCGCGCCTCGGCCTTCTCAGCGATCGGGCGCAGGCGGTCGATCTCAGCAACCAGCGCGACATTGTCGAGCTCGAGCCGCTTGGCCCGCGTCTGGAACTTGCTGGCCAGCCCGTCGAGTTCGCGGGCCTTGCGCTCGGCTTCCTTGAGCGCCTTGTCGAGTTCCTGAATCTCGCCGCGCAGAGCAGAGCGGGCGGTATCGAACGCGACCCCCTGCCCTGCCATCGCCACGTCATGCGCCCGCCTCGTCATCAATCCGAACATGCTCATCATCAATTCCTTCAAAAAATGACCGGGCGGCTCTTTTGCATCCTCGCCGCCCGGTTCTGGGGTGAGGCTATGCGGCGTGCTTGGCTTTCTGCTTGGCGATCAGCGCATCGAGCGCTTCAAGCTGCAGGGCGGGGATGGTCACGCGGATCAGCTCGAGCTCGGCCTCTGCAGCGGTGACGTCGGCCAGGTTCTGCGCAGTGTCGAGCAGGTCGCGGATGCGCTGTTCGTCGGCGACCCAGGCGGGGATGCTGTCGCTGTGTGCCTCGCCGAGTTGTTCGTCGTCGGGGCCTTCATCGCCGCGACCGAACGGCAAATCGTCCTCGATCTTGGCGACATCATCGGCGACCCGGCACAGCGCCTTTACCTCGTCCATGATCGGGCGCACCACGGCACGCGCGGCCTTGCCCTCGTCGCTCTGCCACCAATCGGTAAACGCCGCAGTACCCATCCGGGCCTTGTCGCGGGCGAGATCCATCGTTTCTTTCTGCGCCTGCGCACCGCCCTGCCCCTTGGCCCATTCTGCCATGGCGTGCCCGGTCTGCTCGCTCATCGGCTGGCGCGGATCGAACAGGCCCTTGAACTGGTCAGCGACCTTTATCTGGTAGACCGGGCAGCCGGGCGACGACGGGTCCAGAATGACCATCGCGGTCATTTCGAACATCAGGTCGCTGTCGCTGGCGGGATCCCACGGCACATCGTCCCGGCGCGTCTTGGTCTTGCGCGCGTTCTTCGCCTTGTCGCCGAAGCCCTGCTGCATCACCGGCTTGGCGCGGGTGCAGATGATGATATTCGTCTTGGCGCGCACGATGCGGTCAATCAGCCGGCGGTAGCGCGGCTTCACCTCTGCCCATGCCAGCTGGCTGAACTTGGCCGGGTCGACCTCGTAGCGGCCATTGGCGCGCACCTGCGCAGCCTGCACCAGGCGGTCGAGCACCTGGGCGTGCAGGTCGAGCACGCCGCCGACGCCTTCCCATGCGTGCGAGAAGCTGTCCATGATCAGCACCGGCAGCTTGGCAGCCTCGGCGGCGTCGATAACCTCGATCCAGCGTTCCGGGCCGAACCCGACCAGCTCGCCGTTGTCGTCGATCGCGGCAAAGTCGAAGTGCGCCATTTCAGGGAACGCGGCCTTGTAGTGCAGCGCGCGCTTGTTCTCGGTGTCGACATAGCCGATCGCCGAGCCCTTCTTGCCGGTGATGGCCTCTGCCATGCCGCGCGCCACGCGCAGCGACGTGAACGTCTTGCCGGTGCCGCTGCCGCCACTGATGCCGAGCGCGATGGTCAAAGGGTCGTGGATTTCCGAAACGGGGATGAACCTGATACTCATTGTGCGTGCTCCTGATAGGTGTGGATGATGTGGGCAATCCGAGCCTCGGCAGCCTGCGCGGCCTCGAGGATCGCGGCTTGAACCTTGTCGTCGGGATGCACTCGGATGACGGCCATCGGCAGCTTCTCGGAGAAGCTCACGAAGTCGATCCAGTCGAGCTCAGCGACCAGCATTCCGGTCTGCAACTGCATAATGAACTCGGCAGGGATCGCGCCGTTCAGCGCGTATTCCACCACGGTCTGCACCTGATACTTCTGCTTGCGGGACTTGCATTCGATCGCGCCATCATCGCCAACCAGGCCATCGGGCGAATAGCCCAGCGTGAAGCCCCACTTGTCGTTCGTGATGAACCCGACTTCGCGCACCGGTCCGTAGTGCTCGGCGTATCGCTGGCGAGCCTCGGCCTCGTCGTTCTGACCGCGGATCATGTCGAAGCTCTGGAACATCGGCTCGACGTGGTTGGTTATGCGTTGGGCAGCCAGTTCGTAGATGTGCTTGCGCTCGGCATCATTGCTGGCGGGCTTGAGCGTCGGGGTGATCAGAAGTTTGACTTCCGAGGCAGTCAAAAGCCCACACCGCGCCTGCAACCACTCAAGATCGCCCTGCACTATGTCCTTGTGAATCGTGATACCCATCGCGTCAAACTCCAGCAGAGGCGACAATCGCCAACAGCGCGACAACAGCCCCCACGCACAGCATCACCACCAGCGGCCATTGCGGCTCGATCTGCGGGGCGTCGTCGTCCAGGATGATCGGGGGGCGGGTCATGCGAACACCCCCCGCGCAAGCCAGATGACCCCAGCCCAGCCCAGCGCAACCAGCGTGAACGCGGCGAACCACATGCGGGCGCTGATGATGGCGGAGGGGGTCATGCTGCACCGTCGAGCTTGGCGAGGATGGCGCGGGCAATGCCGCCACGATCCTTGTGCACCTTGTAAGCCTCGTTCTCGTATTCGACGCCAAGCAGTCCTTCGCGGGTCTTTACGGGCAGGTGCTTCCAAGCCTCCGGGTCCGCATAGAACCGCAGCGCCTCAATCACCTCCCCCACCACTGACGGGTCGGGGATGCCTTCAAGGGCGTTGACGCAGGCGACGATGCGGGCGGCGTTGGCCCCAGCCTCTTGTGCTCCGATCTGCGGCCCTGTGGCTGGCGACCATTGGCAAGTCTCTGCCACCCTGTTGTTATAGCCATCGCCCTTGCCGCGAGCGGAGTGGCGAATAGCCCAGTGGGTGGCGCGCTTTGAGAGTTCAGCGACCCAAGGCCCCGGCGTATGTGCTACCTGTGTCATGGGAACAGCCTTTCGATAGTGAAATAGACGGCGGCGGCAACGAACAGCGAGATGATGCCGATCGAACCAAGGATGAGGGCGAGGTTGCGCGCGATGGTGCGCTGGCGGGGCGTGAGCTTCATCCGAACAGCCACCGAACAAGCGTGTAGACGGTGAAGGCCAGCGCGCCGCCACCGGCAAAGCCAAGCATCATGCGGCTTGCAAGCTGCTGGCGCGGGGTTTCTGGATCGTCGGTCATGCCGACACCTCGATCAGCCCAGCGTCGCGGCCAACGGTGTCAGCGCCAGGCGACCATGCCCACACCTCAACCGGCTGGAATGCGGAAACCTCGACGGTCAGCACATGCTCGGCGTACAGATCATGCACGGCGCGCGTATGGTGATCGACCAGCACATAGCGTGGCTTCGACTTGCGCTTGACCTGATAGGTGTGCAGCCACTGGCCGCGCGTCAGGGCGTCCTTTTCCAGAACGATGAACGTATCCTTGTGGCTGCAATGCACAGCGACGCTCTGCGCAAAGTCGGGCAGGATCGGGCCATCGCCTTTGATCGGCTGAACCTGACCGGCGCGGAAGGCATTGACCTTCCATGCGGTGTAGGTGTTGCGCATCTTGGCGGTGGCGCCGTCTATGCCGTCAGTTGCGATGCTGCTGTGGCAGGCTGCGGTCTGGTGGGTGCCGGCGCTCATGCCGCGGCCCTCCGCTGCATGATCAGCGCCTGATAGCAGCGCTCGATCGCAGGCCGCTTGTCCCACGGCCCGTAGATCCGCAGCTCGGCTGCATTGCCGCTGTACTGCGTCCCGAACGGAAACGTCGGGGCAGCGTCAACGCCGATGGTGAAGAAGTCGCCGGGGCTGGCGGGGGTGGTCGCAATCGCGGCTTCTGCTGCGGCGCGGGTGGGGAAGGATGCGGCAAGGCTGGCGATTGGGCGGCCAGAGATCGGGCCGGTTGCTGCGAGCCTGTAGGGCGTCTGCCAGCGGGTTAGGTGGAAGGTGGTGTGCATAATGCTCTCCAGTTCGTCTGGAGAAACACTTACACCGGGTGTAAGTCTGCTGCAAGCCTAAATTGCATGGGGCGTAACTTTTATTACGCTGGGTGCATGGCGCGCCGAATCACCCGCGCAGACAATGGCAGCATCAGAGCGTGTAGGAAAATGGAAAAATGCCGCCGCTGATAACGGCTGCGGGAGTTAAAGCTGCTTGGCCTGCTTTTTCAGAAGCCGGGAAATCTCATGGTCCCAATCGTCGGCCCATCCGCCTGCCTTTGCCATTTGGCAGAGCTGGATCGCACGAGCATAGTTGCCGCCCTTTTCTTCGATGATGCGAAGCTGCCGAAAGCAGGCGTGCGCCGGAATCATGCCCATCTCGGCGCGAATGGCGATTGCGGCCTGCTCGTGGAAGCTGATGCACGCTTCGCAGACTTGAATAGCGCGGTCGAGCGCGCCCGGCGCTGTTTCACGCCAGCGGTAGAATACCTTGCACAGATTGCCATAGGTGAAATGCCGATCAATGATCGGCATCTGATCGTGTATCAGCTCAAGGGATTTGTCTGCGACCAATAGGGCAGTTTCGTCATGCCCTGGCTTGCTGAACCAAGTGGCCAGCAGCGCAAGGTGTGAAGGAGCCTGGTCCGGCACCCTGCCTGAACGACCATCGACCAAAGGCCGACCATTCGCCGGGTTCGACCCCATGGGCGCGTAGGTGTCGGCCATCCATTCGCGCTCTGCCTCAGGAAAGGTAAATTGCCACCAATCGGCAAGCCCTAGGGCCGCGATTTCTCCGCCGACCACGGGGCTATTCGCCGTTACTGGCTGCCCTGATGCCTTCGATGTAAGCCCTAACGCGTTCTTGCTCGCGCTCATCCAGTAGCCGAACCAAGTCAATGACAAGCCCCTCTTTCTGCGGATGCCTGCCGATAAGCTCCCAAGGCTCACAAGCATAAATGTCGGACAGCGCGAGTAGAACGCGCTCGCTATAGGGCTGCTTGCCATTCTCAAGCCGCGAAAGGCTCGCCTCTGTGGTGGGCAGCATCGGATCGTCCAACATCTCAAGCGCGCTGACGACCTGCGCCTGCGTCTTCCCGGCCTTTTTGCGCCATTCCTTAAGGTATATCCGACGTTCGCTCATGCCGCTGATAATACGACACTGGGTGTAACCTGATAATGCCGCCGGATGTAATTCAGGCTTGACCGTTAACTTACATCGGGTGTAAGTCTTGGGCATGACCCTAGACACCTATTTTGACAGCGGCGCGATGACGCCCGCCGAGCTTGCCAGACAGACGGGGCTCAGTGCCGCGTCGATCGGGCGCATTCTCTTTGGCGAACAGCAAGCATCGCACAGCGCGATCAAAGCGATCGTCGACGCCACTGATGGCAAGGTCACTGCGCACGACCTGATTTTCGGTGCGCCGCGTGACGCCTCTCGCAAGCGAGAAATGTCTCGCCCCGCCCAGCAGGCGGACGCAGCATGAGCGGGCGTACCACGGCCCCAGCGCCGGAAATCATCATCGGGCAGCAGGTGCACGACCCGCGCCCGTTCACGCCCGAGCAGCAAGCCATGATCCGCGACATCGCCGCGCAGGCCGCTGCTCAAGCCGTCCAGCAGATTCTGCAACGCCAGCAGCGCGGGATGCTCTGAATGAACAGTCTGCCCTTGGGTCGCGCCAGGGCGTCGGGGGAGAGGGCGGCAAATCCCTCCCCCGGCAACCAATCCACCTGATGAAATCGCAGTTTCCATAACGCCCCTTCTACCGAGGAAAGTCACCACGATCATGTTCGACCGAAACGGAACAAAACACGACGTTCTCCACCAGCAGGAAGCAATGCTTCGGATCGCAGAGCGAGACCACGGCATCACCGCAAAGCGCCTGGCAGCAGAAACCGGCATCCCGCTTTCGACCGTGCAAAGCTGGAAGCGCGACCTTGCCCCTGCCCAGATGGCGCTCGGCGATTTCGTCGCAGTCTGCCGTGTCATCCCCGATCACCTGACCAGCCTTTGCCTTGAGCCTGCGGGCAAGCAGGTTGTGAGCGATGGCGAGGGTGACGGCCTGCTGAACGAACTGCTGGTGGCGACCTCGGGCTATGCCGCCGACCACATCGAGCGCATGTCCGACGGGTCGATTTGCCACCGCGACAAGGCTGCACTGGCTGAGAGGGCGCGGGTCATCAGCAGCCTTGCTACGAAGGTGGCGCGGTCGTGACGTATATGGCCACCCTCGAACAGATGCAGGCATGGGCCGCTGGCATCATGGCAAGCCGCCCGCGCGATTTCGTGATCGGCGATGACTATATGCACCGCTGGTGGGCGATCCCGCGCAACGAGTTTGCGAACGTCTACCTGCACCGCATCATGCACAGCGACGATGACCGCGCGCTGCACGATCACCCTTGGGACAATGTGAGCGTCGTTCTCGGCGGTCGGTATCTTGAGCACCTTCCGGCCATGTCTAGCCCGATCGAGCGGAAGGTCGGCGATGTAGTCAGCCGCCGCGCCAAGGATGCGCACCGTCTGGAAATGCTGCCGGGCGAAGAAGCCATCAGCATGTTCATGACCGGTCCCAAGGTTCGCGAATGGGGCTTCCATTGCCCGAAAGGCTGGGTGCCGTGGTTCGATTTTGTGGACGCGCGCGACACCGGCAAGATTGGTCGGGGGTGCGGCGAATGACCCGCCTCTTCCGCCTCCTCTTCACCCGCCGCGTGTCCGCATCCGACGCCGCCCGCACCCTCTCCACCATGGCAGCAGCACAGCGCGCAGAGCAGTGCGTCACCGAGCGCCAGGCTGTGAGGGCGAAGGCATTGGAGATTGCCGAGCGCATGGGGCGCCGGGATCTGGTCGAGCGCTTCTGATGACCACAACCTCCCACGCCGGGGCAGCGGCGATACCAACCAGCTCGGGATCGGTAACTCTCCCGGCATTGCCGATGGGCGCGAGGGTGTCTCCTCCCCTGCTGCAAAGCAACGCGCGGCAAAAGCTGGTTCTGCCATTTTTTCACAACCTTCGGAGTGCATCATGAGCAACACCACCGACCAGCAACTGCGTTTGTTCGCAGACCGCATTGCCCGCCTGATCGATGAGCGCAAAGGCGTCTCCGACGACATCCGCGACACCTACACCGAGGCCGCATCGCAGGGCTATGACAAGGCCGCGTTGCGCGAGGTCATCAAGCTGCTTGGGCAGGACGAGGAAAAGCGCAAAGCCCACGCGGCGATGGTCGAGCTCTATGGCGTGCAGCTGGGGCTCGGCTTCTGATGCGCGGCAAGCATTCCTTCCAGGCGCTTGGGCGCCTCCCCAAGGGCCAGATGAACAAGACCGAGGCAGCATACGAGGCCGAGGTGTTGAAGCCTGCCCTGATCGCTGGCGACGTGCTCTGGTATCGCTTCGAGGGCGTCAAGCTGCGGCTGGCGGACAACACGTTCTACACCCCCGATTTCGTGGTGCTGAATCGCGACGGGCTGATGGAGTGCCGCGAGGTGAAGGGCTTCTGGGCCGATGACGCGCGGGTCAAGATCAAGGTCGCCGCTGATCAGTATCCGTTCGAATTCACCGCGGTTCGCAAGGGCAAGAAGTCCGATGCGCAGCGCTGGCTGGTGGAGGCTTTCTGATGGCCCGAGAACCCCACCCCAAGCAGCTGGCATTCATTCAGAAGATGGAATCCTGGTGCGCTGAAACCGGCACCAAATACCCGGTCCTGTGCCGCACTGCCGGCGTCAACGATATGGTGAAATACAACGTCCGCAACGGCACGAGGGTCAACGACCGCGTGCTGCAGAAGCTGGCCGATGTGATCGACGCCAACCCCGGCGGGATCGAAACGCCGCATCGCAAGGCCGTCACAACAGCGAGGCTGAGCGAAGCCGAGATCGAGGCTCGGTCGCGTGCCGTCCAGCGTGAGCGCGAGCAGCGCGCCATGGCCCATCTGCGCGCCGAGAGGCCAGGATTCAACGGAAGGCGCGCGGGATCGATGCGCCCTATCTGGGAGCAAGTTGCATGAGGATGACGGACCCGGCGCCAACACGCGCTGCCATCACAGCCCGGCGGATCATCGAGATAGTCTCGCACCATACCGGTGTCAGCGTCGATGCCATGAAGAGCCCGCGCCGCCACACACCACTGGTCAACGCCAGGCACATGGCGACGATGCTCATTCGCCAGTATCGCCCCGACCTGTCCTATCCGCAGATCGGCCAGATGCTCGGCGGTCGCGATCACAGCACGATCATCCACGGCCAGCGCCTGATCATGGATCGGCTGCGGCGGTGCCCTGACCTGCGGGAGTGCGCCGAGCACGCCGAGTTCGATGTGGTCTATGAGGCGCTGCATGTTCGGGATCTGGTCGGGTGAGCCGCTGGTATAAGCGCTGCGGCGCCGATTTCATCCACGGCACTATGAGCCTCACGCTGGAGGAAAAGGGCGCTTACTCGCTTTGCCTAGACCTAATTTACGATCGAGGCAAACCCATCCCCGATGACGCGCGCTGGCTTTCCGGCGTGTGCGGTGTCTCGATCCGCAAGTGGAATGCACTTCGTCAAAGGCTGATCGATACCGGCAAAATCTACGCCGCCGATGGCCTTTTGAGCAATGTTCGCGCTGATTTGGAGATGGTTTCGTCCGAGTTACAGCGCCGAAATCAAGCCGAAAGCGGTGCGAAAGGTGGACGAAAGCGCGCTGAAAATGCGGGGCAAGCCAAGGAAAACAGCAACTTAGGCCAAGCGACCCTTAAGCCTATAGAAGAGAAGAGAATAGATAAGAAAGAGAACCCCTTACCCCTTGCAGGGGAAGCCACTCCCGATCCTATCGATGAACTGATCAGCACATGGAACGAGGTCGCCGGGATGACCAACCTGCGCGCCTGCCGTGCCATCGACGCTGACCGGCGGCGAAAGGCCAAGGCGCGGATTGCCGAGCATGGCCTGGAGGAAATGCGCGAATGCTGCGGGCGCGCCGGGCTGTCGTCATTCCTGACCGGCAAGAACGACCGGGGTTATCGCGGCGGCATCGAATACATTTTGGAGCCCTCCAAGCTGACCAAGCTGCGGGAGGGGCTTTACGATGATGCCGAGCCTGACACTCCCCCGCCGCGCCGCCGCGAGGGCTCCAACGTCGCACAAATCGGTCAACTTGCACAAAGGCTAAGGGCATGAGCTATCTCGATAAAGTTAAAGGCAGTTCGGCATCTGGCGGCGGCGCCAATCTCACTGACCCGGTGGACAATCCGCACGCGCTGATCGAGTGGTACGAGGGCAACAACCAGCACATGCAGGCAGTCCGCGTCCGTCTGTGGAACGGAATGCCCCAGCGCGATGCCCACCGCGAGATGGTCGAAAAGTGGCAGGCTTCATCGCTCGCCTTCGACAATCCGCCTCCCCCGGTGCCGCACTGGGTCAAGCGCGGCGAGCCGATCGGGGAAAGCGAAGAGCGCCGCATGGAGCGTTGCCTGTGGTTGATGACCAAGGGCAAGACGCCGCAATCTCAGGTCAACGCCTGGCCGCCCCGCTGGCGCCAGATCGCGACGACACGCGGCTATCTCGACGCCGACGGGATGCTGCGGAAGTTCGCCAAAAACGAAGGGGAGCAAGCCTGATGGCCAAGCAGCAACGCCGCCGGAAGATCAAGCGGGTCACGACCACGCAACTGGAAGCGCGCCTCGACGCAACGCCTGAGCGGCTGGCGAAGGGGGATCACAGCGAGTTCGTCAATCCGGCAGAGATCGACCCGAACGAGCAGCGTATCACCAGCGTTCGCCGATTCCGCATGTCGCACCTCGATCGCCTGCACCGCGCCGAGAAGCTGAACCTCGTGCAGTGGTATGCCGGCGACTGGTATCGCAACACGCACCACCGCTGCGCGTTCGGTGCCAAGGTGACGGGCAGCTATGGCGAGCGCACCACTGGCGGCATGCAGGAAGCTGGATTGCCGCGCACCGAAGCGCAATGGCGCGCACGGCAGGACTTGCGGCAGGCTCGCGAGCAGTGGCCCCAGGCTGTGCGCGAGCATATGGATCGGTTTCTGCTCGAGGACACTTATCCGCGGTTGTCGCACCGCGCGCGCGATCGGGATCTGGGGCAGATGCGCAATGCGCTGGATAGGCTGGCGATGTATCTGCGGTTGTTGTAATGGGAGGTTATGAAGCTGCCCATCCTCGCCGCCACCATCCTGCTCGCCGGCTGCGCATCGGCCCAGACCGTCGCCACCCGTGAGCCTGTGCGCACGCTGACGACAGCGCGGCCGTTCGCCGAAGTCTCGTACTGCCTGGCGCAGGCCAATCGCGTCCCCGCGACGATCCTGCCCGATGGCAGCCACGAGTTCACGATCAAGAACATGTACGGCGGCACCGGCGCGGTTTTGACGTTGACGCCGCAGGGTGACGGCGCGCGATTCGTGTATCGCGAGGCGTTCCCTATCTCGGTGGGCTGGAAGGACTGTCTCTGATCGGAACACGCTTGCGCGGGCGGAACTTTTCGCGTAGACATTTCGCAATGCTTAGAAATGCGCCCGGCGGAATGCTGCGGCGCTTTTTTTGTGCCCGCGTGATTTAATATCAAAGGAAATCAACCATGCCCCAAGGCGGTAGGCGCACGGGCGCTGGCCGTCCGAAGGGCGCGCGCAGTGCGAAGACTCTCGCCCAGACCAAAGCAGTTGAAGCGAGTGGTTTGACGCCGCTCGACTTCATGCTGTCGGTGATGCGGGACGAGAAGAACGAACAGGCTGTTCGGCTTGATGCTGCCAACAAGGCAGCGCCGTATGTTCACGCCAAACTGGCCACCGTCGACCACAAGTCGAGCGATGGCAGCATGGCGACGAAGCCGGACACGATCGTAATCAAGGCTGCTGCCGGTGCCGACGGCGGAGATTGAACTCCCGCCGAAACTAGTTCCAATCTACGCCCCGCCACGCGGCAGCGTTCAATACCGGGGGACACACGGCGGGCGTGGGTCCGCAAAGTCGTTCAGCGCGGCCCTGATGGCTGCGGTCTGGGGGTATGCCGAGCCCATGCGGGTTCTCTGCACCCGCGACCTGCAGGTGTCGATCAAGGAATCGTTTCACGCCGAGCTGAAAGCAGCAATCGCTGCCTATCCTTGGCTGGAAGCGCATTACGATGTCGGCGTCGATTATCTGCGCGGCGCGAACGGCACTGAGTTTCTGTTTCGCGGCCTGCGCCACAACACCACCGGCATCAAGTCGCTGGCCAAGATTGACCTGACCATCGTCGAAGAAGCGGAAGACGTTGCCGAGGATAGCTGGCTGGCCCTCGAGGCTACCGTCTTTCGCCAGGCGCGGTCCGAACTGTGGGCGGTCTGGAACCCGCGCAACGAGGCACGGCTGGAGGATGGGCGCTGGACTGGTTCGCCGGTTGACGCACGGTTCCGCAAGGCACCGCCGCCCAATGCGCTGATTACGGAGATCAACTGGCAGGACAATCCGTTCTTCCCCCCCGGCCTCGACGCATTGCGCAGGCGGGAGCAAGAGCGGCTTGATCCTGCGACCTATGCCCACGTTTGGGAGGGGGCATACCTCACCAACAGCGATGCGCAGGTGTTCGCTGGCAAGGTGCATGTTCAGGCATTCGAACCCGAACCACAATGGGACGGCCCCTACTACGGCGGCGACTTTGGCTATAGCCAGGATCCGCTTGCCGCGGTCGAGGTCTGGATTGACGACGCGGACATCTACATCAGGCGCGAGGCCTGCAAGGTCGGTGTCGAGAACGATGAGATCGCGGACTTCGTGACAGCGCGGATCCCCGGTTTCGCGCAAGAGGCAAGCCGTTGGGATAACTCGCGGCCCGAGACGATCAGCTACATCAAGCGGCATGGACTACCCCGCGCCATGTCATGCGATAAATGGGCGGGCAGTGTCGAGGACGGGATTGCGCACCTGCGTTCCTACAAGCGCATCGTGATCCACCCGGACTGCCCGAACATGCAGAGCGAAGCGCGGCTCTACAGCTACAAGGTCGACCGCCTGACTGGCGATGTGACTAGCACCATCGTTGATGCACACAACCACGGGTGGGACGCCGTTCGCTATGCGATCGGCCCCATGATCAAGTCGAAAGGATCAGTAGGCATGATCCTCCGAAAGAAGCACCGGTGATGAGCCGCCTGCAGCTTGTCACTAACGCCGCGGTTCGGCGCATAGAAGCCATGTTTCCGGGGTTCTTTCAGGACGCCAAGCACAACCATTATCGCGACTTCGGATTCCCCGAGCACCTGACGTTCAGCCAGATCTACGCCATGTACCAGCGCAATGGGTTCGCCCGCGCTGGCGTCGACAAGACCATCGGCAAGACATGGCAGGACAACCCGGCGCTTTGGGAAAACGAAAAGCCGCTGGCCACAACCGGCGAGAAGGCAATCGCCGAACGGTTCGCTGATCTGCGGGTGTGGCAGCGCCTGGCTGAAACTGATCGGCGCTCGCTGGTCGGCGGATATGCCGGTGCCATCCTGCGGTTCGCCGACAACAAGCGGTTTCAAGAGCCGGTTGACCGAGTGAACGGCGGGCTGAAGGGTCTGGTCGAGGTCATCCCGGCGTGGGCTGGCCAGTTGACGGTTTCGCAATGGGACACCGACGAGACCAGCGAGAATTACGGGCAGCCGACCATGTATGCCTTCAACGAGGCGGAATTGCCGGGTGCATCGACCAACGTCACGACCGACACTCGCACGCGTAGCTTCAATGTCCATCCCGATCGCGTCATTCTGTGGTCGGCTGATGGCACGGTTCACGCGGAATCGTATCTGGCGCCCGGCTATAACGACCTGATGACCATGGAGAAGGTCGCGGGCGCCGGCGGCGAAGGCTTCTGGAAGAACGCCAAGAGCGCGCCTGTGCTGTCGGTCGACAAGGATGCGCGGTTGCAGGACATGGCCGCAGCGATGGGTGTCGCGCAGGAAGACGTTGCCGACGCCATGAACGAACAGGTCGGAGACTGGCAGAAGGGCTTCGACAAGCTGCTGATGCTGCAGGGCATGAAGGCCGAGGTTCTGGGCATCACCCTGCCCCAGCCCGAAGAGTTCTTCAACGTGGCGCTGCAGGGGTTCGCAGCATCGATCAACTGCCCGCTCAAGATTCTGGTCGGCAACCAGACGGGCGAACGGGCCAGCACAGAAGATGCCCGTGATTGGGCCCAGGTCAATATGAGCCGCCGGAACAACTCGGTGGTCCCGAATATTCATGAGTTCGTCAATCGCCTGGAGCGCGTCGGCATCCTGCCCGAGCGCGAATATGTGGTCGGCTGGCAGTCGCTCACCGAGTCCACCATGGCCGAGAAGATCGAGCGCGCCGGCAAGATGGCCGCCATCAACCAGAAGATGGGCATGGACGCCCCGTTCCTCCCCGAAGAAATCCGCGATGTCGTCGACATGCAGCCGCTGACCGAAGCGCAGATGTCGGGCCGCGAAGGAGATGTGATTTGAAACAGGTCCGCGTAAACGTTCGCTCGCTCGCCAACATGGCAGCGGTCCGCAAGGAAAAGCGCCATGGCCGCGATGTCATCATCGTGCCCAGCGCCACCTTGCCCGACAACGTGGTGATGAACGGCATCCGGTACGAAGCCGCGGAGATCGCCAAGAGCTTCGCCACGCTGAACCGCACCCCGGCACCGTTCGGTCACCCCCTGATCAACGGCAAGTTCGTCTCGGCGCGCGAGCCCGAGGGCATCAACCTGACGTGGATCGGCGCGCACAACGAGAACGCTCGCCAGGAAGGTGGTCGCGTGCTGCTTGACAAAGTGATCGACGTCGAGGTCGCCAACCAGAGCGAAAACGGCCGCGCGGTGCTTGCCGCGATCGAGGCCGGCGGCCCGGTGCACACTTCCACCGGCCTGCTCTGCGAGCTCGAGCCTGTCGAGGGCGACGACAGCATCCGCGCTAACGCGCGCAACATCTATTTCGACCATGACGCCATCCTGCTGAACGAGGATGGCGCGGCCACCCCCGAGCAGGGCGTCGGCATGCTGGTCAACCGGGCAACCGGCGAAGAACAGGAAATCGAGGTCATCAATTCGGCTCTGAGCGAGGCGGATCGGGATCTGGATTGGGCAGTGGATTCACTGGCCAGAGCGCTGGAAAAGCGTGAGCGTGCTCCAATGCTGGAGCGAATGAAATCCGCAATCATCGATGCCTTGAACGGCTTCGGGCGGGAACCCTCTCTCAACGAAAAGGAAAACGATATGACTGTATCGAAAGAACAGTTCGATTCGCTTTCCGCAGAGGTCAAGACCCTCTCGGAAGGCATCGGCAAGAGCATCACGGAAGCGGTCAACGCTGCTGTGAAGCCCCTGACCGACAACCTCGCCAACATGCAGGCGAATGCCAAGGCCAAGGACGACGCCGAACTGGCCGGTCACATCGCGACCATCGTCAAGGCGAACCTGCTGGACGAAGACAGCGCCAAGGAACTGACCCTCAACGCTGCGCGCAAGCTGGCCGAGAAGGCCAAGCCCGGCAAGGCTGCTGGCTTCAATGGCGCCCCCATGACCACGAACGCGGACGATGAGTTTGCGGGCGTCGATCTCAACGCAGCGCTGGAGGCGAAGTAACATGGCAGGCAACGTCATCTATCGCGGCCCGGTCACCACTGGCTGGCAGCCGCGCACCGTCACGAACAAGCCCGTCGCAGGCGCATACCTGCCCGGCACGTTCGTCGAGGAAACCGCAACCACCCTTGCGCAGATCACCACGGCTCTGGGCAAACTGCCCATGATCCTCGGCAATCTCGATTTCAAGGATCAGGATGTGGCGACCGCCTACACCTCGGGCGATACCGGTCTCGCGTATCACCTTGAACCCGGCCAGGTCTATCAGGCGCGGGTGGCAGCAGCCACCTATGCCAAGGATGCGCCCCTGACCATCGGCGCGGCAGGACGACTGACCGCCGCGACCGCAGCCACCCCCGTGGTGGCGTTCTTCAGCGACACCCCCGGCGCGAAAAGTGCAGGTGATCTGGTCGATGTCATCATCGCCAACACCTACACCGTCCCGGCAGCGTAAGGAGCGCACAGACTATGCTTCGTTTCACTCCCGAGCAGCAGGCATTCGTGCTGGCCAATCGTCGCCAGTTCAATGCTTCCCAGGTCGCCCTTGCGAATGCGCATGGGCAGACCCTTATCGGCAACGCGCTTCCGCTCCCCAAGGACGTTTGGGGACAGTGGGACCGCGAAGGCGTCGAACTGCAGCGCACCACGCTTGCGGTTTTCAACGACCTTGCCGCTTCCGTCGCAACCCCGATGCCGATCGGCAAGCTGGTGCATCACTTCCAGACGATCAGCGACAGTGGTTCGGTCAACATCTCGCTCGATGGTCGCTCCAAGGCGCGCACCGATCAGCCGGTGTTCGAATACCACGGCACGCCGCTGCCGATCACCGACAGCACGTTCAGCTATGGCTGGCGTCAGGTGGAGGCAGCACGCTCCGAAGGCTTTCAGCTGGACAGCGCGGGCCGCATGAACGCCATGCGCCGTGTTGCCGAGAAGCTGGAAAGCCTCGCGCTCGACGGTGATGCAGGGATCGTGGTCGGCGGCGCAACGCTGTACGGTCTGCGCACCCAGCCCAAGCGCAACACTCGCTCGACCGGCGTCACGCTCAACGGTGCTACCGGCGCGCAGTGGCTCGCCGAGTTCACCGCTACCCTGAAGCTGCTGCACGCGGACAACTTCAAGGTTCCGGCGACCGTATATGTCCAGTGGGACGATTGGTTCTATGCGACCAGCACTGAGTTCACGACCGGCTACCCCAAGACCATCGCGCAGCGCGTGCTGGAACTGGGCGGCATTCGTGAAATCATCCCCGCCGACAGCCTGGCAGCGGATGAAATCATCGCTATCGTGAAGGATCGCCGCGTGGTGCAGGTGCTCAACGGCATGCCGATGACCACCCGCGCACAGTTCCGCGCCAACCCCGAAGACGAATACAACTTCGTCACCATGGCTGCGGCATCGATCGAAACCAAGTTCGACGCCGACGACAACTGCGGCATCGCGCACTCCACCTGATGACGGCGGGAGGGTTGGGTGACCGGCCCTCCCCCGCTCCGAAAGGAAATCCCATGAAGATCGAAATCACCCAGAAGGGCGTTTATGACGCCAAGGGTCAGGAAATCGAAGTCGGCACCGAAATGGACATCAAGGGCGATACCGTCCCGGCATGGCTGGTCAACAAGGGCCGCGTCCTAGCCGAGGCCAAAGGCAAGGCCGCTGTCACCAACACCAGTGGCGCCGAGCGCCAGGCCCGCCTCAAGGAAATCGCGATGGGTCTCGCCGATGGCGACTTCATCGCATCGGGCGCGCCGGACGTGGCCAAGGTCAACGAACTGCTGAACGAAGACGAAACCGCCTTCACTGCAGCCGAGCGCGATCAGGTGTGGCCCGGCATTGCGGCCGATGTGATCGCCGCCCGCAAGGCTGCCTAAGCCATGGCCGCAACCCTCGCAGGCTGGATCACCTATGCCGGTCTGCGGGGGCTGGTAGTGGCCAACGAGGCAGCATCGGAACAGGCGCTTGTGCGCGGGGCGGACTATATCCGCTATCACTACATCGCGCGCTTCCTGCCCGGCTATGACGAAACCTCGCCGAACGTCGATGAGGCTATCTATGAAGCCGCAGCGCTCGAACTGGCCACCCCCGGCTTCTGGACGACCACCTTCACCCCTGCCCAGCAAAAGGTTCTGACCGGCGTCGACACGATCCGCTGGACGGTAACGGGCGGCACGGACAGCGCCGACGCATGGGCGAACGCCAGCCCGACCAGCACCAAGATTGCCGCGATGCTGGCGCGCTACATGCCGGGCAAGTATCAGATCGGCTTGAAGGCAGTGGGGCTTTGATGATAAGCCTCGTCCCGATGGCCAGCGACAAGAACGTAACCGCCCTGCGCGGTGGCCCGGTGCTGATGCCGGAACCCAACGCGGGCTGCATCGCCTATCTGCGAGATTTGCTGGCGAAAGCGGAGTCCGGTGAGGTTGTCGGGTTCGTCTGCGCCACGCTGCACGGAGATGGCCTGTCAGGCCACACGATCGCAGGCATGATCGGGCCGAACACGTTGCTGGGAGCCGTCGAGATGGCCAAGGCGGATCTTATGGACCGGATGCGGGAGCGGGATTGAGTGTCCGGCGCATCTATCGCGGCGGAAGTCGCAGCAGCCCTCGCTGAGGTCGCGACCGAAGTCGGCGACGGATCGTTCACGGTGACGCTCGTCCGGGCGATGGCCAACCCGGTCACGCCCTGGGACACCGGGAACTATGGCGCCCCCGAGGAAATAGAACTGCCCGCAATGGTGACCAGCTACCCGCAGCGGCTCATCGACGGCACGCTTATTCAGGCATTCGATCGCAAGGTGATGATCGCAGCGCAGGGCACGAAGCCCACGACCGCGGACACCCTGACGATCGGCGAAGAGACATATCGGATTATCAACGTGGAAGAGACGGCCCCGAGTGGGGTTGCGCTGTTCTATCAGGTGCAGGCAAGGAAATGACCATGGTTGTTGTCGGCAAGCTGATCGCCAAGCCAAAGCGCTGGGTGAATTCCGCAACGTTTGCGTCCGCCATCCTCTGCGCTGCAGTTTCGTTTTTCAGCTGGAGGGCTGCTGAGGCGATCTCCGACTGGTCAGCGGACCTGATCGTCAAGCACGGCTTTCCCGTGTTGTTCGTGGCTGATTAATGGCCAACCGCCGCCGTCTACAGAACAGACTGGCGGAACTGCTCAAGCAGTACGACGCCAGCATCCAGGCGGCTTTCTTGGAGGCGATCCGCAACAAGGCGAACAGCATCAACCTGACCGATCTGGCAGCGGCAATCGAGGCGCGCGAGATCGACCGGGCATTGCGCATTGCAGGCGTGACGCGGGCGGACCTGTTTCCGTTCGATAGCGCGATTAGCAGCGCCTATGTGGCAGGCGGGCAGACTATCGCAGCAGCTGCCCCGGCGTTCGCTGTGAGCTTCGGTTTCGACGGCAGGGCAACCCGTGCAGAGGCATGGGCTCGCGATCATGTCGGCGGGTTGGTGACGAACATCGTCGATGATCAGGTGCAGATGCTGCGCGAGACGATCGGGACGCAGATTGCAGGCGGCGTGAACCCCCGCACGGCAGCGCTGGACATCGCAGGCCGCACGGTCGGCAATGCCCGGCAAGGCGGTTACATCGGGCTGTCGCGCCCCCAGGCTGGCTATCTCCGCAATGCGCGGGAGGAACTGGCAGGGCTCGACGCCAACTATTTCACCCGCAAGCTGCGGGATCGTCGCTTTGACGGCATCGTGCGCAAGGCGATCGACGCGGGCAAGCCACTGGCGCAGGCAGACATTGACCGGATCGCGGCGCGCTACAGTGACCGCATGTTGAAGCACCGGGCAGACACGATTGCGCGGACAGAATCGATCACGGCTCTGCGGGCTGGACGGCGCGAGGGGATGTTGCAGGGCATCGAAGGCGGGGCAATCCGCGCGGAGACGGTCAAGCGCATCTGGAACAGCACCGGGGATGCTCGCACGCGGGCTGATCACATGACCATGAACGGCCAAGAGGTTAACGGCATGAATGAGCCCTTCACCCTGCCCGATGGGTCCAGAATGCTTTTCCCCGGCGACACAAGCCTCGGGGCCGCTGCTGATCAAGTGATCCAGTGTCGATGCTTTGAGGAACTTCGTGTGGATTTCTTGAGTGGCCGATAACCGGAAGTTCATCGCCGACGTGGGGGCGGCGGTCCGCAAGCGTAAGGGCCTGATGCTACAGGTCGCACAGGAATCCATCCAGGATGTTGTCCGCCTGGCTCAAACGCCGGTCGCGCGCGGCGGGTCAATGCCGGTGGACGAGGGCGGGCTCATCAATTCACTGGTAACCGAACTACGCGGCGCGCAGGTGGGGCAAGGCGAAGATAGCTACACGCTCGGCATTGCGGGGCTTCGGCTTGGCGATGCTTTCCAGGTGGCATGGACTGCGCCCTACGCAATCGCACGGCACTACAAGCCCGAGAGTTTCGGCCAAGGGGGCGGGCTCTGGCGCGACAAAGCGGCCCAGCAGTGGCAGCGGATCGTCGCCAGCAACGCCGCCAAGGTCAGCTAAAGGCAGGATTTCCAGCTTTCACCGAGGGCAATGAACGAGCGCCGGTATTCAACCCGGCTGCCCTTCCCCTCTGGCCTGATCGTGAACGCAGACGAAACCGCGTCATAGAGGTTGTTCTTGATCAGCACGACTTGCGAGCCATCCTCTTGCTGCATGGGTGTCGAGTTGTTGCGCGATGCGATGCAGGACGCGACCACGCCGGGGCTTTTGGTGCTGGTGAAAGTGTCGGACGGCTCTTTGTTCAGAACTCTCTGAGTTGAGGCGCACGAAGAGGCGCAGATACTCGCAACGATTAGTAATGAGATACGCATTTCGCTCTCCATGATGGTTGGTGAGATCGTCGGCGCTACTCTGGCAAAGTCAAGCGGAAAGGAAAGCGATGCCGACCTTTGCCGAGATCGAAACAGCTATCGGGCAGCGCCTCGAGGGCATGGCAAACGTTCCGCTGATCGCATGGCCGAACCGCGCGTTCACGCCGGGCGATGTGGCTTATCTTGAGTTTCGCCACGCGCCAAACGGCAGCGTGGATCCCGTCATCGCGGGTGGCTTTGCATACCAGCTTGGGCTTGTCCTGATCACCGTCATCACCCCCGCCGGCGGCTTCACCACGGCGGCGAACACGCTGGCGCAGGCTGTGGCCGATCGGTTCCCCAAGGCGCTGCGCTTGGCGGCAGGCACCGGCAAGGTGGTGATCAACGCGCCGACATCGCTGGCAACCCCGTTTCAGGACGGCGCTTATTGGCGGCAACCTGTCCGCATTTCCTACGTCACCGAATAATTACGAAAGGCACGACCAATGACCGGCTCTCATATCGGCAAGACCATCTATGTGGCAGAAGCACTCCCCGCCACCAACGACGCGGCGGGCTTTGCGGCCCTGACCTGGGTCAAGGCGAACGGCGTCCAGACGCTGCCGCAGCTCGGTGTCTCGCATAACAACATCGACGTGCCCGACCTGCAGACTGGCTTCACTGCTGGCATCAAGGGCGCTGGCTCGGGCAACGACAGCACGGCAACCTTCCGCATGGTTGCTGCCGACGCTGGCCAGGCTGATATCCGCGGCCTTGCGAACGCTGGCGGCACGCTGGGCGCGGGCTCGATCAAGATCGTCAAGGGCAGCGGTGCCGCACAGGCGCCGGTTGCTGGCGACCCGGTGCAGTACGCGCAGGGCTATTTCCACAGCTACATCGAGATCCAGGGCGACGACACGAGCCACGAGGGTTTCAGCGTGAACTTCAAGCAGAACGCGCTGACCGTTGATGCCACGGAGCCCGCATAATGGATTTCGACCTCCTCGATCTGCGCGAGGCTGCTGACAAGGAATATTGGGTTCAACTGCGCATGGGCGACACCCTGCTGTTTGCCGATATGGACAAGCAGCAGGGGCCTTGCCGGGTGCTGGTGGCGTCGATGGCAGAGCCGGGCGTCGAGGATGCCGCAAAGGCCATCGCTCGCGCGGGTGCCTTGTACGGCGCCATCGAAGCGCAGCTTGCAGTTGCGCCGAACCGTGAGCAGCGTCGGGCAGCCGAAAAGCGGCTGGCTGAGCTGGACCGTGAGGCGGAAAAGTGCATCAGCAACTATCTGCTGAAGACGGTGCGCGGTTGGGAGAATATCGAAAAGGGCGGTGAGCCGCTGCCCTTCTCGGACGAAACCCTGAAAGACATGGCACAGCCCAAGGCCCCGCTGTTCCGCATGGCAAGCGCGATCGCGAAGGATGCGGCAGCTGCGCAAAGCCCTTTTTTCGAGTCCGATCCCGACTGACACTGTTCGCCGCGCAAGTCGGGTGGCTGATGGCCAAGCCTGATGGCCAGGAAGAAACCCGCGCTCAGATGCACGGCGAGCAAATCCCCGATCTGCCCCCGACTGAACGGCTAGCCGACATCTGGTTGCAGCTTGGGCGCGCAGGCGATGGCCTGTCAGGCGCTGTCCCATTCACATGGGCAGAGATTGCGGCATTCGCCCGCATGTCAGGCACCGACCTGCACCCCGCCGAGGCGTCCTGTCTCGTCGAAATGTCCCGTCAATTCTGCATCGAGGTTGCTGACCGCAATCCTCTGCGCATGGCACCAATGGAGCGCAAAGCATGACCGATCTTGCGCGCCTTGTTCTCGATGCCGACACGCGCGGCCTCAAGTCCGGCGAGCGCGATCTGGACAACCTCGGCAGGCAGTCGCGCAAGACGGCGGGCGAAGTCGATTCCTCGGCAGGCATGATGGCTTCGGCCTTCAAGAAAGCCGGGGCTGCGATCGTGGCGCTCGGCGCTGCCGATATGGCGATCAGCTTCGGCAAGGCGTCCGTGCAAGCGGCTATCGATGCGCAGGAAATGCAGAGCGCCTTTGAGGTTGTCTTTGGCAACATGGCCGAAGATGTCCGCGCCTGGGCAGAGGAAACCGGCAATGCGCTGGGCCGCTCGACGCAGGAAATCCAGCGCGGCGCATTGGCATTCCAGGAACTGTTCGGCAAGGCGCTGGACCCGGCGCAGGCTGCGGAACTGTCCAAGCAGTTCGCGGTCCTGACGCAGGATCTCGCCAGCTTCAAGAACCTGTCGAATGAGGTCGCGCAGCAGAAGCTGTTCAGCGGGCTTATCGGCGAGGCCGAGCCCCTGCGCGCGGTCGGCGTGTTCCTGTCAGAGGCGGCAGTGCAGGCAAAGGCGGCAGAGCTCGGCTTGCGCGGTGTCAGCGGCGTGCTGACCGATCAGGAAAAGATCGTCGCGCGCGCTGCGATCATTCAGGAACAGCTTGCCGCGGCGCAGGGCGATGTCGAGCGCACGGGCGGCAGTGCTGCGAACCAGATCAAGACCATGAACGCAGCGGTCGAGGAATTGCAGGTCGCGCTTGGAACGAAGCTGCTTCCCGTGTTCACCCCGCTGATCTCGGCGGTCGCCCAGTTTATCACAATGCTGGCCAATGCGGCACAGGCCATCAACATCAACATGGTCGCCATCAACGACTTCGCACGCGGCCTGCAGATCCTTTCGGGCTATGCGGTCGCGGCAGGCAACGCCTTCAACTTCAACTTTGTAGGCGGGATTTCCCGCGCGGGCTCCGAACTCTGGGAGTTCATCAAGCGCATGATCCCCGCTATCGGCTACCTCGAGCGCATCATCGGCCTTGTCCGCAGCTTGGGCGCAGCCGAGCGCGGCACCACTGCCCGCAACCAGGCATTGCGCGGCCCTGCTGGTGGCTTCGCAGCCATGTTCGGCACTGGCGGCTCGCTGTCCGCAGATATCGCGCGATCGAACGCGACGATGGCAACCACCACGACCACGCTCAAAAACATGGGCGTGAGCCTCGGCGGTGTGTCGGCAGGCGCCGGAAGCGCCGGGCGTGCAATGACAGTCGCCGCCAACGATACGAAGGCCGCAGCCGATCGAATGAAGGCCGACATCGACGGCATAATGGACCGGCTGTTCCCCTTGCAGGGCGAAATCAACCGCCTGACAAAGGAGATGGCAACGCTCGAGGCCATCCGGTCGCAGGTCGGAGATGCTGCCTATGTCCGCGCACGCGAGGCGCTGGAAAAGCAGGCCAACGCCCTGCAGTCGGAGATCGATTACGGGGCCATCCTGCCCGCCGAAATCATTCCACAGTTCAAGGATTGGGAAGCGGCGCTGGGTGGCTTCAGTGAAAAGGCCAAGGTGACGGCCGTTCAGGTCACCGAGTCTTTCAAGGACATGGCCACCGCCACGATGCAGTCGCTAAGCAATCTCGCCAACGCAATACGAGGCGGCGACTTCCTCGACATCCTGCAGTCTGTGATTGGCCTTGGCCTGCAGTTGGGCAGCATGGGCGCGTTTGGTGAAAGCGTGCAGACCAGCATCAACAAGCCGCGCAGTTTCGACGGCGGCGGCTATACGGGCTCAGGCGCGCGCTCGGGCGGTATGGATGGCAAAGGCGGGTTTCTGGCCATGCTTCACCCGCGCGAGACTGTGCTCGACCACACGCGCGGACAGGGCGGCGGAACCACTCGCGTCGATGTCATCCCCTCACCCTATTTCAACGTGGTTGTCGATGGCCGCATCGTGAACGCAGCCCCGGCGCTAGCCAACGCTGGCGCGATCCAGGCGCAAACCAGCCAGGCCAATAGCGGCAGAAGGACGGTGCGCCGATGATCGTTCTGCCCGACTTCGCCGTTCGCGGATCTGCAACGCCGGTATTCATCGACGCAGGCTTCACGCAACGCGGCGTCGCATCCCTTGGTCGCATCGATCGCAAGGGCTCGCGCTACAAGTTGGCCTGCACTTATGGGCCGTTTCACCCTGAGCAGGGCCGCGTCATGGTTTCTCGGCTGATCGCTGGGAAGCAGGAAGGCGTGCGCATCCCCTACCCGCTGCTGGTCAGCCAGGGCGCGCCGGGTGCGCCTGTCGTGGATGGCGCAGGGCACGAGGGCAAGACCCTGCCTATTCGCGGGCTGACACCCGGCTATGTCTGCCGCGAGGGCTATTGGCTTTCGATCACAGACACGGCGGGCCGAAGCTATCTGCACAACGTCAAGACGGGTGCGCGGGCTGATGCCAGCGGCGAAATGTCTGTCGTCCTGAATGAGCTGCTGCGCTTCCCGTTCCTCGACGGCGCCACCATCAACCTTGCCGTGCCGATCGTCGAGGGCCTGGTTGAAGGCGACGAATGGGCTTGGTCGCTGTCTGTTGATCAGGTTGTGCCGATCGAATTCACGATTGAGGAAACCCGCTGATGGTCGGCATCACGGGGCTGCTCAAGATCGAATTGCCTGACGCCACGGTGCTGCTGAACGACGGCGGGATCACGACGTTCGACGGCGACACCTATTCGCCCGACGACGACCTGCTTGGCCAGATTATCAGCATAGACAGCCTGTCAGAGGGCATCGGGCAGGAAATCCCAGCGCTGAACATCACGTTCGCCCCGCCTTCGCTGGTGTCTGTAACCTCGCTTTCGATTGGAGCGATCCAGCAAAGCCGCGTCAGTCTGTGGGTTGCTGAATATGACACTGACACCGGCGAGGTTGTCGGCACGCCTGAACTGAGGTTCGTCGGCTTTGTCGATCAGCCGCGGGTGCAGGCATCGTTCCGACAATTCAACGTGTCGATCACTGCCACGCCCGAGCTCGAGGTGATGTTCTACAAGGACACCGGCAACGGGCTGAGCAGCACGTTTCACAAGTCGATCTACCCCGGCGAGACGGGCCACGACAACGCAACCGGGCTGGCTGTTTCGGTCGCTTGGGGCGTCAAGGGGCCACCTTCCGGCGGCGGCTTTGCTAGCGGCCCGAGTGTTGCTGTCGGGATTCCGACGTTCCCGGGGCAAGAGTTCGCACGATGAGGGAGAGCGAGCAGCGCCGGCTGGCCACTACTGCAACGGCGGAACGGTTTATCGGCAAGCCCTTTGACTGGACGGGACAAGGGACGTGCATCCACCTGGCGCGCTTCCATGCGTCGCAGATGGGCCATGATCTACCAATCGTGCCGCGTTTTCGGTCGGCCCTCGGTGCCATGAAGGCTCTGAGGGAAACGGGCGCAGAAAGCCTGCCTGAATTGCTCGACGGCATGTTCCTGCGCATCCCGGTCGCATTCATGCGGGTTGGCGACATGATGGCCACACCCGGCGATCAGGGCTTTCACGCGATCTACATCAAGGCCGATAAGTCCAAGTTCCTTGGCTGGCATGAATCGGTGCCGGATTGCACCTTCGTCGACATCGGCGATGATGGCATCCGCATGGCAGAAGGTGCTTGGCGGCTATGAGCAGAGGCCTTGCCAAGATCGGGAAGATCATCACATCCCCGATCAGCCTCATCATTGGCGACAAGGCGACGTCTGCGCTGCTGGCGATCGCTGCTGCCATCCCCGGCCCGCATCAGCCTTTCGCAGCTGCGGCCGCAGTGGCGTTCACGACGTTCAGCCAGCTTGCAGCACCAAAGCCTCCCGCGCGCGGTTCTGCGACCAATGTCATCATCGCTGCAGAGCCCCCGCGCCCCTACATGATTGGCGAAAGCTTTAGCGGCGGCGTGCTGCGTCATCAGGTCGCATATGGCGAGACGCTGAAAAAGGTCGAAAACCCGTTCCTATGGCAGGTCAAAGTCTTTTCTGGCGTCGGCCCTGTCGAGGAAATCGTTGAAGAGCAGTTCGATTTTGAGCCGATCGGCGGCTATTTCACGGGCTTCTATGATTCCGTCAGCCAGCTTGGATTGCGCCCTGAGAGCGCGGCGCTGGTCCCGCCTTATGGCACTGCGCCAGGCTGGACGACTGCCAGCAAGCTATCGGGCTGCGCAGCCATCGGGTCCAACTATAAGTTCGACCGTGACGGCAAGGTGTTTGCAAGCGGGCAGCCGCTTCATGGCGCAATCCTAAAGGGCGAAAAGGTCTATGATGCGCGCCTCGATGACACCTATCCGGGTGGTGACGGCCCCTGCAGGCTGGGCGACGAAAGCACCTATGTCTACTCGACGTGCCCCGCGCTTCATGCCGGGACTTATGCCTATGGCCGGTATCAGGACGGCATCAAGATTTTCGGCATCGGCATCGGTGCGGCTGGCATCGATTGGGCTGCCATCGTCGATTGGGCGAACGACTGCGACGCGAACGGGTGGGAAGCGCACGGGACAATCTACGAGGGCGGTCAGGGCAACGACATTCAGACGCAGCGGGTCCAGAATCTCGACGACATCTGCGCAGCCGGCGGCGGTCGCTGGCTTGTAGCTGGCGCGCTGCTGTCGTTCGACTGGCATCGCCCGCGCGTGTCGCTGGCAACGATGACGGACGACGACTGGCTCGAGGAAGGCGGCAACGCGACCGCGGTCCAGTCTGTGCGCGATCGGATGAACGGCGTGCGCCCGCAGTATATCAGCCCTGCCCATAATTGGGAGCAGATCACCGCCGACGAAATCATCGGCACGACCTATCGCGAGGAAGATGGGCAGGCATTTACACAAGTCTGGCCGCTGAATTTGGTGAAGGATGCAACGCAGGCCGGGCAGCTTGCCGCCTATGCGCTGACCGATACGCGCGAAATCGGGCCGATCGAGATCGCAGCCAATCAATCGTGGCGCTTCTATAAGCCCGGAGAGACGATCACCATCGACAGCGAATTGCTGGGCTACACCGGGCAGGCCGTCATCATGCAGCGGGAGTTCGACCCGCTGTCATTCGCGGTGCGTCTCACCTTGAAATCGGAAACCCCCGCAAAGCACGATTTCGCCTTGGGCAAGGTCGCCGTTCCACCGCCAACCCCCGTCATCGGGCAAACCGCAGAGGAGCGCGATCAGGTCGCCAGCACGGCCAACAATCCGCGCGGTGCCTATCGCATTCGGACCTATGTCCCGACCTTCCCAATCACGCCAGGCGATGGCGAGATTGTCATCGTCGCGTTCACCGGCACGCTGGAAGATGGCCGCACGATCAGCTTCCCCGCCGAGACACTGACCGGGCTCGATCAGCTGACGCTCTACGATGTGTTCTGGGATCTGATCACCGAGGAATATCTGACCTTTCTGCGGCCCGCCCTGACCCAGATGGAAAGCGACCGCTACGTGTTCGTCGGCGCAGCAGCCACCAGCGACGGCACGGACTTCCCGATCCCCGCAGACCCGCCACCGGGCTGGAGCGGCGACCCGAATTATAACGTTCCCTGAGCCAAGGAAACTCGACGATGACGACGCAATACACCGCGTGGCTGCAATCGCTTGCCGCCGCGAACAAGGGGCCTGTGACCTTGCCCACCGCGACCCGCAAGTTGGCATATAGCCACGTCATCGCGCTTACTGGTCCCGACTATTCCGGCGCAACGATCACCGGGCAAGTGCGCTCGTCCCCCGACAGCGACACGATCCTTGCGGCATTCACCATCGGCACGCTGGCCTATTCGGACGGCGTGACGACCGTCCCGATCTCACTGGCTGCTGGCACCGGAAGCAATTCGACGGGCGTCCTGCCTGCCGACAGCGACCTCGATGGCATCGAATACTTCCCGTTCGACTTCCTGATGACGCCATCGGGTGGCGCTGCTGAACGCCTGTTCGGCGGGCTTCTGCCGGTATCCGGCCACATCACCCTTCCCGCATAAGGACCGAGCATGGCCATTGAAATCGCATTCGGTCAGCAGACCATCAGCGTTGCGCTCTACGACCCCAACACCGTCGCCGCGCGCGATTTCGCCGAAGCAGCAGCCGCCAGCGCAGCCGAGGCCGCAGGCGTCCTTTCCAGCACCACAAAAGCCATCGGTCACCCCGTCAACCAGGGCGTGACGGTCGAAGACGGCTATTGGAACCCCAACACCGGCGCAGCGCAGACCAATGCGGCGTATCAGCGCTGGACGCTGGCAGTTGTCGGCGGGCAGGTGCTTTCGATCAGCGGCATTGCCTCGGGCGACGTGATGGCGCTGGCGTCGTTCTTCGATGCTGACGGCGATCTGGTCGGTTCGCCTTTCATCCCCGGCGTGAACGACGAGTTCGAACGGTATGAGAACCAGCAGGTCACCGTTCCCGCTGGCGCAGTGCTCGCAAAGGGCAGCGCGTGGAACTTCGACGTCACCGTGCCCGGCTTCGAAGCCATCCCCGGCGGCAAGTTGGTCACCGTCGAGCGGCTCGAGATCGACGACACCCGCGCCGACGAGGTGCAGACCGTGCTCGATGGGCTGCCGTATGTCCAAAAGGCATGGGCGCCGAGCGATGGCTATTACGGCAGCACCGGCTCCCTGACCACGAACGCGAGCTGGAAGCATCAGGTTTTCGAGATCAGGGCGGGGCAATATCTGCGCGTCGAGAACGTGCTGGCCAATGGTTCGCCGACCGCAGCAATCGTGTTCGGCCAGGACATCGACGGCGGCACCGGGCAGTTTGGCGAGGTGACCGCATTCTACGATGTCGGCACCGCGTTCGACACCCGCGTTCCAGCAACCCCGCGCCTTGCACCGCCGCGCACCACCCATGTTGCGGTGACCACGCTCGGCACCCGCGACGTTCGCGTGTTCATCACCGAGCCCCAGGCCAGCTTTGCACGCGACATTTCGGACACGCTGGGATGCCTGAACCCCCTGCGCGGCAAAACGGCGGTGTGGTTCGGCACTTCGATTCCGGCGGGCGACGGCATCGCTGGCAGCTATGTCGACCGCGTGGCGACGGCAACCGGGCTCACCATCTTCAACGAGGCGATCGGCGGTAGCGCGGCACGGGGTGGTATCGCGGCACGGCGCACCACTGGCGACACCTATGGCTGGACCGGCGCGAGCTATGCCAACCTGCGCGTGGCGATGGGCAAGAGCGATGCTGAGTGCACCGACCTGATCACCGATTGGGTCAGCAAGTGGCGCGATCGCGTGGTTGGCACCAAGCCCGCAGCGTCGGCACTTTCGAGCGAGGAACAGGCGGTCATCCGGGGCTCGTCCTATGAGGCGATCCTTGACCCGTATCTGGTCGATGGCAACGTGCCGGACTATTTCATCTTCGACCACGGCTATAACGATTGGGCATGGGCCTACTTCAGCGAGAGTAGCCCCGGCGTCGGTTCCAACCTCTATGACATGACCACCGTGCCCGGCACGCGATTCGACCGTGCGACGTTCATTGGGGCGATGGAGTTCTACTTCAACCGCATCTGGGCTGTGAACCCGCGCGCCCGCATCATCCTGATCGGCCACAACGTCAAAGGCTCCGAGGATGACATTTCTGACGGCCAGTTGCTGCTGCAGGGCCGCACGAACTATCCGCTGATGCGCCTTTGGGAAGTCTCGGGCTTCAACAGCCAGGAAATCGTCGGCGGGCCTGCCGATGGCGAGACGGTGTTCAAACAGTGGAACCCCGACGACATCCACCCGCACAGCGACGCGACCGGGCTCAGCAATGACCACCTCGGCAGCCTGATCGCGCGCTGGCTGGTGCAGAACGCATGACCAGCGCCAACCAGGACATCTTCGTCGCTATGGACGACGCCGACTTCAGCCGCATGGCTATCATTCATTCGCTCCGGGGGGTTCAGGATTCAATCAACTCGATGCGGAAAGCCATGGACGAAAACCAGACGGAAACCAGGCACGTCCGCGAGGCGCTGATCAAGATCGAGACGCACATGCAGGCTCAGGATTTCGAACAGATGCGGCGAGATATCGAGATGCTGAAGGCCGACAAGGACAGGCGGTCGGGTGAGCGCAGCACGCTCGATGCGCTCAGCAAATCGCCGCTGACATATTTGATCGCGGCGGGCGCTGCCTTGCTGGCTTGGCTCAAGGGAGGGTTCTGATGATCCGCGAACTGCAACAGGCCCTTCTGGCTGCCGGGTACAATCCCGGCGCTGTCGACGGCATCAACGGACAGCGCACGATGACCGCGCTTTGCCTGTATATGTCGCGCGGCCAGCACAGGGCAAACTGCGAGGCAATCGGCGCATCGCTTGCCCAGCACGGCGGCGCATATGCCATCTTCACCCCGCTGCGCCTGGCGCACTTCATGGGGCAGTTGAGCCACGAAAGCGGACGGTTCCGCTACATGCAGGAAATCGCCAGCGGCGCGGCCTATGAAGGGCGCCGCGATCTGGGCAACACGCAACCCGGCGACGGGCGGCGGTACAAGGGGCGCGGTCCTATCCAGCTGACCGGGCGCGCAAACTATCGCACCGTCGGCGCACGGCTTGGCCTGCCGCTTGAGGCGCAACCCGAGATCGCCGCCGACCCTGCAATCGGCCTGCGTATCGCCCTGGATTACTGGCAGTCGCGCAAGATCAACACCGCTGCCGACGCTGACGACATCCGCCGCGTCACCCGCCTGATCAACGGCGGCACCAATGGCCTTGCCGACCGCATCGAAGAAACCACCCGCGCACGCCGCGTCCTGATCTAAGCACGAAAGGAATACACCAATGGCATTTCAGTTTAGCACCGCGAGCCGCAACGCCGCGCTCGACGCAATCGAAACCGCGATCGGCACCGGGGCAATCCTGCGCATCCGCAGCGGCACCGTTCCCGCAACCGTCGCGACTGCAGACGCTGGCACCGTGCTGGCGAGCCTCACCCTGCCCAGCGACTGGCTCGCAGCGGCATCGGGCGGCAGCAAGGCCAAGGCGGGCACCTGGGAAGATACCAGCGCCGATGCAACCGGCACGGCTGCCCACTTCCGCATCTATGCCAGCGACGGCACGACCGCGCACATTCAGGGCACGGTGACCGCGACGGGCGGCGGGGGGGATCTTCAGTTGGACAACACGAACATCGCGGTCGCGCAGGCGGTCACGATTACCGGCTTCACGCTCACCGCTGGCGGGGCGTAACCTCCCATGGCGATCGAATACGTTGGTGGCAAAACGGCGGACGTTCTTCCGTCTACCGGCACTGTCACCAACGTATCGCTGACTGACCTCACCGGGGGCTTGGCAAGCGCGCCTGCCAATGGCGACATCGTGCTGGTGGCCTATGCGACCGGGTCAACGCTTCTTAGGCCCATCGGCGTCACCACATCCGGCTATGCGGAGATCGCAGAACTAAACGCGGCTGACACCCGCGACTCTACCATGTCCGTCAGCTGGAAACTGATGGGCTCTACCCCGGACAGCACGGTAAGCCTTAGCGCAACCGGCAACGCAGGCGACTGCGGCGTGGTCGCTATCCACGTCTGGCGCGGCGTCGACGCAACGACACCTTTCGATACGACCGCGACCACGGCCACCCGGACTAACGGCTGGGCACCCGATCCGCCCGCGATCACGCCAGTAACCAGCGGCGCAGTCATTGTCGCGTATGGCGCAGGTGTCGGCGGTGTCACCACGGCCGCCATCGGGACCATGGTCGGCACCGGCTTGAGCAACTTCCTGACCAGGGCTTTCGCGTCTGGCGGCGTTCGGTCTGTAGCGATCGGCGGCGGCAGCGCTGCGTGGTCATCGGGCGCATTCAACCCGGCAGCCTTTACGATCAGCAGCGGCACCGATTCAGTCTCGAATGCCGCGACCGCTCTTACTCTTGCGCTTCGGCCCAGCGCTGGTGACGGCGGGATCACCGGGACCGCTTCCGGCAGCATTGCGGTCACCGGCTCTGGCGCAGGCACCGTCGCGATCGCGGCAACCTCGGCTGGCACGATCGCCCTGACCGGCACTGCGACAGCGACATCGGCGATATCAGGCGACGCATCGGGTGCGCTCGACCTGACCGGATCAGGCAACGGCACGGTCGGCGATGCTGGCGGCGGCGTCGAATCGTCGATGGCGTTCGGCTCGGGCGCGGTCAGTGCCTCGGACCTGTCCTCCTACACCTTCACCGACATGACGTTCGGCACGGCCAGCGATACCCGCTATATCGCGGTCGGCATTGCCTGGCGTTCGGCGGGCACGACCAACGATGTCACCAGCGTGACCATCGGCGGGGAAGCTGCAACGCTGGTGGAGAAGGCGCGCAACCTGACCGGCGGCGCCATGTCGGCGGCGCATATCTACATCGCGGCTGTGCCAACCGGTACCAGCGGCGCGGTGGTGGTAAACACGACATCGAACGCGGTGCGTATGGGTGTCGCCACCTATCCGCTCTATGACATCGACCCGACGCCGCTCACGACAGCAGCGGTCGCAGCTGGCACGACGTCGACCGACCCCAGCATCACGCTGGCCGAGAATGCGCACGTTCTGGGTGTGGCGTTCAACGGCATCAGCGGTTCGCGCATCGCATCGGCCAAGGCGGATATTGACGCGGGTAGCCCGACGATCACGATCAGCCACGCGGCTGCAAACACCACATGGTCGGGCCTGACCGAAGATTACGACGCTGCCCTTGAGGGCACGACAGGCGGGCAATCTGCCGCCGTGGTCGCAGCCTGGGCGCGGCAGACGGGCAGCGCGCCGACCGAGATCACAGGCGAGGCCAGCGGCAGCATCGCGCTGACGGGCACGGGCTCGGCGGCAGTGCAGATCACGGGCGCGAGCTCTGGCACGTTCGGGCTTTCGGGTGCAGCATCAGGCACGGTACGGATCCAGGGCGCATCGTCCGGCACGATAGGCATCACGGGCAGCGCGGTAGGCGCTGTCAGCATCGCAGGGGCGGGTGCGGGCAGCATCGGCATCACGGGCACGGCATCGGGTGCGGCCGCTGTCTCAGGCTCCACTTCGGGCACAATCACGCTCGGCGGCACAGGTTCCGCAACGGTTGCCATCACGGGGGCCGCATCGGGATCGATCGCCCTCACCGGCACCGCGTCGGGCTCGCAGCAGGAAACGACCACCGGGGAAGCATCCGGCACGATCAGCCTGACAGGCAGCGGTGCGGCGGCGGTACGCATTGCAGGCGCGGCATCTGGCAGCATCAGCCTTGCCGGGTCCGCTGCGGGCGCTGTGCGGGTCGCTGGGCAGTCACAGGGCACAATCGCTCTGGCAGGCACCGCAGCGGGCAGCGTGGGCATCACCGGGCAGGCTGGTGGCGAACTGTCACTGACCGGCAGCGCGCAGGCTGGGGTTGCCATCTCGGGCAGTGGCGCGGGTGTGCTCGAGCTTGGTGGATCTGCGACGGCTATGGTGCTGTCGGCCGCATCAGTCCCGCCGCAATACCGCTTCACCGTTCAGCCAGAACTGCGCCGCTTCATCGTCGACGCAGCACCCATCCGCTTCACCGTGCTGCCAGAGCCCCGCCGGTTCGTGGTCGATCCCGAGCCACGGCGCTTCACGGTGTCAGCAGAATCCAGAACGTTCATCGTCTCCGAAAGGCTTGCAGCATGACCACCTTCCGCGCGCTTCCACAGGATCCACAGGCCGCGCTCGATTACGAGATGGACTGGTCGGCCTGGCTGGCAGACGACGAGACGATCACCGACCAGACCGTCGAGTGCGCGCAGGACGACGTGACCATCAGCCTCGTGACCGAAACAGCCGGCGTTGTCCGCTGGCGTGTCGCGGGGGGCGCTGTCGGCACCGATGGCATCGTTGCTGTCGGCGTCACCACCAGCGCAGGCCGCATCGACGAACGCAGCATCCGCATCCCATTCCGGGCTCGATAAGAAAGGAATTCCACCATGGCAGACCAGACCCCCATCATCGTAACCGACAACACGCTCGAGGGGCAGATTGCGACCCTGCTGCGCTATCTGCTGGCAGCAGCGGGCAGTTTCGCGCTTGGTCGCGGCTGGATCGACAGCGAGGCACTGCAGGCGCTCACCGGGCTGCTGACCGTTGCCGCGCCCATGGCCTATGGCATTTGGGTGCAGCACAAGAACAAGCAGAAGCTGATCCAGACGGCAGCCTATGCGCCTGACAGCGTTGCGCAGGTGGTGAGCAAGTGATGCCCGCCCCCACCTACATGATCTCCTACGCAAAGCGTAAGGCTTCAGTGGGGGGCAGGCATCTCTAGCGGCGATCAACCCGCCAGCCCCTTTCGGGGTTTTGAGGCCGTCATATTGCGCATCGTTGAGAGGCTTTTCAGGTCCAGCGTCGGGGAGAATAACCCATGGGCAAACTGATCGCAAGCGGTGTCGGCGATATGCTGGACGTCGCCACCGGCTTTTTCGGCAAGATCAAGATCTACCTGATCATCGCGGGCGTGTGCCTGGCGTGCGTCAACCTCGCCTATTGTCGGGGTCACAGCGCGGGCGTGAATAGCGAGCGGGCGGCATGGCAGGCAAAGTCCGCGGCGATCATTGCCGCACGCGTGAAGGCCGCACTGCTGGCAGAGAAGCGCGACGCTGTGATCAAGGCGCAGGGGCAGGACATCATCGACAGGCGAAAGGAATTGGACAGTGCAACAGCGGATATCCCAGATCAGGGGCTTAGCGCTCGTCAGCGCGCTAGGGCTGATAGTGAGCGGCTGCGGGCGGGACGCTGATGTTCGGCACCTTCCGCCACCGCCGCTGGCGCTGCAAACCGATCAGGTGGACCCGCGCCCTGCCCTGCCAGTCGGGGCGGAATCGTCGGAAGCGGTCTATGAAACCTGGCTGAGCGATGCGCTCGACTGGGGCGATCGGCGCGATCTGCAGGCCAAGAGGTGGTGCCAATGGGCGAACACCTGGCTGGCTGAGAAGGTGGTTTGCTGAGCCCTACCCGCCCGGCGCCGGCTCATCCTTGCCCCATACGCCGGGCCGCTTGTCGAAGTACCCATTGTCAACCGGATCCGCGACCACGACAGCCGTTGAATCGCCCGACAGCCTGGCCGCGATGTGTTTGGCCATCGCTTCGTGCGCGCGGTCGCTCTCCATCGCCAGCTTGGAACGCATGCCGTTCTTTGTGGTCGCCGGGGCGGCTTTCAGGGCCTGGTAGAGCATGGCCTCGAGTTCGGATTGGTTGATTCTGCGCATGGTTTTCTCCTGTGCTTGCGCTGGAAAAGGCTGCCAGCTATAACAAGTTAATGTCGATGGTGACGTTCAAATACCGTGTCAAATCTGGCGCCGGACGCCTAGGCAAGCTCGCTATAGCGTGTAATCAGGTTTGGAACTTTTGCGTCGCAACCCAACGTGAGGCGGAACGAAGGCGCAAAGGCGGGCTTAATTGTCGCTGGCCAACCGCGTACCAGTTGATGAAATTGGTCTCGGGCAGCACCACACTTTTGGGTCTACATTCCGACACTGTGCAGAATGTATGCCGCTAATTTGCTAGATCGCGTGATCAGCATGGAAAGTGTCCGCGGTTTCGCGCAAGCTTTGGCAGCAAGCGAGCGTTGGGCTGGATCCCATTCATTCCGCGGGCTGTAAGCATTTCTGATGACACCGCCACATACCTCAAGCTGCGCTACCGCTTCTGGAAAAGCCGCGACGTCCAAGGTGATTACAAGGCAGGAGAGTTCGTGCAGGACGCTCGTGGCAGATGGTATGTGGCATTTCGGAGTGAAGTCGACGACGATTTGGCAACCGGCAACGGGTCTGTTGGCATAGACTTGGGGCTGAAGGAACTGGCTACCACCAGCGAAGGGGATGCAATACCGGCGCTCCAGCATTACCGCCAATACGAACAACAACTGGCGACCGCACAGCGCGCCGGAAACAAGAAACGGGTCAGGGCGATCCATGCAAAAATTGCGAACGCCCGCCGTCACCACCTTCACGAGCAGTCCACCAGGATTGCGCGGGAGAACCAACTGATAGCGGTTGGCAACGTAAGCGCGTCCAAGCTGGCAAAGACGAGAATGGCCAAGTCCGTTCTTGATGCCGGTTGGGCAAGCTTCAGACACATGCTGCGATACAAATCTGCCAGAAGGCAGGCGGTGTATGTCGATGTTGACGAGCGCTGGAGTTCCCAAGTCTGTTCGACGTGCGGCACCATGCCAGCGTCGAGGCCGAGAGGTATCGCAGATCTTGGAATAAGGGAGTGGGAATGCTCTGACTGCCGCACGCTGCATAATCGCGACGTGAACGCCGCCAGAAACATCCTCGCGACCGCGCTGGAGCATCAGCGTCGCGTAGGCGAAACCGCTGCCCTCAGGGGCGGCTGACGTGCTAAGACTGGCCACCATAACCAGCAGCGCGGGCTGTTATCAGGTCGCGTAGGGCGGTGAAAAACGCTGCCCCGTCTTTCGCGTCCTTGAACGTCACGCTGACCTGCTGGCCGTGCAGGATCGCCATTTCCTCGTATTGCTTCCCAGCCTCCACCAACTGCCGCACAATATCGGCGTCGGGGCGGGCGTGGTCAGATGCCCCTTTGCAGTAAGCCGCGCGCTCTGGCTGCTGTTCCTCGCCGGGGTAGAGATAACAAGCCATGTCGGATGCGCCGAATGCGGCAGCCACGGCTTCGGGTGTGTCAGTCATCGGGTTGTCCTCGCGTTCAACAAATCGTCCGCCCATGCGCCGGGCTATGCGGTCGCAGATGGCGCGCTCTCGCTCTGTCTGGTCGGTCATGGCTGCACCTGGGCGCGAAGGGCGGCGGCTGCGAGCGCTTGGGCGGGATGCTTCGATCTGGCCTCCGCCCCAAACACGCGGGCAACATAGAACCACTCGCCCTTATAAGCCTTGTCCGTCTTTTGCAGGTTGTCGTATTTGACGCCGCCGACCTTGAAAGAAGCGGCGAAACCTGGGCCGATCGACCATTTCATCTGGCCAGACAGCCCGGTCTTTTCCTCATCGTGATATGGCACCAACTGCATGGCAGCGTCGATGCTGGAAGTGTAAGCGGGCGCAAGGTCGTCAGTGATGTATTCGCCCCTATGATCGGTGAATCAGTGATTGGCGGGGTTCCCAGCCATCTCACGCGCAATCACTGCATCCAGCGCCCTATCAGGCCCATCCGCCCGCTCGATGCGCTCTGCGAGGTCGTTGTGGTCGGTCATGATGGCTCCTTGTCGGTGGGGGGAGAGAACGGCATCCAATGCGTGCAGCCCCAGAAGCGGCCCTTCTCGGTGTCCAGCAAGCATCCGGGGCGCATGTCATAAAGGACGCCACACACAACCGGGTATTTCTGCTCGCCGATGCGCCAGCCCAAAATCACGGTATCTCTTGGCGCGCTGCTTATGTCCTGCCAGTTATCGGGCATCGGGTGTCTCCTTGGGGGTGTGTTCGCCGCGCTCGATCTGGTCGGCTGCAAATCCGAATGTGTCCGCTGCCGTGATAATCGCGTCGAGAATGTCGTCTTCCTCTCGGAAGCAGACTTGCCTGTGGTGTTCCAGTTTGGCAGCGCGGCATTGGCGCAGCCAAGCGACCACAGCGGCACGTTCATCCTCACGGGTGGGGTTGGGCTTCATTGGGTCGGCTCCTCGTAAGACAAAAGATAAAGCGCGCGGTTCAACAGGAACACCTGCCGATCAGCAGCCGCGAGCCGGTAGTGCAGCCATGCCATCCGCAACCGCCAGATTGAATGCCGCCAAGAGCGTGGCTTATCGGGCTGGGTCATGATGCGTTGCTCCGGTTCATTGCAGCGATGGCGGCACGGGCGGACCGCAGAGCATCAGTCCAATTGCCAGTCTGAAATTCGCGGGCGTGTTCAGCGGCTCGCAAACCGGCGCTGCCCTCGATGATCGCAAACGCCACCAACGCCAGCACGTCATCGTCCTGCTGTCCGGCGTGTGCCGGGATCATGATGCACCCCTGTAGGCCTGGGCGCGGGTAATCTGGCCATTCGTCTTTGCCGCCCGCTTGATGCGCGTCAATTCGGACTGCGCCTGTTGCAGCGTAATCTCGCCAGCATGGACCCGCTCCATCAAGGCAATGCGCACATCCATGCTGTCGGCAACGCGGCCCTCGGCTTCAACGGCCCTCTGGTGTTCCATGCGGTCTCTGTGCTTGAAATAGTCCATATCCTTATCCTTCTTGGGGTTCGCGGGTGATCGAGAGGCGGGTCATGCGAACATGGTCTTCAGCACCAAAACCGCGTCATCGAACGAATGCACAATTGAGTGCGAATGATAGCGGAGCCAGGGCGAAATAACCGCGTCGGGGCGCGCCACCACAACAACCCCCTTGCCGGTCGTAAAGGCCAGGTAGACCTCCATGCTGGTGCCGACACTGGGCTTGTCGTAATTGACGACCAGTGCGTCTGACCGGGCAATGTCGATTTTGTCCAGCTCGACAATCTCATCAACACATTCGGCCTCTTTACCGCGATAGTCGCGCCGCATCGGGTCCAGCGTAGTGCCAGGCCAAATGGTCTTGACGTGCTCGCGCCAGTTGATGGCTTCGGCGTCGGTGCAGCCGTTGATCGGCCCGCAAAGATAAAGTGTCGTCATTGCCCTACTCCTGTGTGATGCTGGCCAACTGCCGCCAAAAATAGCGCCATGCCTTCACCATAGCCCAAGCTGGACAGCAGGCTCGTAACCAGCATATCTAGCGCCCGGTGCGCTGCATCGCCGCTCTGCTGCTGCACGATTTGCCTGCAAGCGGTTGCGAACTGCTCGGGGGAAAGAGCCTTGCTCAAGGCGGGCAAGGTAGTCAGCCCGCCCGCGCCATCGGTCGCCAAAGTCGAATGCTGTGTCATATCGCCACCCGTTCTGCGCGCCGCTGCTGGCGTCCGCACTTGCAAAGGGAAACTCCCGCGCGATCAACACGCCGCGCAAGTGATGAATTTGTTGCCAACGGCCCTCCAACCTGGGGGCAATCTCGAACATACGCTCGAACCACGCTTGGCAGCCGACCGCCTTGTCTGCACCCATGCCGGTCCACGCCATGCAGACGCGGGGGAAGCGGTCGCATAGCCTCAGCAGGCGCTCGACGGGGGCATCCATGTGCCACACAGGGGCCGCGCGTTCCGGCCCGAAAGGCCAGTCGGTCAGCAGCGCATCGTTGAGCTGGGAAGGCGCGCCCGGTGCGTCCGGTATGATCGCCCACCGATTGCCGTGCAGACGCGGCTCCAGCCAGCGATAATACGGCGACCAATCGTCCCGCACGAACCATTCGTCCCCGCGCTTCATAGCCGCTTGCCACTCGCTGAACGCGCCATTGTCCAACATCAGGCTGCCTGCATACTGCTCCGCCAGGTCGATTTGATCCGGCCTCCAGAAACTGACACAGATTGAACGCCCAGGCATGAGCGATGCGAAAGCATCGTTCGGCGTCAGTGGCGTGCAATGATAAATTGACGGGGCCACTCACGCAGCACCTGTCATGGCCACAACTTGGCCAGTCTGTTCGCTGCTGTTCACGACAAGTTCGCCTTCCGATCTGCTACCAGATGACGGAACGGCGGCGATTTCGCTGGCGGTGTCTCGGTGTAAACGAGATGCTCTACCAACTGAGCTAATCGCCCATGATCGCTGGAGTGCCGCGCCACTGCCATTTTTGAACCGGCATGGCAAGTGGCTTGGTGCTTTCCATTGCGCTGGCCGCCCGCTATCGGCGCAGCAACACTGACAGACCCTGGAGAATCATCCTATGCGCCCATCTGGCCGCGCCCCCGACGAAATGCGCATCATCAGCATCGAAACCGGCTTTACCAAGCATGCCGAGGGCAGCTGCCTGATCGGCTTTGGCGATACCAAGGTGCTGGTTACCGCGAGCATCGAGGAACGGCTTCCGCCTTGGCTCAAGGGCAAGGGCGAAGGCTGGGTCACGGCGGAATATTCGATGCTGCCGCGCGCCACCCACACCCGCGGCCAGCGCGAGGCGGCCAAAGGCAAGCAATCGGGCCGCACCCAGGAAATCCAGCGGCTGATCGGGCGCTCACTGCGCGCGGTGGTCGATCTCAAGAAGCTTGGCGAACGCCAGATCACGCTCGATTGCGATGTCATCCAGGCCGATGGCGGTACCCGCACCGCGTCGATCTCCGGTGCGTGGGTTGCGCTGCGGCTCGCAGTCAACGGCCTGATGTCCAAGGGGCTGATCAAGGAAGATCCGATCACCGCCAAGGTCGCGGCAATCAGCTGCGGCATCCATCAGGGAACGCCGGTGCTCGACCTCGATTACATCGAGGACTCGAACGCGGATGCCGATGCGAACTTCGTGCTGATCGAAGGCGGCAACATTGCCGAAGCGCAGGCGACCGCAGAAGGCGCGCCCTATGACGAAGAGGCGCTGCTGCGGCTGCTTCGCCTGGCGCGCATGGGCTGCAACGAGATCTTTGCGGCGCAGGACCGCGCGGTTTCCTGATCCGATGGCAGCGCGCAAACTCGAGCCTGGCCGGCTGGTGATCGCCAGCCACAACCAGGGCAAGGTGCGTGAAATCCGCGCGCTGCTCGAACCGTTCGGCATCGAACCGGTGTCGGCGGGGGGGCTTGGCCTGCCCGAGCCCGAAGAGACCGGCACGAGCTTCGCCGAGAACGCGCTGCTCAAGGCGCATGCCTCTGCGCAGGCTTCCGGCTGCGTTGCGCTTGCCGATGACAGCGGGCTGTGCGTTGCCGCGCTCGGCGGCAGACCTGGTGTCTACACCGCCGACTGGGCCGAACGGCAATGGTTCGAGGGCGAGCCGGGCCGCGACTGGTACATGGCGATGGGCAAGGTCGAAGGGCGGCTCGCCGAACTTGGCCCGGACGCTGATCGCAGCGCCTATTTCATCTGCACGCTCGCGCTCGCCTGGCCCGATGGTCATGCGGAAGTATTCGAAGGTCGGGTGACCGGCGCGCTGACCTGGCCGCCGCGCGGCACGCTGGGATTCGGCTATGACCCGGTGTTCGTGGCGAAGGGGTTCGACCAGACCTTCGCCGAGCTCGATCCCGCACACAAGCATAGCATCAGTCATCGCGCCGATGCCTTTGCAAAGCTGGTCGAGGCGTGCTTTTGAATAGCGGTACGCACCTCTTCTCTACCGCGAGCGGTAGGGGAGATGAGCCGCTCGCGCTCTACATCCACTGGCCGTTCTGCGTCTCCAAATGCCCCTATTGCGATTTCAACAGCCACGTCCGCGATGGCGTCGATATCACGCAATGGAAAGCCGCGCTGCTTGCCGACATGGCGCATGAGGCGGCGTTGCTCCCAGGCCGGACGCTGGGCTCGATCTTTTTCGGTGGCGGCACGCCATCGCTGATGCCACCTGCGCTCGTGCAGTCTCTGATCGATCAGGCAGGCAGGCACTGGCGCTTTGCCGACGATATCGAGATCACGCTCGAGGCGAATCCTTCGTCGGTGGAATCCGCGCGCTTTGGCGATCTTGCGCTCGCCGGCGTCAACCGCGTGTCGCTGGGGCTGCAGGCGCTCGAAGAGGATGTGCTGGCGTTTCTGGGCCGTGCGCATTCGGTGACCGAGGCGCTGGCAGCGCTCGACATCGCGCAGAACCGCTTCGCGCGTGTCTCTTTCGATCTCATTTATGCGCGCCCCGGCCAGTCGCTCGCCGATTGGGAGCGCGAGCTCACCCGTGCGCTCGGCTTCGGCACCGGGCATCTGTCGCTCTATCAGCTTACGATCGAGCCGGGGACGCGGTTCGAGACACTGGTGCGGCGCGGCGATCTCGTTCCGGCGGATGACGACCATTGCGCCGACCTGTTCGACCTCACCCGCCAGATCACCGCCGCGGCGGGGCTGCCTGCGTACGAGATCAGCAACCATGCCCGGATCGGCGAGCAGAGCCGCCACAACCTCACTTACTGGCGCTATGGCGATTATGCCGGGATTGGCCCGGGCGCGCATGGCAGGCGCGGGAACATGGCGACCGAGCGCCACCGAAAGCCGGAGAATTATCTCTCCGCAATCATCCGCAACGGCAACGGCCTGTCGGTCGAACGCCCGCTCGATCCTGAAACGCAGGCGATGGAAGCGCTGCTGATGGGCTTGCGGCTTGCCGAGGGGCTCGATCTGGAGCGGGTGGCGGCGCGCTCGGGCGTCGCACAATCGGCGTTGATCAATGACGTGGCAACCGATCGTCTGATTGGGCTGGGCCTTGTCCAGCGCGAAGGCCTGCAGATCACTGTCACGCCACAGGGCATGCCGCTGCTCGATGCCATCCTCGCCGAGGTGGTGGCGATTGAGCCCGCCGCCGTCGCCTGATACCCTGCCGCACATGGCAGACCCCGCCCCTCCCCTGATCAGCCTGTGGCGCGCGCATCTGGCGGACAACCGCCGCCGATCGCAGCATACCGTGCGCGCCTATGTCGCGACCGCCGAACGACTGACCGAGTTCCTCGCCGATCACTGGGGCGAGCGACCCGATGCCAGGCGGCTGGGCGACGTGACCCAGGCCGATCTGCGCGCCTTTCTTGCGGCGCGGCGCGGGGATGGGCTCGCCAACCGTAGCACCGCACGCGAACTGTCGGCGATCCGCGCGTTCCTGGCGTTTGCTGGCGAACACAGCGGCTCGGACGGCAGCGCCCCGCGCATCAAGGGCCCGCGGATCAAGCGCAGCCTGCCGCGCCCGATCGCACCCGACAACATCATGGCGCTGGGCGACGTCATGGCTTCGCGCGATGCGCCCGGATGGGTGCAGGCCCGCGATTGGGCGGTGCTGCTGCTGCTTTATGGCGCGGGGCTGCGCATCAGCGAGGCGATGGGTTTGACCGCCGCGGTGCTGCCGCTGGGCGAGACGCTGCGGATCACCGGCAAGGGCAACAAGCAGCGGGTCGTGCCCGTGCTGCCCCAGTTGCGCGACGCGATCAGCCAGTACGTCGCGCTCGCTCCGTTTGATTTTTCCGTCGATACGCCCCTGTTCAGGGGGACGCGTGGCGGTCCGCTGTCGCCTGCGCTGGTGCGGCGTTCGATGATGAACGCGCGCCGGCTGCTCGGACTGGCCGAGGACGCCACGCCACACGCGCTCCGCCACAGCTTTGCGACCCACCTGCTGGCGGGCGGCGCGGACCTGCGGTCGTTGCAGGAGCTGCTGGGCCATGCCAGCCTGTCGTCGACCCAGATCTATACCCAGGTCGACGCCGCACAACTGCTGGACGTTTACGAAAACGCGCACCCACGGGCCTGAGCCGCGAGCTCAGCTTTCGGTCTTGTTGCCTGCCTCGGGCCGCCAGAAGATCACCCGCACCAGATAGGCGCCGATGATCAGCACGATCACCCCGGTCGATATCGGTCCGGTATAGCGATCGATCTCCTCGATCCGCGAGCCCAGCTGAAAGCCGATCCCGGCGAACACCACATTCCACAGTCCTGCTCCTGCAAAGGTCCAGACGAGAAACTTGGTGCGGCTCATCTGGAAGATCCCCGCGGGAAGCGAGATCAGTGTCCGGACCGTGGGGATCATCCGCGCAAAGAAGATGGTCGAGGCGCCGTGGCGGTGGAACAGATTGTTGAAGCGGGATATTTCGCGGTGGTCGAGCGTGAACCAGCGGCCCCAGCGGGCGACGAAATGATCGAGACGCTTGAGCCCGAACGTTCGACCGATGGCGTACCAGAAATAGTTGCCTGCGACCGATCCGACCGTGCCTGCCAGGATCACGGCCCACAGGTTGATGTGGCCCTTGCCCGCCTCGATTCCCGCCAGCCCCATGATCAGCTCGGACGGGATAGGCGGAAACACGTTTTCCAGCGCCATCAGCAGGGCAACGCCCCAATATCCGCCGCTGGCTACCAGATTGAGGATAAAATCGTTCATGACTATGTCTTCAAGCGGGCCTCGATCGCACCCCAGATCATCGCTGCGACGTCGCTGTTGTTAAAAGCGCTGATCGCGACGATGCCGGTGGGCGATGTGACGTTGATCTCGGTCAGCCATTTGCCTCCGATCACATCAATACCCACGAACAGCAGTCCGCGTTCCTTGAGCTCGGGGCCCATCGCGTCGCAGATCTCCTGCTCGCGCTCGGTCAGCGTGGCGGATTCGGCGTAGCCCCCCACTGCGAGGTTTGAGCGGAACTCGCCCTCGCCCGGCTTGCGGTTGATTGCGCCTGCCACCTTGCCATCGACCAGAACGATTCGCTTGTCGCCTTGCGCGACCTCGGGAAGGAACGGCTGCACCATGAACGGCTCGCGCCAGATCTGGCCGAAAAGCTCGACCAGGGCAGAGAGATTGGCGCCATCCTCGCCAACCAGAAACACCGCCTTGCCGCCATTGCCGTGCAGCGGCTTGACCACGATCGCGCCGTGCTTTGTCTGGAAGCGCCTGACCTCGTCGAGCGAGCGGGTGACCAGTGTCGGCGGCATGAAGCGCTCGAAATCGAGCACATAGACCTTTTCGGGCGCGTTGCGGACCGATGCGGGGTCGTTGACCACCAGCGTGCGCCCCTTGAGCCGTTCGAGGATATGCGTCGCGGTGATGTAGCCGACGTCGAACGGTGGGTCCTGCCGCATCAGCACGACATCGACATCCTCGCCCAGATCGAGCCGTACCGGATCGCCGAAAGTGAAATGGTCGCCCTGCACGGCGCGCACCGTCACCGGGTGGGCATGGCACGTCACCTGCCCCGCCTCATAAGTCAGCGTCTCGACATCGTAATGATAGAGCGTATAGCCGCGCGCCTGCGCCGACAGCATCAGCGCAAAGCTGCTGTCGCCCTTGATGTTGATGCCGGGCATCGGGTCCATCTGTACCGCGATCTTCATGGAATGGCCTTTGCTTTGGGGTATCAGGATTGGCGGATATCGGGATTGGTGCCGGGCGATCAGTCGCCCTGCCAGACGTGCGTCAGATGGCGTGGCAAGCGGCCCGGTGCAAGCAGGATCACGTCGATCCGTGCATCATCGTGTGCCCGGACGAAACGTGGCATCAGCGCTTCGGCAGCCGCGGCCACGCGGCGCAGGCGGTGATGATCGATGGCCTGGTCGAGTTCCTGCGCAGTGGCCCGGTGCTTGACCTCGACGAACGCCACCATCCGCCCGCGCCTCGCCACCAGATCGACCTCGCCCAGCGGTGTGCGCACGCGCTTGGCGAGGATGCGCCAGCCCTTGAGTCGCAGCCACCATGCCGCTAGCGTTTCGGCGCGGCGTCCGGCGGTCTCGGCCTGCTTACGGCGCGCTTCAGCCATCGCTTTCGCGCTCGGCCATGATTCGCGCATATAGCGCCTTGCGGTCGAGCCCGAAGCGCCGTGCCACCTCGCCTGCGGCCTTGCCCGGCGGCATGCTCGCAAGCGCCTCGGTCAGCGCCGCCTCAACCACATCCTCGTCTGCCTCGCCGGTGTCGGCCAGGGGCGGCCCGACGACCAGCACGATTTCACCCTTGGGCGTGACATCGGAATAGTATCCGGACAGTTCCGACAGGGTGCCGGTGCGGGTTTCCTCGAACTTCTTGCTGATCTCGCGCACCACCGCCGCCTCGCGATCGCCGAGGATGGCGTGCAAAGCGGCGAGGCAGGCGGCGATCCGCTTGGCGCTTTCATAAAAGACCAGTGTCGCGGGGATTGCGGCAAGGCCTGCGATCTCCCTGTCACGCGCGCCGGCCTTGTTGGGCAGGAAGCCGTGGAAGTAAAATCTGTCCGTCGGCAGACCCGCCAGGGTCAGCGCCACGATCACCGCCGATGGCCCCGGGACCGAATGGATCGCGACACCCGCCTCGCGTGCCTCGCGCACCAGCCGGTAGCCGGGATCGGAGATCAGCGGCGTCCCGGCATCGCTCACTAGCGCCACCGGACCTAGCAAGGCCGCAGCAATCAGCCGTTCGCGGTCGGCGGGCCGGGCATGGTCGTCATAGCGGACGAGAGGCCGCTTGAAGCCGAGATGGTGCAGCAGGCCGCCTGTGACGCGGCTGTCCTCGCAGGCGATCAGATCAGCCTGTTCCAGCACCTGTCGGGCGCGCGTGGACAGATCACCAAGGTTGCCGATTGGTGTCGCAACGATATACAGGCCGGGTTCGGGATCATGAGTCACGCGGATGTTCATGGACCGGCAGGGCGGGAGCGACAAGCTGTGAAACACCTCTATCGAAAATGGCAGGCCATCCTCATGCTGGTGCTGGGCACCATGTTCCTGGCTGCGTGCCAAACCATGGTTCCCAAGACCGCGCCGCCTTCCACCCCCAGCCAGCAGCCCGACCAGCCCACCGCCCGTCCCGACGACGGCCCGATCACCGGTGCGCTGCCCAGCGACGCTTCGCGGCACCGTATTGCGCTGCTGCTGCCGCTCTCCGGCAAGGACGCCGCGGTCGGCCAGTCGATCGCCAATGCAACCACGCTGGCGCTGATGGACACTAAGGCCAGCAATATCCGCATCACCAGCTATGATACCGCCCGTGGCGCGCTGCCCGCAGCGCAGCGCGCGATCGCCGATGGCAACCGGCTGATCCTGGGGCCGCTGCTGGGCGATGACGTGGTCGCCATGGCCGCCACCGCCAAGGCCGCCAATGTCCCGATCATCAGCTATTCCAACGATGTCGGCATTGCCGGCAACAACGTCTTCATCATGGGCTATGTCCCTGCCCAGTCGATCGACCGTGTCGTCCGCCACGCCCGCGCACAGGGCATCACCCGCTTTGCCGCTCTGGTCCCCGCCGGGACCTACGGCCAGCGCGCCTCGTCGGCGATACTGGCGTCGGTCAAGGCCGCAGGCGGCACCGTGGTATCGATGCAGAGCTATGGGTCGGGCAACGCGGCGGTGACCACGGCGCTCAGGAAGATGCAGCAAGAGAGCGCTTATGAGGCGATCCTGATCGCCGACAGCGGTGCAGCCGCCATCCGCATCGTACCGCTGATCCGCGCCAACGGGGGCACCGACGCGCGCATCCTGGGCACCGAATTGTGGAACACCGAACGCGCGCTCGCCACCTCGCCCGCGGTGCGCGGTGCCTGGTTCGCCAGCGTGTCCGATGGCCTGTATCGTCAGTACGCCACCAAATACCGCGCGCAGTTCGGCACAGATCCGTTCCGCCTTTCGACCCTCGGCTATGACAGCGTGCTGCTGACCACCCGCATTGCGCGCGACTGGAAACCCGGAACGCCCTTCCCGATGGACCGGCTGCGCGATGCGGGCGGCTTTATCGGTCTGGATGGCGCCTTCCGGTTTGGCCGCAGTGGCGTTGCAGAGCGTCTGCTGGAAGTGCAGCAGGTGGGTGCAGGCCAAATGACGATCGCATCGCCAGCGCCCAAGTCCTTCGCCGACTGAAACTGTCAGCAGCGACCTGCGTGCCCTGGCGGCGGACCTGCCGCCGGGCGCATAGGGCTGCGCGAAAGCTTTCCGAAATCCCCGTTTCCCGCGCCGCGCGGGCGATATCCCTTTCGCGCGCCTAGCTTGCGCGGCAATCTTGCCGTGGCATATCGTTAACGTCTTGTTGACCAATTTACATTCTGTTAACCTTCGAAATTGGGCGTGGATCGTATTTCGCGCCCAAATAAGGAGTGCTAAAAATGGCAAAGCGTACCAAGAAGCCTGTCCGCGGGTTCTGGGACTGGGTCCTGGGCGGCGGCTGGAACTGAGCTGATAGCTCGGCTTTTCAAGCATTTGACCCCGGCCAAAAAGCCGGGGTCATTTTTTTGTGCGCTTTCGCCGTCGTCGCTGCGCGACTTTGACCTTGCCAGTCGTACCCGACGAGCTGGGCCTTCCGAATAGAACTGATTCGAAAAAGTTAACGAATAGCCGCGCTAATGGTTAATACTTGCGCGCGGCTCAGTCACGTGTCGCGCAGCATAATGCGCCGTTACTTGCCCTGAAACCGGGGGGCTCGTTTCTCGAGAATGGCGTCGATCGCCTCGCGGTGATCGTCCATCTGCTGCAGCACGCCCTGCCAGATGGCCGCCTGATCGAGATGCTCCGCCAGCGATACATCACGCGCATCCTTGATCAGTCGCTTGGTCTTGCGGATCGCCGAAGGCGGGAACTGCGCAACCATCCGCGCCAGCGCCTTGGCGCGCTCGGCGAGCGCAAAGACCGGCACCACTTCCGACACCAGACCATAACGCTCGGCCTTGTGGGCATCGATGAATTCCCCGGTCAGCATCATCTGGCTGGCCTTGGCGAGGCCGATGATCCGAGGCAGCAGCCATGCTCCGCCATCGCCCGGGATGATGCCGACCCGCAGGAAGCTCTCGGCAAAAACCGCATCCTCGGCGGCAATGCGGATATCCGCCATGCACGCCAGATCACACCCTGCGCCGATCGCATGTCCCCGCACCGCGGCGATGACCGGCACCGACATGCGATCCATAGTCAGCGGGATGCGCTGGATCTGGGTCTTGTACCAGTTTTCCAGCTCCATCGGGCTCATATGCTGTTCCGATGTCAGCGCCTTGATCTGCTTGATGTTGCCACCCGAACAGAAGCTGGGCCCCTCGCCGGTCAGGATCACGCAGTCGATTTCCGGATCCGCGTCGGCCGCTTCGAGCGCCGATACCAGCGCGCCGATGACCTCTTCGGCCAGCGCGTTGCGCGTGTCGGGGCGATTGAGCGTGATCGTCGCGATGCGGTCCTCGACAGTGTAGAGCACCGGCGGCGGGCCCGAGCGTGCCTCGCGGGCGATGCGATCGGCATAGCCGCCGCTGTGGAACAGCAAAGGTGGCTTGCCTTCGCTCTCGTAGTCGATGACCTCGCCGACCATGATCACATGGTCGCCGCCCTCGTACAGATGACGCGTGGTGCACACCAGTCGCGCCGAGCAACCGTCGATTCGCGGCGGCCCGTCGCCCAGAATGTCCATGCCCGCAAACTTGTCGTCGACCCGCGAGGCGAACAGATTGGCGAGATGGTCCTGATCGCTGGCCAGGATGTGCACGGCAAAGTCGCCAGCCTGTTCGAAGGCTGCCATTGATCGCGCCGAACGCGCCAGCGACCACAGCACCAGCGGCGGATCGAGCGAGACCGAATTGAAGCTGTTGGCGGTGACGCCAATCGCATTGCCTTCGCTGTCGCGGGTGGTGACGATCGTCACGCCTGTGGCGAACTGTCCGAGCGCGTTGCGATAGGTCTTGGGATCGAAATGGGCCATGCCCGGCGATTAACCGCACGCGCAGATCAAAGGCAATGGCTAATACCGGTGGCGTGGACGCGCCGACAAATTGCTTGGCCACCTGCAAGGCTAAAGCTAGACAGGAGGGGGCGATGGAACGGGTGCGGGGCGGCAACAGGCATGAGCGGCGAATTCGAAGCAGTTGGCACGATTGCCGATGGCGGCATGTGGGCCCGCGCGGCCGAGCCGAACGCCGGCGAGAGCACTGCGGACGGGCACGGCAAGTGCCTCAATTGCAGAACCGTGCTTACCGGCCCGCATTGCCACCAGTGCGGCCAGGCGGCGCACGTCCACCGCTCGATCTCGGCCTTCTGGCACGACATCCTGCACGGGGTGCTGCATTTCGACGGCAAGTTCTGGAATACGCTGCCGCTGCTTGCCTGGCAGCCCGGGCATCTGACGCGGCGCTACATCCGTGGCGAACGCGCCAAGTTCATCAGCCCGATGGCACTGTTCCTGTTTTCCATCTTCATGATGTTCGCGATCTTCTCCTATGTCGGCTCGCCCAATTTCACCGGGGATTCGACCATCAAGAACAAGGAGGGCACCAGGGTCATCGGGGTGAGCGACTGGCGCGAGGAGATGCGCAAGGAAATCGCGCAGATCGAGCCGAAGATCGCCGCCAGCAGCAGCGAGCTTGATAAGCTTTCCGCCGACGATCCGGGCCGCGCCGCGCTGACCGAAAAGATCACCGACTTGAAGCGCGAGGTCAACGGTTTGACCTATGCGACCGAGGGCAAGGCGCGCTATCCCGAAGCCTTGGGGCCAGGCGGGGAGAACATGGCCGACATGTTCAACTTCAACTCGGATGTCGATACCGGTTTCAAGGCGTTCGATGCCTGGATCAACAAGCTGGCAAGCAAGGCCAAGAAAAACCCCGAGCTGCTGCTCTACAAGATCCAGTCCAACGGCTATAAATTCGCCTGGCTGCTGATACCGCTGTCGATCCCGTTCGTTTGGCTGGCGACGCTCGGCAAGCGCGGGCACCGGTTCTACGACCACGCAGTGTTCACGACCTATTCGATCGCGTTCATGTCGCTGTTGTTCATCGTCGTCACGCTGTCGGTGAAGTTCAGAATCGTGCCCGGGCTGGTGATCCCGGCAGCGTTGTTCTACGCGCCCTTCCACATGTACCGGCAACTCCGCCATGCGTATGGCACGTCGCGGATCGGAGGCATGTTCCGGCTGGCGCTGCTGCTCACCTGCACGACGATCGTCGTGACGCTGTTCCTGACGATCCTGGTCAACCTGGGACTGGTGGGGTGAGGATCAGCTGCCGAAAAAGCGGCGCTTGATATCCTCGGCCAGCCGCGCGGGGCGCAGCGTTTCAGCATCGAGGCAGCACCAGCTCGATTTGACTTCGGCCAACACATCCTCGCCGCGGCGGATGATTGTCTCGTAGAAGGCGCGCGCGCCGTGAACCTTCTCCAGCACCACGGTGGCGATCACCTGATCGTCGAGAAAAGCAGGCTTGCGATAGGTGATCTCGTGCTTGAGCGCGACCCACAGATGCTCGGCCACCGCCTGGGGCGGGGCGATGTTCTGCCAGTGCGCAACCACCGCATCCTGCACCCATTTGAGATAATGGGCATTGTTGACGTGCCCCATGAAATCGATCTCGGAAGCATCGACGGAAATCGGGTGATCGTGGCTTATGGCTGTGGGGTTTGTCATCGGGCACGAATGTAGCTGGAGTCAGCAGTTTACGGAAGCGGAAATGCCGCGAGCCCGGACAGGCTCGCGGCATTGCGAGGATCGGCAGGTCAGCCGCGGTTCAGAATGCGTAACGGGCGATCACCTGGAACACCGGTCCGGCTTCCTCCGCTTCGAGTTCATACTCGTCGAAGCTGCGATCGGTCTGGTCTTCGACGGTGGTGAACTTGTTGAACACTTCGCGCTTTTTGCCGTTCAGCAGGTTGGACCCCACCGCACGGATGGTCAGGCTGTTGCCGAAACGCTTCTCGATGAAGATCTCGAGATCGGCGCCGTAGCTGGTCGTCACTTCCTCCCCGATCACCCGGCCAAAGGCGTTGCCCTGTTTGCGATAGGTCGCGCCAAACGCGATGCCGATCGACTTGACGTCCTGGATGGCGCCAAAGTTGTAGACATATTTGGACTGGTCGTTGAACCGGCGCTTGCCGAAGACGTCGGTGATTTCGCTGTCCAGATAGGAAACGTTGCCGAAGATGCCGGTGTCCGGAAGGCCGAGGAAGCCAAGGTCGGTCGAAAGGTCGAACTCGACACCATAGACCTTGCCGTCGCCGATATTGAGCGGCTGGAAGACGAAAGTTCCGGCGCCTTCCGAACCGACAACGCCGGTGTTGGTCAGTTCGATCAGGTTCTGGACGTCGCGGTAGAAGAAGTTGATGCCGACGATGCCGCCCCGCCCGATGCGCCGCTCATAGCCAAGATCAAAGCCCCAGGCGGTTTCGGGATCGAGCCCGGGATTGCCCAGCAAATCGTTGTCGCCAAGCTCTGCCTCGAGCAGCGCCGGGGAGAGAAAGTTGAACTCAGGCCTTCGGTTGGTGCGCGCCACCGATCCGATGATGCGGTCCTGATCGGTGATGTCGTACTTGAACGAGGCCGAGGGCAGCAGCTTGGAATAGTCATTGCCCAGCGCGCCGGCGGCCGCACCGGTGGCGTCGATGATCGTCAGGTCGGTCGTCTCGTAGCGAACGCCCGCTTCCCACGAAAACCCGCCATTGCGACCCTCGACCAAGGCGAAGCCGTCGATGCGGCGTTCCTCGATGGAATTGATGCTCCCGGGCGTGAAGGCGGGCGCGGCGAAAGCGGTGTTGAGTTCGGTCGGGTTGCGCTCGAACTGGTTCCAGTTGCGGGCGGCCGCAACATTGAAACGGTTGCGTACGGTCAGGATCGCGGTGTCGCGGTCCTTGTCCTGATAATAACCGCCGAACACCAGCTTGACCTCGTCGGCCAGGTCCACCGCATGTTCGAGCTTCACGGTGAATTCGCTATCGCTTACATCAAGCGTCGTGAAATCGCCGGTAAAGCGCGGGGTGGGGCGGTCGAAATCGACCTCGAACTCGGTCTCGCGCTGCTTGTCGTCAAAATTGGCATAGCCGATCCGAAGCGTCGTCTTGCCCGCAGACCACTGATGCGACAGCTTGCCGTCGATCGTGAAGTTCTCCTGATCGATCTCGTTCACATTGGCGTTGTCGGTGAGCAAATTGCCGCTGGCGGCACCATTGCGGACTGGACCGTTAATTGCGGTGGGATCGTTGTATTCGAAACTGCGCTCATCTTCGGTGCGGTCGGTGCGGACATAGAAACCGCGCAGCTGGAAATTGGTGTCCGCGCCGTCAATTTCGTAAGTGGCGTTGACCGAGTAATCCTTGCCGTCACGGGTATCGGTCTGATCCTCGCGATTGTCGAAATCCTGCGTGGCAAAGCTGGGGTTGTTCTCGGGCGAATCGCTGAAGCGCAGGCTCGACTTGAGCTTGGGATTGTGGCGACCCTGGAAGTTGCCGCCGATCAGCAGACGACCCGGGCCAACCTTGCCGCCGAACACCGCGCCGAAGCTGGGCTCGAACTCCTCATCGTCATAATAGAGCGCTCCGCCGCGGACATAGCCGCCATCAAGCTGATAGCCATCGCGCAGCACGATGTTGAGCGATCCTGCGACGGCATCCCCGGTGCGGCGTGCGGAGTTGGAACGGACGATCTCGACCCGCGAAATCAGCTCGGCGGGAATGCGATCGAGGAAGAACGAGCGGTCGGCCTGGCCGCCGGGCACGCGCTCGCCGTTGATCAGAATCTGGGTATAGCCGGGAGGCAGGCCGCGCAGCCGGGGGCCATCGCTTTCGATGACATCGGACAGGAAGGTGACCGAAGGAACGCGCTTGAGCGCGTCGCCAGCGGTCAGCGGTTCGAAGCGCTGAAAATATTCGGTTCCGTATTCCAGCACCGGCTCGGCGCCATCGATGCGGTTTCGATAGCCGATCTGCCCCTGCACCACGATGTCCTGCGAGGTCACGATCGCCTGATCGCCATCGGGGCGCTGCTGATCGTCCGCTACCGTCTCTTGTGCGGCGGCAAGGCTCGGAACCATCGCAAGTCCGGCAATACCCGCAAGCATCACGCGGCGCGCGCGCAGGCCGAAGCCCTGAAATTTCGTCATATCGAAAACCCCCGAATCAATCAGCGGCAAGTCCGCTGTCGCAGCGCCGCTAACAGCGCTCGGCGACGGATGGATGACGCCAGGATTGCGGATTTGCGTCAGTTTGTGCGCAAAACTGTCATGAACGCGTCGCATCCCCGTGGCAGCGGCGCCGGGTCACTTCGTCCGCTTGTTCAAAGGAACATCTGCTCATGATCGCTTTTCCTCGCATCGCCCTGCTGGGCTGCAGCTTGCTGGCCCTTGTCGCGACGGGATGCGCGTCCAGGGAGGTTCCGCTTGCAACCCGCATCGCCAATGCCCTGCCCGCAACCGATGTCGCCGCGGCGCGCGAAACCGATCCGGTGGGCACGGCGAATGCCGATGCAGCGGACGATCCGGCAATCTGGCGCAACCCGGACAACCCAGCCGCCAGCCTGATAGTCGGCACCGACAAGAAGGCGGGGCTGTACGTCTATGGCATGGATGGCAAGGTGCGCGGATCGTCGCTGACGGGGCGCTACAACAACGTTGCGCTGCAGGCGGGCGAGCACGGTATCGTGGTGATCGCCAGCGACCGCACCGATCCGGTCAATTCCAAGCTGGCGCTGTTCCTGCTCGATCCGGTCACAGCAGCACTCTCCCCGCTCGCCAGCGTACCCAGCGGTCCGGGCGAAGGCTATGGCGTGTGCGTCGCCCCCGCCCCGCGCACCGCCATGGTGGGCGCGGCTGATGCGATGACGGTCTATGCCGCGATCAAGGACGGCAGCGTCCGCCAGATTCGCATCTCCCACAAGCAGGGCCAAGTCGAACACCAGATGGGCGCGAGCTGGAAGCTGGCGACCCAGATCGAAGGCTGCGTGATCGACCCTGCGACTGGATCGCTGTTCGTCGGCGAGGAAGATGTCGGCATCTGGAAGATCGATGTCGCGCGCCCCGATGCTGCGCCCGTCCTGTTTGCCGCAGCCGATGGCAAGGCGCTGGTCGCCGACGTCGAAGGCCTGGCGATTGCAGCGCGCGAAGTTGCCAGCAGCTGGCTCGTCGCATCGAGCCAGGGCGACAATGCCTATGCGGTGTTCGATACCGCCACGGGCAGGCTGCTGGGCCGCTTCCGCATCAACGGCGGAATGCTCGACGGCACGTCCGAAACCGACGGGATCGAGCTAGCAACGGGCAATTTCGGCCCCGGCTTCGAGCAGGGCGTGTTTATCGCGCAGGATGGCGACAATGGCGGCGGAACGCAGAACTTCAAGCTGGTGAGCTGGGCGGCGATCCTGGCAGCCCTGGGGCTCTAGCCCCGCCCGCGATAGCCCGGAACCTCCTGCGGCGGCAGCCAAAGCCCCGCAGGCGGTTCGCCCGATTGCCAGAACACGTCGATCGGGATGCCGCCGCGCGGATACCAGTAACCGCCGATGCGCAGCCAGTGCGGCTGCATCTCGTCGAACAACCGCTCGCCGATTCCCACGGTGCAGTCCTCGTGAAACGCCTGATGGTTGCGGAAGCTGCCCAGGAACAGCTTGAGCGACTTGGATTCGACCATCACCTGGTCGGGTGCGTAGTCGATGACCAGATGCGCGAAATCGGGCTGCCCGGTCACCGGGCACAACGAGGTGAACTCGGGCACGGCAAAGCGCACCAGATACGGTTTGCCGGGACGCGGGTTGGCTACATAATCCAGCACCGCGGTCTCGGGCGATGTCGGCATCGGGCTGTCTTTGCCCAGAAAGCGTGTTTGGGGTTGATCGGACATGCGCCTCATCTAATGCGGCACACGGCTGATGTCATCTCCTGCAATGCATTCAGCGCGGATTAAGCGCGCCACCGGCGTTGCAGGAAGACCTTGTGTCGCAGGAAAACAGGGCCGTTCGGGGTACGATGGGGAAGATCAAGAGCATGGACGCAACGCAGACAGGGTATCGCAAGGTCGTGCCGGTGGTCCTGGCGCTCGTGGTGGCGGTATCGTCTGCGGGTGCGGAAGCTGTGTCTGCGCAGGAAACACCTTCGGGCGGGTTTTCGCTTCCGGCAGGCGCGCCGCCGCAGCAGCAACCGCCGAGCGATGTGCAGGGCCCGGTCGATGCCGAATCGTCGCCGCCGCGCCGTACCGACGAACCCGCGCCAAGCACCACCAGCCCGTCGCTGCCCAGCATCGCCCCGGTGCCCGTGCCCACCCCGCAACAGCGCCAGCGCGACGCCGCCAGTCAGCGGGCGGACACGCCGCGGACCCAGCGCGAACCACGCCAGACTGCCCCTGCCCCTATTCAAGCCGAGCCCGCAACACCGCAAGACTCTGGTGAGCAGTCCCAGGACAATGCGACCGACATTCCTGTGGATGCGCCTGCAACGCTGCCGCTACCGACTCCGGCAATTCCCGATGACACGCAACCTGGTGCCGTACCCGAGCTGGATACGGACAACGCCCCCGCCGACGGATCGATCTGGTGGTGGCTGGGCGCAGGGCTGATCGCGCTGGTCAGCCTGATCGCAATGGCGCTGCGCCAGCGCTCGTCTGCTCGCGCCGAGGCGGCGGCTCCGCCAGCTCCGGCTGTGCCCACCGCGACGGTCCCGACCCCGCCCCTGCGCACCCCTCCGCCGGTGCCGCAGCCGAGCGCCCAGCCTGCTGCACAAGCCTTTTCCCGGCCCGCTCCTCAGCCTTCTGGACAGCCCTCTGGCCAGCAAGTCCCGCAGCCTGCACCGCGCCCCGCTCCGCTCCCCGCATCGGCGCCTTTCGGCACGCTGCAAGGCGGCGGCTTTGCCTTCGGAGCCAGCCCGGCACCTGCGCCTGCTCCCGCACCTGCACGACCAGTCGCAGCCGAACCTTCCAAGCCACCCGCGCCTGCGCCGCAAGCCTCGCCGGAACCTGCCCCCGAGACGTCAAGCGTTGCCGCGTCGGTAGCCCAGCCGCCCAGGCTGCTGCTCGATTTCACCACGCTGGGTATCGATGTGACGCTGGTCAACGCCATCGCCCGGTATCACCTGGGCATCACCAACATGTCCGACATCACCGTCAGCGAGGTCGTGCTTCACGGCGCTGTGGTGCAGGCGCGGCGCGGCATGCCGCCGACGATTGACCCGCTGCGCGGGGATGTCCTGCTGCCGAAGCTGCAGACGCTCGACGATATCGCGGCCGATGCGACCCGCCGTTGCGAGGGGCAGATCCGGCTGCCGCTCGAGCAGATCGAGCCGATCGAGATGCAGGGTCGGCTGCTGTTCGTCCCCGTCGTACACATCTGGATCGGCTATACCGGCCCCGATGGCACGCGCTACGCCGTGACCCAGTCGTTCGTGATCGGCGAGGAAAGCTCGCCCCCTGGCCCGCGCGTCGGCCCGTTGCGGCTTGACCTTGGCCCGCGCCGGTTCACCGAGGTGGGCCAGCGTCCGCTGCAGCCCGCCTGATCGTCATCGCTCCGCCGCTGGCGTCTTGCCAAGCAGCGGCCTGCCGTGCCAAGTTGCAGATTGTATACGGATTTTCTGCACAAAAAGGATGACATGATGCGCAGCTGGATTGGTTCTGCGGCGATCGCGCTTTGCCTGGCATCGGCGCCGCTGCTGGCACAGGATGCGGCCAAGGGCGGCGGCAAGGACAGCGAAAAGGCAGCGCCCGTGCGGGCCGAGCCGATGGTATCGGTGACCCGGCATTCGGGTACCTTCGGCGGCCAGCGGATCGCCTATACAGCCACCGCCAGCGACACCTTCCTCAAGGACGACAAGGGCAACCCGCGGGCGCGGATCTTTTCGGTCAGCTATGTCAAGGATGGTGCCGACGCCAACCGCCCGGTGACGTTCCTGTTCAACGGCGGCCCGGGGTCGGGATCGCTGTGGCTGCATATGGGCGCGTTCGGCCCCAAGCGAGTCGCCATCCCCAATGACGGCCGCGACGACGGTGCCCCGCCCTATCGCATCGTCGAAAACCCCGACAGCCTGCTCGACGTGACCGACATCGTGTTCATCGATCCGGTCGGCACGGCCTTTTCCACCGCTCTCGGCGATACCGATCCCAAGGAATTCTGGGGCGTCACCAAGGACGCCAAGTCTATCGCGCAGTTCATCCGCACCTGGCTGTCGGAGAACAACCGCTGGAACGCGCCCAAATATCTGGGCGGAGAGAGCTATGGCACCACCCGCACCGCTGCGGTGGTGAACGAGCTCGAAGGCACGTACAACGACGTCGCGTTCAACGGACTGCTGCTGATCTCCACCATCCTCGATTTCGGCGCGCAGGCCGAGGTCCCGGGCAATGAAATGCCCTATGTGCTGATGGTCCCCAGCATGGCGGTGACCGCGCTCTACCACGGAAAGACAACGCCGGCGGCATCGGGGACCGGCCCTGCCGCGCTCGCCGCCGAGGCCAAGGTGTTTGCGACCAACGAATATCTGCCCGCCTTGATGAAGGGCTCTGCGCTGGTAGGCGAGGAACGCGCCGCGATCCGTGCGAAGCTTTCGCGCTATACCGGGCTGACCGAGCAGTATCTTGAAAGCGCCGACCTGCGCGTCACGCCCAGCCGGTTCTACAAGGAGCTGCTGCGCGATCGAGGACTGGTCGTCGGGCGGCTCGATGCGCGCTACACCGGCAAGGACTTCGACAATGCCGGCGAAACCCCAGACAACGATCCCAGCTTTTATGGCATCGACGGCAGCTACACCGCGGCCTTCAACGCCTATGTCCGGCAGGAGCTGAAATTCAGCCCGGAGCGGCAATATGTCACCATCGGCGGCATCCGCGACTGGGACTGGGATCTGCCCGGCAATGGCGGCGAAGCGCGCTACTACAAGAACGTCGCACCCTATATCGGCCGCGCGCTGCGCGAGAACAGCGGGCTTCGCGTGCTGGTGGCGCAGGGCTGGTACGATTTCGCCACCCCGTTCTTCGGCGCCGAATATTCGCTGACCCGCACCGGCATTCCCACCGACCGGATCGAGTACACCAGCTACGACGCCGGCCACATGATGTATGTCAACGAGACGGACCTCACCAAATTGTCGCGCGATATCCGGGACTTCATGCGCAGGCGCTGAGCTGGAACAAAATCGCCGACGAGCGTTGTCAGCCTTATGGCCGTAATGATTCCGGGGCATGATGGTATGATGAAAGCTCTTCTCCTTGCCGTTGTGGCGCCTTCCGCGATCGCCGTTCCGCCTGCGCCACCTGCCCCCCCGAACACCGAGCGGGCGCTGCTTGCCTGGGTTCCGGGGGAGGTCCGCTGCGCTGGGACAGTCGTCAGACCCAGGTCCCTCGAGCGCCCGCTGGCGACCCTGTCATGGGCGAGCCAGGTTGCAGGCAACACGGTGACCTATACGTTCGCCATCGATCCGAGCGGTCGGACGATGGCGATACGCCGGGTCCCGAAGGACGCACGGGCCAATGGCTCGGAAGACATCGCGCCCTCGCTTGCGGCGAGCCGGTTTGCAGCAGGCCAGCCGCGTTCCGACTGCACGATCAGCTACGCTCCAGAGCAGATGAGCCTGAATGGGGCGCCGGTTGCCGATCTCATCGCCTATTCGGTGAACGCGATATCCGGCCCCCTGCCCAGGCCGGGCTGGGAGCGCATCAACGGCGACAGCAACTGCCGCGACGAGCGCGCGCTGGGGATCGAAACCCGCGCCTTTCCCCATTTTAAGGCGATTGCGGCAACCCCCGGCGTGCGCGAGTGGTCGATGGTTGGCTATGACATCGAGGAAAACGGAGCGACCACCAACATCGCAACCGTCGCGGGAAGCCGGAATGCCGCACTTGACGCCGCGAGCAGGGATGCCGTGGCAAGGACGCGCTATTACAAGGGCGGACGCCAGGGCTGCCGGTTCCCCTATTGGCTCAGCCCTGCTCCGCTACCGGCCCCGGCATTACCCGATGAGCAGCAGTTCCGCCCCGCCGGCGCGACCTGCCCTGCCCGCCACGACTGGGCCGTGCAGCCTGCGCTGCGCTTCCCGGAGCCCTATCGCCGCCGCGCGATCGAGGGGTGGGCCATCGTCACCTATGATGTCGCACCATGGGGCGAAGTCTCGAACATCCAGGTCGTCGCGAGCGAGCCAAGCGAAGACTTCGGCGCACAGGCTGCCATCGTCGTTCGCGGCGGCAAGGCAGCGACGAACCGGGGCTATGTCGGATGCACCGAGCGGGTCAAGTTCATGATGGGATCAGACCAGCGCGAAGATCCGTAAGCACCTTGCCGTGGCCGCATCCAGGCTTGGCGACGCTTGCTCGGATCACACATGATGGTGACCTGGACACATCCACCGTCTCGAGGAGGAATGACCACAAAAGAGTCGTTTGCCGAACGAAGGTTTTTTCCCGAGATCCCCGCGCTTGAGCCTGTGGCCCCAGCAGATGGCTGTTTCGGGCACATCAAGGTGACTGTGCCAGCCTTGAAGTCATAGGTGAGCGACGCGCAGTGGCCGATCGTATCCAAGCCGATGTACAGCCGCTGGGTCGGGACCTTGCGCTTGCTGTCGCCCGTGACCACAATCTCGTCGAGATCCTGGTCGGGAGCAGCGCCGTCGGGGATGCCTTGGGAGTTGCCCATGTCCGAAACGCGGACTGCAAGATTGCGTATCTCCAGATCGCCGAGCATCAGGGGCCGATCGAGCTCTAGGCGGCGGATGGGACGCGGTATTTCATACAGGATCGGTGCCTCGCGGGCATCCCCGTTGAACCGCCCGCCATGCACATCGGCGATCCATCGCCCGCCGGTTGCAGTCACCACACTTTCTGCACGAGCCAGGGAGAACGCGACGTAGACCGGCTTGCCGCCAACGTCGATCTTCATGCCTGTCTGGCTGAGGCCCATATCCTTGTCGAGGGGGAAGGTCATCGCCTGATCGCCCGCCTGCAGGTCCCGCAAGACAAATATGGTGCGCCGGAACGGGAATGTGGCAGGGCCGGCAACGCCATCGGCGCCGTCCGCCACTCTCCGGTCACTGAAAGCCGTGCGGCTCTTGAAGGACGTGGTTCCTGCACGATACTTTACATTGTCGGTTCGCAGGGCGATCTTCACCGGTCCGATCAAATACACATACCCGATCATGCTGGGCTTCAGTCCGACCTTCTCTGCCACATCGGCATTCACGGTCGGCACCGAGACGGCATCCGGTGCCAGACGAAAGCGCACGGGTTGATTGTTGATGAACATCGCGACCGTGTCGCCCATTCGCACACTCAGATCGGCGGGCGGCGTGTTTGAGGGCTGTGCTGCCGCTTGCCCGGCGCACAGCGCAAGCGCGACCGTGAGGATTGATGCACGCCCCTGCATAAACGAACTCCCAGATAACCACCAACGACCCAAGAACCGGCCTGTGCCGAACCAGCAATCAACGCGTAGCATAGCTCGAAATGGCTTGCCTGTTTTCCGCCTTCGGATCGACAAATGAATTTCAGGTTGCAGCAATACCGGAAGGAAAGTCGCCCTCCCCGGCTTGGAGGTGCATCGCCTCCGAGTAACTGCTGTTCATTGGTCGAATTCGCAACGACAGGTTGGCTTTATTGCAAAACAGTCTGATGGAGCCCTCATTGCTTCTTGGCGCGTTCCGTTGACCAGAACATCAAGGCGAGACCGAGCCCGACCATGATCAGCGAAAGCGGCGCGGCATATTGCATGAACGTTGCAATCTGTTCGCCAGACCAGCTGGTCTTGACGGTGTCAGCCAACAATTCTGCGCCCTTCAACAGCCCGGCATGAAGCCAGAAGGCCGCCAGGATCATGAAGGTGCCGCACAATAGGGCAAATGCCAGGGCCATGGTCCGAGTTCGCGTCATGGGAAACCATTCTCCCCTTACAGGAAACTGCCCCTTCTTTTTAACCCGTCCGGCAATCCTCGAAAAGGGCTCGTTTGCCAAATGGCGGCTCTTTTCAGTCATGCTTCGCAGGGCGTTTTCGAAGAATTTCAGGCTTGCCGCTTGGACTTTATTGAAGCGTGACGGAAGGTTGCAAGAAGCACGACCAAACCGATTACGTTGAAAAGACCGCCTGAAACAACTGTCACAAGCTCGAGCCAGCCATCAAACTGCATTCCCGCGAAAATCAGCGAATTGCCCGCGAAGATCGTAGCTAGCGCTCGCCACATCAGGAGATGGCCTCTGGTGACAACGACGTTTTCATCGAGGTTACTAAAAACTGCCATAGGTAACGCTCGCATACACGAGGGGAATTCGCAACCGACCGTACGGTCAAAAGTTCAAAGGCTGAGACTGACGGTGGGAAGTCGGCTTGGGGGGGCGTTTGCTGAACGACGCCTTTTTTGACGGCGGTACGAAAAGCTGGCATCTCGATTGCCTCCGAAAAAATCCCACGCCCACCGGGCACGGCAAGAATGCGCAAGGACATCGATGACCAAGATCACTCTCCACGGCATCCCCAATTGCGACACGATGAAGAAGGCGCGCGTCTGGCTCGAGGCGCAGGGACTGGCCTATGATTTCCACGACTACAAGAAAGTCGGGATAACCTCCGGCAAGCTGAACGCCTGGGCGGATGTCGTAGGATGGGAGGTGCTGCTCAACAAGGCGGGCACGACCTTCCGCAAGCTCCCCGACGCGGACAAGGCGGACATCACCCGTGACAAGGCGATCGCGCTGATGGTCGAGCAGCCTTCGCTGATCAAGCGGCCGGTGCTGGAGCATCCCGGCGGCGTGCTGGTCGGCTTCAAGCCGGATGTCTATGCGAGCGCACTCGGCTGAAATTCGGCCTGAAGATTTGGCCTGAAGATTTGGGCTGCGCCGCTGTCATATCGCTGTCTCCGTCCCCATCTACGAGGGACCACTGACAGGAGAATGCAGTCATGCCCAAGGCCATCTGGAACGGTACCGTCATCGCCGAGAGCGACGATACCGTCGTAGTCGAGCGCAACCACTATTTCCCGCGCGACAGCGTTCGCGCCGATCTGCTCAAACCCAGCGCCACCACCAGTGTGTGCGGCTGGAAGGGCACCGCGTCTTATTATTCGCTCGAGGTCGACGGCAAGACCAATGCCGACGCCGTATGGTACTACCTTGAGCCCAAGGATGCGGCCAAGGAGATCACCGACCGGCTCGCGTTCTGGAAGGGCGTCGAGGTCACCGCGTGATCCTGAGCGCCTTCATGATGCTCGCAAGCAGCGCCAACCCCCTCGTCATCGCGCATCGCGGGGCGAGCGGGGAGCGGCCCGAGCATACGCTCGAGGCCTATGCTCTGGCGATCGATCAGGGGGCAGATTTTATCGAGCCCGACCTTGTCAGCACCCGCGACGGCGTGCTGGTGGCGCGGCACGAGAACGAGATTTCCGAGACCACCGACGTCGCTGCGCGACCTGAGTTTGCCAGCCGCAAGACCAGCAAGCTGATCGACGGCCAGACGCTCACGGGCTGGTTCACCGAGGATTTCACGCTCGCCGAATTGAAGACGCTGCGCGCGAAGGAGCGTCTGCCGCAGCTTCGCAAGGCGAACACCGCGTTCGATGGGCGCTACGAAGTGCCGACGCTCGCTGAAATCATCGCGCTGGTACGCAAGCGGCAAAGCGAGACGGGGCGGACGATCGGGCTGTATCCCGAAACCAAGCACCCCAGTTATTTCCGCTCGATCGGGCTCCCGATCGAGGAGAAGCTGGTCACGATGCTGGGCGATGCCGGCTATGACGGAGCGGACGACCCCGTCTTCATCCAGAGCTTCGAGGTCGAGAACCTCAAACGCCTGCGCGGCATGACCAAGCTGCCGCTGGTGCAGCTGATGGCGGGCGCCTTCGGCCCACCCGATCTGCCCGGTATAACGTATGCCGAAATGAGCACGCAGCAGGGCCTTGCCGATATCGCGCGATACGCCAATGCGATCGGAGTAGAAAAGGCGATGGTCATCCCGCGCGATGCCAGCGGCGATCTGGCCGAGCCGACGGCGCTGGTGCGCGACGCGCATGCGGCGGGCCTGAAGGTCCATGTCTGGACGTTCCGCCGCGAGAACTATTTCCTGTCGAAAGATCTGCGCATCGGCACCGACCCTGCCGGGACCGGCAATGTCACCGCCGAAATACGCGCCTTCCTCGCCACGAGGATCGACGGCTATTTTACAGACAATGTCGTAGAAGGCGTCGCCGCCGCCCGGTGACGAGACGCGCGATCAGGGCGGAGGCGGCGATCCGCCCGATGCGGTCCCTTCCTCCCGCGCGGCCTGCTTGCCGTCACGGATCGCCTCGCGCATGTCCTTGTGATCGGCGGCATCGGGGGTTGCGGGCTCGTCGTTGAGCACCTTGGCGGCACGCGGCGCCAGGCAGACCTTGGCCAGCACCGGGAGATGGTCCGACCCCACATTTTCCAGCACCTTCATGTCCACCAAGGTAAAATCTGGCGACATGAACAGATGGTCGAGCGGCCAGCGCAGCCCGGGCAGATTGGCCGGGAAGGTCGCGTACAGCCCGCGGCCGATGCGCGGATCGAGATAGCCCCCGATCCGCTTGAACATCTGCGAGGTGCGCGACCAGGCGACATCGTTGAAATCGCCCATTGCAAGCACGGGCAGCTTCGTTTCCTTGGCGTGGCGCGCGGCGATCGCGATCTCTCCATCGCGCTTTTCGGTGTCCTCGCCCGGCTGGGGCGGACGCGGGTGCAGGCCGATATAGCGGAACTGCGCACCGGCCTTGGTCTGCATGGTCGCGAACACCGATGGGGTTTCCTTGTCGATCAGCCAGGTAATCTCGGCATCCTCCACCGGCAGCCGCGACAGCAGGATCAGCCCGTAGAGATTGTCGAGCGGCGCGGACGAGCGGTGGGGATAACGGTCGATGACAGGCTTGAGGGCATCTTCCCACAGCTTGTCGGTTTCCAGCAGCAGCACGATGTCGGGGTCTTCGCGGTCGATCAGCTGGATCGTGCGCGCATAATCGCGGTTGGTCTGCAGCACGTTGAACGAGAAAGCGGAGATGCAGTTTTCACGGTTGATCACCGCCTTTGCGACCTCGGCCCTGGCGAAGGGGGTATACGGATAGATGCGAAATCCCTGCCAGCCGATCACCAGCAGCATCGCCACCACAACCGCGGCGCGGACCCATCCGGTCAGCACCGGCACCGCCGCAACCAGAGCGATCGCGGCAAGCACCATGAGCGCGACACGCGGAAAGTCCCACATGCGGATGTACCAGCGATAGCTGGTCAGCAGGCTGAGCGTCGTGCCGGTTGCGGCAATGGCGGCCAGCACAAAAACAAGGATTCGCAGCATCCTGAATCATATCCGTTGTGGAAGGAAAAGAGAGGACCCTTGTCGCGTGCTGCGCGGGATTAGGCAAGCGCGGCGTCCCTTACTGCGCCGTTGTGTTTGCAGAGCGCCGTGTGCGCCGCTACACCTGCCTCTATGTCCACGACCTACACGCTCGATACATCGACCAGCCGCGCCAATCCGACGCCCGCGCCCATGAAGCGCCTGACCGTGCCCGCGATCCAGCGGCGCAAGGCAGGTGGCGTCACCGATATGCCGGTGGTGATGCTCACCGCCTACACCGCGCGCATGGCGCAGTTGCTCGATCCGCATTGCGACATGCTGCTGGTGGGCGATTCGCTGGGCCAGGTGATATATGGCCTGCCCAGCACGGTGCCCGTCACGCTCGAGATGATGGCCGCGCATGGCGCTGCGGTCGTGCGTGGCAGCTATCACAGCATCGTCGTCATCGACATGCCGTTCGGCAGCTATGAAGCCTCGCCCGAGCAGGCCTTTGCCAGCGCCGCACGATTGCTCAAGGAAACCGGCGCGGCGGCAGTCAAGCTCGAGGGTGGCGCCGCGATGGCGCCCACCGTGCGCTTTCTCACCGAGCGCGGCATCCCCGTGGTCGGCCATGTCGGGCTCACCCCGCAGGCGATCAATATCCTGGGCAGCTATGCCGCGCGCGGGCGCTCGGGCGCAGAAGCCGACAAGATCGTCAGCGATGCAGTCGCGCTCGACAAGGCAGGCGCCTTTGCCATCGTCGTCGAAGGCGTGGTCGAACCGATCGCCATCGCTGTGACCGAGGCGGTTGCAGCGATCGTCATCGGTATCGGCGCGTCTGCACAATGCGATGGCCAGGTGCTGGTCACCGAAGACATGCTGGGCCTGTTCGAACGGACCGCGCGCTTCGTGAAGAAGTACGAGAACCTTGCAGGCGTGATCGAAACCGCGGTGAAGAGCTATTCCGCCGAAGTCACCGCGCGCAGCTTCCCCAGCGCCGACCAGACCTACGCGCCGAAGGACTGACCTTCGTCATTCCCGCGCACGCGGGGCTCCCGCTTTCTCTGACCTTGGCGCAGAAGCGTCACCCCCGCCTTTGCGGGGGGGGTGACGTTCAAATTGTTCTCCCGGTGGCAGAGCCGCAGTCGCCTCAGATCAGCTCAAGCGCCACCGCGGTCGCCTCGCCGCCACCGATGCACAGCGACGCAACGCCGCGCGTGCCGCCGCGCGTCTGCAACGCGGAGATCAGCGTCGCGATGATCCGCGCACCGCTGGCGCCGATCGGGTGGCCAAGCGCGGTCGCACCGCCATGGACATTGACCTTGTCGTGAGGGATGCCGAGGTCGCGCATCGCAATCATCGAGACGCAGGCAAATGCCTCGTTGACCTCGAACAGATCGACGTCATCGACGCTCCAACCGGCCTTTTCCATCGCCTTGCGGCTCGCATCGACCGGCGCGGTGGTGAACTTTGCCGGGGCATGCGCGTGCGCCGCGTGGCTGACGATCCGCGCGACCGGCTTGAGACCGAGGCGATCGGCGACGCTCTGCCGCGTCAGCACCAGCGCTGCTGCGCCATCGGAGATCGACGAGGCGTTGGCGGCGGTGATCGTGCCATCCTTGGCGAAGGCGGGCTTGAGCGTCGGGATCTTGCTGGCGTCGCCCTTGAGCGGCTGCTCGTCCTTGTCGACCGTCTCGGTGCCCTTGCGGCCCGTTATCTCCACCGCGACGATCTCGCGGTCGAACGCGCCCGAGGTCTGAGCGTGCTGCGCACGGGTCAGCGAGGTCACCGCATAGTCATCCTGTGCCTCGCGGGTGAACTGATATTCGCCTGCGGTTTCCTCGGCAAAGCTGCCCATAGCGCGACCCGGTTCATAGGCATCTTCGAGGCCATCGAGGAACATGTGGTCCATCACCCGGTCATGCCCGATCCGCGCCCCTCCGCGATGCTTGGTCAGCAAATACGGCGCGTTGGTCATGCTTTCCATGCCGCCGGCCACCAGCAGGTCGACCGAACCCGATGCCAGCGCCTCGGCGCCCATGATCGTGGCCTGCATTCCGCTTCCGCACATCTTGTTGACCGTGGTGGCCTCGACGGATGTCGGCAATCCAGCCTTGAGCGCAGCCTGGCGCGCGGGAGCCTGGCCGAGGCCTGCGGGCAGAACGCAGCCCATGTAGATCCGCTCGACATCGCCGCCCGATACTCCGGCGCGCTCGACCGCTGCCTTGACTGCCGTGGCGCCCAGATCGGTCGCGCTCGCACCGGACAGGCTGCCTTGAAAGCTGCCCATCGGGGTGCGCGCATAGGACAGGATGACGACGGGATCGGCGGCGGAAAATGCGGTCATGACATTCGGTCCTCTGGCAGGTTCAATGATGCGGTTTCCCCTAGAGCAAGCAACGCTGCATTTCAAATGCCGCACGCGTCATGCAAAAGCGCTTTTCACGCGCGACCCAAGCCCGCTAAGGCTTAGGACGCGTCCCCCTTCCCGGTGCAAGGCTATTGAAACGATGTTTGCGCCCCTGCTGCAGCACCCCGTGATCGCACCGATCGCCGCAGCGATAACGGGGGCAATCCTCGGCAGCTTCATCGCCGCACTGGTCAGCCGCTGGCCGCAGGGACGATCGGTGCTGTCCGGTCGTTCGCATTGCGAATCGTGCGATACGGCGCTGCGCCCCTGGCACCTTGTACCGGTCATCTCCTGGCTGGCACTTCGTGGGCGGTGCGCCACCTGCAACGCGGCGATCGGACGCGACACGCTGGTCATCGAGCTTTTTGCCGCCGCGATCGGCGCGCTCGCGTTCGCGCTGCACCCGGGCTGGGCGGGGCTGGGCATCGCCGCCTTTGGTTGGCTGCTGCTGCCGCTCGCCTGGCTCGATCTGCGGCACTATTGGTTGCCGCACCCGCTCACCCTGGCGCTGGCCATCGGCGGATTGATCGCGGGTTTTGCAGGCCTCCCCCCCGGTGTGACCAGCCGGCTGATAGGCGCAGGCGCGGGTCTGGCGATGCTGTGGGGCATCGCGCTGGCCTATCGCACGCTGCGCGGGCGCGACGGACTGGGCGGCGGCGACCCGCTGCTGCTGGGCGCGATCGGGCTGTGGCTGGGCTGGCAGGCGCTGCCGCTCGTGCTGCTGATCGCGAGCGGCGCAGGCCTTGCCATCGCGCTCGCCCTGCAGGCGCGCGGAACCGTGCTCGACAACGCGACCCGCTTTCCATTGGGCACATTGATGGCAGCGGCGGCCTGGCCGGTGGCTTTGCTCAGCTTTTAGAGTCTGGTCTTAGCGACGCGTCGCCTTGCGCAGGCCGTTGCTCAAAAAGGTCTGGCCGCGCTGCGATACGGCAAACGTGCCGCTGGCGAGCAATGCCAGAAAGCCGAGACCGATGATCAGCCCGGACGAGGCTCCGATGGCGAGCAGGATCAGCATCACGCCGACAAAAGGTGCAGCCATCAGACCGAACAGGCCCGCGACGACGAGCGTGGATTGCAGTGTATCAAACATGGTGGGGAATTTCCGGCAAAGCTGCGAAGACGCAGAAATCGAACGACAAAATAGCCAAGCCGATGCCCCATCATGCCAAAGTCGCGGCGCGCTGGCCAGCGATTTTACACCACCCTGCGCCCCGCGATCAGCGCATCGACGACCGCCGGATCGGCCAATGTGCTGGTATCCCCCAATGCCCCGACGTCATTCTCTGCGATCTTGCGCAATATCCGCCGCATGATCTTGCCGCTGCGGGTCTTGGGCAGCGCGGGGGTGAAGTGGAGGTGGTCGGGTGTCGCGATCGGGCCGATCTCCTTGCGGACCAGCGCCTTCAGCTCTGCGGTCAGCGCATCGTCTGCCTCCTCACCGACATTGAGCGTGACATAGCAGTAGATGCCCTGCCCCTTGATGTCGTGCGGGAAACCGACGACCGCAGCCTCGGCGACGCGCGGATGCAGCACCAGCGCGCTTTCGACTTCGGCGGTTCCCATGCGGTGGCCGGACACGTTGATGACATCGTCCACCCGGCCCGTGATCCGGTAATAGCCGTCCTCGTCGCGCTTGCAGCCGTCTCCGGTGAAATACTTGCCCTTGTAGGTGCTGAAATAGGTCTGCACGAAGCGGTCATGGTCGCCATAGACCGTGCGCGCCTGTCCCGGCCATGAAGCGGCGATGCACAGGTTGCCCTCGGTCGCGCCATCCAGGATGTTGCCATCGGCATCGACCAGCTCGGGATCGATCCCGAAGAACGGCAGCCCCGCGCTGCCCGGACGCATCGCATGCGCATAAGGCAGGGTGGTGATCATGATCCCTCCGGTTTCGGTCTGCCACCAGGTGTCGATCACCGGCGTCTGCCCCTTGCCCACGACACGGTGATACCAGCGCCACGCCTCGGGGTTGATCGGCTCACCCACCGAACCGATCAGCCGCAGCGCGGACAGGTCGTGCTTCTCGACCGGCGCGTCGCCCTCGCGCATCAGCGCGCGGATCGCGGTGGGCGCGGTGTAGAAGATGTTGACGCCGTGGCGTTCGCACATGTCCCAGAACCGGCTGTGGTCGGGGAAATTGGGAACGCCCTCGAACAGCAGGCTGGTCGCGCGGTTGAGCAGCGGGCCGTAGACCGAATAGCTGTGCCCGGTGACCCAGCCGATATCTGCGGTGCCCCAATAGACCTCGCCGGGGCGGTAATCGAAGGCGTAGTGGAACGTCGTCGCGACCCAGACAGCATAACCGCCGGTGGTGTGGAGAACGCCCTTGGGCTTGCCGGTCGATCCAGAGGTGTAGAGAATGAATAGAGGGTCCTCCGCCCCCATCGGCTCGCAGGGGCACGTCGCAGGGACGGTCGCGGCAACGTCGTGATACCAGTGGTCGCGTCCTTCGGTCATCGTGACATCTGAAGCGGTGTGGCGAACGACCAGCACCGCGTCTACATCAATGCCGTGCTGCTCCAGCGCGGCATCGACATTGGCCTTGAGCGGCACCGTCTTGCCGCCGCGCATCCCGGCATCGGCGGTGACGATGAAGCGGCTCGCGCAATCCTCGATCCGCCCGGCCAGCGCCTCGGGCGAGAACCCTCCGAACACCACCGAGTGCACCGCGCCGATCCGCGCGCAGGCCAGCATCGCGATCGCGCCTTCGAGCACCATCGGCATGTAGATGGTGACCCGGTCGCCCTTCTGTGCGCCAAGCGTCTTGAGCGCGCCCGCCATCGCCTGAACCTCGCGCAGCAGGTCGTCATAGGTCAGCGAGCGCACATCACCCGGGGTGTCACCTTCCCAGATCAGCGCGGTGTCGCTGCCATGCCCTGCGAAGACGTGTCGATCGATGCAGTTGAAGCACAGGTTGAGTTCGCCATCCTCGTACCAGCGGATGTCGACCGGATCGAACGACGATCGATTGATCCGCGTCGGCTTGGCGCTCCAGTCAATCCGGTCCGCCTGCAGCGCCCAGAAGCCATCCGGATCGCGCAGCGATGCCGCATAAAGCTCGCCATATTGTGCAGGCGTGCACCATGTTTCGGGGTCAACCGGAGGCGCGATCAGCGCCTCTGCCGTGGCGTCCTGGGGGGTGGGGCTGGTCATGAGCAATGTCCTTGGCAGGATGGGGGGCCGCATCGGCCTGGGCGTGCCGTGGTTTTGCAGCAACCGCCCCGCATCGGCAACCCGTCGCAAACCGGCGCATGGTGGCTATATTGATATTGATATAACATTACACCAGTGCTAGCGGACACGCGAACAGCCGCCTGGGTGGCATCCGGGTCATCCGCCCGCGTGACCCACACACCACAAGGCAACTGGCGGCTGCAACCTGAAAAAACAAATAACGGGAGCATTCTTTGACCATGCGCAGCACGCTTTTGCTCGTTTCCTCCTCGCTCAGCCTCGGCACAGCCTTGCTGGCCCCCCTGCCCGCGCTGGCGCAGCAGACCGCTTCCCCGGTGGAAGCCGGAGACGAGGACGAGGGCGATGATTTCCATCGCAATCGCGGCATCATCGTCACCGCGCCGTTTGTGCGCGACCTCAGCATCCTTGCCGGCACATCCGAGCTTTCGGGCGACGATCTGTCGCGCGAAGCCCGCTCGCAGATCGGCGATTCGCTGACCAAGCTTCCCGGCGTTTCGGCGACCAGCTTCTCGCCCGGCGCCTCGCGCCCCGTGCTGCGCGGTTTTCAGGGCGAACGCATCCGCGTGCTGACTGATGGCATCGGCACGATCGACGTGTCCAACACCTCGCCCGACCATGGCGTGACGGTCGAACCCATCATCCTCGACCGTATCGAAGTTCTGCGCGGTCCCGCTGTGCTGCTGTTCGGCGGCCAGGCTGTGGGCGGCGCGGTCAACGCAATCGACAAGCGCATCCCGCGCGAAGTGCCCGAAGAGCCGTTCCACCTTGATGCGCTGGCCACTTATGGCAGCGCCGCGGACGAGCGGAGCTTCGGCGCCAGCCTCGATGTTCCGCTGACCTCCAAGCTCGTGCTGCATCTCGATGGAAGCTATCGCAAGTCCAACGACATGCGCGTCGGCGGCTTCGTGCTCTCACCCGGGTTGCGCGCGGAACAGCTGGCAGAAGCGGCTGAAGAGCGCGCAGAAGGCAATATCGAGGAAGCGCAAGAGGCAGAGGAACTCGCCGGCCTGCGCGGTCGCATCCCGAACACCGGGACCGAGACCTACAGCTTTGGCGGCGGCCTGGCCTATATCGGCGAGGGTGGCAGCTTCGGTGTCTCGGGCAGCTATTACAACAGCCTCTACGGCGTTCCGGAACGTCCCGGCGCGGGCCATCACCATGGCGAGGAAGGCGAAGAGGAAGCCGGCGGCGAGGAAGAGGAAGGTCCGGTGACCATCGGTCTCGACCAGATCAAGGTCGACTTCCGTGGCGAAGTGTTCCTGCCCGGCTTTTTCGAAGCGCTGCGCCTGCGTGCATCCTATGCCGATTTCAAGCAGACCGAGTTCGAAGGTGACGAGGTTGGCACCGTATTCACCAACGAGGGCATCGAATCGCGGCTCGAGTTGGTGCAGCGCGAACGCGGCGGCTGGCGCGGTGCCAGCGGCGTGCAGTATGTCCACCGCGACTTCAGCGCCGTCGGCGCCGAAGCGTTCGTGCCGCCGAACGTGACCGATCAGATCGGCTTCTTCACGCTGCAGGAAATCCGCTCGGGCAATTTTGAGATCGAAGGCGCCGCGCGCTACGACAAGGTCAACGTCACGTCGCAGGTGCTGGGCGTGGAGCGTGACTTCAATTCCTATTCGTTCGCACTGGGCGCTGCCTATATTGCCAACGACCAACTGCGGATCGGCGTCAACCTCAACCGCGCCCAGCGCGCTCCGGCGGCCGAGGAACTGTTCTCCAACGGTCCGCACATCGCGACCCAGGCTTTCGAGATCGGCAACCCCGATTTCACCACCGAAAAGAGCTGGGGCGGCGAGGCCTATATCCGCTGGTCCACGCCCGATGTCAGCCTTGCGCTCACTGGCTTCTACAACCGCTTCGACGACTTCATCATCGACGTGCCCACGGGGCTCGAGGAAGATGATCTGCCGGTGTTCCAGTTCATCCAGAACGATGCGAAATATTATGGTCTCGAGGCCGAGGCTTCGGTGATCTTTGCGCGCGCCGGCGGCTTCCGCTTCAGCGCGGATGGCGTGGCCGATTACGTCCATGCCTCGCTCGACGGTCTGGGTCCTGTACCGCGCATCCCCCCGCTGCGTCTGCTGGGCGGCCTCGAAGCGCAGAGCGATACGGTATCGCTGCGCGCCGAGGTCGAGTGGTTCGACGATCAGCAGCGCAATGCCAATTTCGAGACCGAAACCGATGGCTTTACGCTGGTCAACGCCAGCGCTTCGTGGAAGCCGTTCGGTGCCTCGCGCGGGGTAACGCTGATCGCGTCCGCCAATAACATCTTCGATGTCGTCGGTCGCCGCGCAGCCAGCTTCACCAAGGACTTCGCTCCGCTCGCGGGCCGCGACTTCCGCATCTCGGCGAAGTTCAGCTTCTGACGCATTGACTCACGCGCCCCTGTTCTTCGGCCAGCGTCGCAGAACAGGGGCCCTGGCTGTGTTGAGAGATCCCTCGTAGCCACGTCATTCCCGCGAACGCGGGAATCCCGCTCTTCTTCGCGCAATAGGCGTAGAAGCGGGACCCCCGTCTCCGCGGGGGTGGCGAGGGAAATTGAGCAATGAGATGTAAGGGCTACGTACTGCCCCGTAGCAGGTTCAGCTCTCGCCGAAGCCCACCGACAGGAAGTCCGGCATCGGGCCGTTCCAGCCATCATCGGGACCATCGTCGCGATCGTTCGAACGCCGCGGCTTGGAAGCTGCCGGTCGACGGTCGGCCGAGCGCGGGCGATCCTCGCGGGGCTTGCTGTCGCGGGGCCTGTCTTCACGCGGCCTGTCTTCGCGGGGCTTGGCCTCGCGCGGTTCGCGCCGTGGCTTTTCCTCGCGGATTTCCTCTCCACCGACGTATGCCGGTGCGCGATCCTCGCGAGGAGCGCGCGCCTTGGCTTCGCCGCGAGCGGTCCTGCGCCGGGGCGCACGCTCTTCGGGTTCACGCGCCTTGGCGGGCTTGGCTTCCGCGCTCGAACCACCAGGATCGGCCACGGTGATCTCGGGGATCGTCGTGCCGATCAGCTTTTCGATGTTCGCAAGCGCCTCGGCGTCTTCCTCGGTGATGAAGGTATAGGCCTTGCCGGTCGCCCCTGCCCGGCCCGTGCGGCCGATACGGTGGACATAGTCATCGGGATGCCACGGCGCGTCATAGTTGAACACATGGCTGACGCCCTTGATGTCCAGCCCGCGCGCGGCGACGTCTGACGCCACCAGGATGTTGATCGTGCCATCCTTGAACTTGTCGAGCTCGGCGATGCGGTCGCGCTGTTCCATGTCGCCATGGATCTCGCCCGAATCGAACCCGCCCTGGCGCAGCGCCTTGTTCAGGTCGCGCACCGTGGTCTTGCGGTTGCAGAAGATGATCGCGGTGTGGACGCCGGCATCGAGCATCGCAAACAGCGTATCGCGCTTGCGCCGCGACTGGACGCGGACCTTGCCCTGCTCGATCGAGGCGTTGGCGCTCGCAGGCCTGGCGACCTCGATGTACTTCGGGCTGGTCAGGAAGCGGTCGGACAGCTTCTTGATCGGCGGCGGCATGGTTGCCGAAAACAGCAGCGTTTGGCGCGTTGCAGGCAGCCGGGTGCAGATCGTCTCGATGTCGGGAATGAAGCCCATGTCAAGCATGCGGTCGGCCTCGTCGATCACCAGCAGCCCGCAACCGGTCAGCAGGATGTTGCCGCGATCGTAGAGGTCCATCAGGCGGCCCGGGGTCGCGATGAGCACATCGACGCCCTTTTCGAGCGCCTTGATCTGGTCGCCCATCGATACGCCGCCGATCAGCAGCGCCATCGAAAGCTTGTGATACTTGCCGTATTTGTCGAAATTCTCTGCCACCTGGGCGGCGAGCTCGCGGGTGGGCTCGAGGATCAGCGAGCGAGGCATGCGCGCGCGGCTGCGGCCTTCGCCCAGCACGTCGATCATCGGCAGAACGAATGCGGCGGTCTTGCCGGTGCCGGTCTGCGCAATGCCGATGATGTCCTTGCCCATCAGGACCGACGGGATGGCCTGCGCCTGGATCGCGGTCGGGGTCGTATAGCCGGAATCAGTGACCGCCTGGATCAATTTTTCGGAAAGGCCGAGATCGGCAAATATCATAGAGTATCCAGATTAAGGCAGCAGCGCACACACAGTTCGTCGCGCTATCGATGCAGGGCCATGGGCCACGCGGGTGCTCTGCGCAAACATCGGTCAAAAGTCAACCATTGTGCGTTGACATGCAAATGCCCGATCAATCTTCCGGGACCAATTGACGCAGTTTTTCGACTTCGCATTTGCTCCCCGACCGCGCCTGAAGCAGATCGCGGTCGACGCACAACCGGCCATCGCCGCTGCGCTCCATGTAAAAGCCCTGATAGAATTCGCGCGCACTGCAGGTGCGTTCGAGTTGCGCCTCGATCATCCGCTGGTCGCGCATGAACAGTACCAGCATGTCGTCGTTGATTACCCGCACCCCGGAGACGTCGCGCATCGCCAGGCATTTGCCGACCTTGCGCCGCTCGAAGCGTGGCGGTTCGGGCGGGGGTGCCTGGCGCGGGGCTGGCATGGGAAGCAGTGAGGACCGCGAAATCGACTGGCGCGGCACGCGGATGATCAGCCGCTGCTCGATCCGCACCTGGCCCAGGCTCGGCGGTATCGGTGTGAGCGCGCCTGTCACCGACTGTGGCAATCCGGTTTCGACAGGCTGGCTGTCGACGGCGCGTTCGTCCGATACGGGCCACGCGCCCAGCATCAACAGCGCAAACAGGACGTCAACATAACCCATGGCCGCGTACGGCTACCCTCCGGACCCTCAGACTGCAGCTGCAGCCACCCCATGCCCCGGGTTAAGCCGGGCGATTGAACCGTGCATTAACGCTGCGCCAGTTCGTCCTGCAAGCCACGATTTACCCCATCGCCTGTTGCTTTCGCGCCACGGTCTTTTGCCATAGCAGCGCCGTTGTTTGCAGCCCGCGACAGGTGTAACAGACTGGCCATGATCGAAGCACCCGTTCGCCCCGCCCTGCTGGACCAGATCGCTGCCATCGTCGGCGACAAGGGTCTTGCCACCGCCCCCACCGAACTTGCCCCGTGGCTGACCGATTGGCGCGGGCGTTATCATGGCGCGGCCATCGCCATGGTTGCCCCCGCAAACGCGGCGGAACTGAGCGCTGTCGTCAGCCTGGCCGCGACCACTCGCACCCCGATCGTGCCGCAGGGCGGCAACAGCGGCATGGTCGGCGGCGCGACCCCCGACGCCACCGGCACCGCTTTGTTGCTTAGCACCCGGCGAATGAACGCGATCCGGGCCATCGACCCCCAGGCGCGGACGGTGGTGGCGGAAGCCGGCGTAGTTCTTCAGACGCTGCACGAGGCGGTGGCGGCGCAGGGCTTGCGCTTTCCGCTCACCCTTGGTGGCAAGGGCTCGGCCACGGTCGGCGGGCTGGTCTCGACCAATGCCGGCGGCACCCAGGTACTGCGCCACGGCACGATGCGCGCGCTGGTCGAGGGGATCGAGGCGGTGCTGCCGGATGGGTCGCTCTACGAGGGTCTGGTGACGCTCAAGAAGGACAACCGCGGCTATGATCTGAAGCATCTGCTGATCGGCGCGGAAGGGACGCTGGGGATCGTGACCGCCGCAACGCTGAAGCTGGTGCCGGCGCTGATCGACAGGGCAGTGGTCTGGGCTGGCGTGGAATCGCCGCTTGCCGCGCGGCAGTTGCTGCTGCTGCTGGAGGCGCGCGCGGGCCGCGAGATGGAAGGCTTCGAGATCGTCCCCCAGCGCTGCCTCTCCAATGTGCTGCGGCATATCCCCGGAACCCGCGCGCCGCTCGGCGCGCCCTGCCCCTGGCATGTGCTCGTCGAATTTGCCCGCGACGCGGCGGATGCGCCCGCGCCCGAGGCGTTTGCGCAAGCCCTGATGGCCGAAGCGTTCGAGCGCGGCCTCGTGCTTGATGCTGCGATCTCGGCCAGCGAATCGCAGGCCGAGGCGTTCTGGAAGCTGCGCGATTCCATCTCGGAGGCCGAACGCGCCGAAGGACCAGCAATGCAGCACGACATCAGCGTGCCCGTTGCGGCGATGGCGCAGTTCATCATCGATGCAGGTGCCGCGGTCGAGGCACGGTTTGACGGCACGGAGGTCGCGGCCTTCGGGCATATGGGCGATGGCAATGTCCACTTTCACGTAGCAGCCCCGCGCGGCGCCGATCCGGCCCGGTGGCCCAATGATCCCGGCAAGGAAATCAGTGCTTTCGTCCACGATCTGGTGGTGGCAGCGGGCGGATCGATCTCTGCCGAACATGGCATCGGCCAGATGAAGCGCGACGAGCTGGCGCGGCTCAGCGATCCTGCGCGGATGGGCGCGATGCACGCGATCAAGCGCGCGCTCGATCCGCAAGGCATCATGAATCCGGGCAAGCTGGTCGCGGGCTGAACTCAGTCCCTCTTGCGCCGGGCCTGCGGGCAACTTAAGGCGCGAACTCCGACTAACCATCAAGTCAACAGTTTCAGCGGAGAATAGTTCATGGCCAGTGCGCCGCAAGCCAACCGTCTGCCGGTCCTTTTCAACGACCTGGTGCCGCTCAATTCCAACGACCACGCCAAGTTTCGGTCGCGGACCCTGGACGGCGCGCACTTCCTCAAGAACCAGCACGCCATCCCGCTGACCGTGGAAGAGTTTCCCGCAGCCCAGCGCCATTACCCGATCATCTTCTCCGCCGGTCCCGATCCCGTGCCGCTGGCGCTGATGGGCATGAACGAAGGCGTCAACGTCTTCCTCGACGACAACGGCAAGTATCGTCAGCCTGCCTATGTGCCGGCCTATGTCCGTCGTTATCCCTTCATGCTCGCGCGTCTGCGTCCGGATGCCGACGAGCTGTCGCTGTGCTTCGACCCGACCTGCGAGGCTCTGGGCGAATTCGAGGAAGGCGATGCGCTGTTCGACGGCGACCAGCCCAGCGAAACCACCAAGAACATCCTGCAGTTCTGCGAGGATTTCGAGCGCGCGGTTCAGGGTACCGCCTTCTTCATGGAAGAGCTCAAGAAGCACGACCTGCTGATGGACGGCGAGCTCAAGATCGAGCACCAGTCGCTCGCCCAGCCCTTCGTCTATCAGGGCTTCCAGATGGTCAACGAAGAGAAGCTGCGCGACATGCGCGGCGACGAACTGCGCAAGCTGAGCCAGAACGGCGCCCTGCCGCTGATCCACGCGCATCTGTTCTCGCTGCAGGTGATGCGCGACCTGTTCGCCCAGCAGGCTGCGGACGGCAAGGTGCCCAACCTTCCGGCAGAAGCCACCCAGACCAAGTAATCGCCAGATCAGGTAATTGCAGGCATCGGCTGCTGCGCCCCCGGCATCTCCGGGCAGCGCGGCAGCCGATGTGCATTTTCTGTCAGCCAAAAAGTCCGGCGAGATCCTTTTTCAGGATCTTGCCATTGGCGTTGCGCGGAAGCGTATCCGTGCAGAACACGATCCGCACCGGCACCTTGAACGCGGCGAGACGCTCGCGCACCCAGGCCTGCAGTTCCGCCTCGCTGGCATGGGTTCCGGGAGCCAGGTGCACCACCGCCGCCGGTTCTTCTCCCAATGTGCGATGCGGCAGGCCGATCAACGCGGCATCGGTGACCGCGGGGTGGTCGTAGAGCACGTTCTCCACCTCTGACGAATAGATGTTCTCGCCGCCGCGGATGATCATGTCCTTGGCGCGGTCGACGATGTAGCAAAAGCCCTCCTCGTCGAGGCGCGCCAGATCGCCGGTGCGCACCCAGCCATCGACAAAGGTGGCGGCGCTGGCCTCGGGCTTGTTCCAATAGCCTTTGACGATCTGCGGCCCCCTCGCCCACAGCTCGCCAACCTCGCCGACGCCAAGCTCGGTCACGCCATCGGCATCCATGATCTTGAGGTCGCTGACCGGCACGGCAGGGCCGCAGCTGTCGGGGCGGTTGAGATAGTCCTCGGCCGAGTGGCTGGTCACCGTCGCCATGGTTTCGGTCATGCCCCAGCCATTGCCGGGCAACGCGCCGAACATGTCGCGGATCTTGCGCACCAGCTCAGGTGCAGACGGCGCACCGCCATAGGAAATCGTCTTAAGCGAGCTCAGATCATATTTGTCGCGATCGGGATGCTCGATCAGTTGCCAGGCAATGGTCGGGACCCCGCCGGTGGCGGTGACGCGCTCGCGCTCGATAATTTCGAGCGCCTTCACCGTATCCCAGCGGTGCATGAACACCATGGTCGACCCGCCGAACATGATCCCGGTCATCCCCGCGCTGCAGGCGGTGACATGGAACAACGGGATAACCGTCAGCATCACGGCGGGTTCGGGCGCGGGCGGCGCCTCGCCGCGCCTCAATGCACTGCGGACCCCGGCATAGGCCGTGGTGAGGATGTTGGTTGTCATGTTGCGATGGCTGCCCAGCGCGCCCTTGGGGTTGCCGGTGGTGCCGCTGGTGTAGAAGATGGTCGCAGCATCCTCAGGCGCCAGCGCGACATCCGGCAAGGTCGCCGCATCGAGCGCCGTATAGCCGTGCGGCGAACCTATCAGGTCCTCCAATGGCTTCGCCTTGTGCGGCAGGTCGCTCGTGCTGCGGGTGACGAGGATGCTCTCAAGGTCTTCCAGTTCGGAAAGATACGGGCTGATCCGGTCGAGGCGTTCCCCATCGGCAATCAGCAGCCGGGCGCCGGAATCGGAAATGCCATAGGCCAGCTCGCCCCCTGTCCACCAGGCGTTGAGCGGCACCGCGATCGCCCCCAGGCTGACGATCGCGAAAAACGCCACCGGCCATTCGGGCAGATTGCGCATCGCCAGCGCCACCCGGTCGCCCTTGCCAATGCCTGCCGCCTGCAACGCATGCGCCAGTGTCGCGGTCGCACGGAACCAAGCTTCATAGCTGACCCGTTCGTTCTCATAGACGATGAAAGTCCGCTCCCCATGCGCCCGCGCCGCAAGCGCAAGCGCGGCGAGGCTTGGCGGCGCATTCTTCCAGCACCGGGTAGCAACGCCTTCCACCTCGACCGTCTCGATCTCGAACGGCTGACCCGGCGCGCACAAGATCGCCTCGATCTGCTTGATCGACATCGCAGGCCATCCCAAAGGCGGCGCCCACGATGACGCGGCGTAGCCTTGGGGCGCGGGCGTGGTTTCCGTTATCGTCATGGCTCGGCGATCCTCTCACATCATTTTTCTGTGTTGCGACAACACTATGCAAATGGATGCGCGGCGCAATCACTGAATTGCAGGATCGATTCAGGCAGGCGTGCGTAGGCATCCCTAGCAACCGGGTACTCTTTATAACATAGGTTAATTTACTGTTTTTACTGGATAATTAATCTCAAACACCTAAATTGGGCGCGCCGGGCATGGGTTTGAGATCAAAGCCGAGGATTTTGCGGTGTGCCGCCGCAACGTCCACAATACAGGAGGCCAACCTTGTTCGACAGCTGTTTCGTGGCACGTCTGAACCGCTATCTCGATCTGACGCCGTCCGAAAGGGATGCGATCACGCAGCTCGAGCGCGACCCGAAGAATTACGCCGCCGGCACGACGCTGTGGACCGAAGGGGATGACGTTTCGGAACTTCTGATCGTGCACCAGGGCTGGGCACTGTCTGAAACGCGGCTGACCGGCGGCAAGCGCCAGATCCTGCGCTTTCATTTTTCGGGCGATCTGATTGGAGCATCCGGGATCGCGTTTCGCGACGCGCCCGCCAGCATCGTGGCGGCCACCGACATGGTCGTCTGCCGGTTTCCGCGCATGGCCCTGGGCGAGACGTTTATCGCCCACCCCCGGCTGGCGGCGTTGTTCTTCTCCATCAGCCAGATGGAAAGCATCGATCTGTCCGATCGCCTGCGCGCCATGGGGCGCAGCGAGGGCAAGGCGCGGCTCGCCAACCTGTTCCTCTCGATCGCCGCGCGTATGCGCGCGGTGACCGGCGAGCACAATCCGGTGGTGCGCATTCCGCTGACCCAGAGCGATCTGGGTGATGCGGTTGGCCTTACCCAGGTTCACGTCAACCGGCTGATCCGCCAGATGACCGAAGAGAAACTGATCACCCGCAACCGCAGCACGGTGACGCTGCTTGATGAGCAGGGGCTGGTTGACCTCTCCCGCTTCGTCGATCGTTTCAGCTCTGTCGATTCAAGCTGGTTCCCCCCTGCGGCGGGATGACCGCCCTGCCAGTATCTGTCGTCCGGCGATGGCGTCGGCTAGAAAGCGTTCCTAATGTCTGACCTTGATTTCCTGTCGCGCGCTTTCGGATTCGGCCCTGAAGCACCATCGGCCAAAGACGATGATTCCGGGTCCTTGCTCGCCGCACGCGATGCCCTGCTGCGGATGAATTCGGCATTCCGCATTCTCACCGATGCGATGCCGCAGATGGTCTGGTCGACGCTACCCGATGGCTTCCACGATTATTACAATGCGCGCTGGTACGAATTCACCGGCGTGCCCTCAGGCTCGACCGATGGCGAAGGGTGGAACGGCGTGTTCCATCCGGCTGACCAGGATCATGCCTGGGGTGTGTGGCGCCATTCGCTGGAAACCGGCGAACCCTACGAAATCACCTATCGCCTGCGGCACCACAGCGGCGAATACCGCTGGACGCTCGGCCGCGCGCTGCCGCTGCGCAACGAACAGGGCAAGATCGTGCGCTGGATCGGCACTTGCACCGATATTCACCAAGCCAAGATGATGGCCGAGGAAAACGAGGTTCTCAGCCGCGAGCTCAGCCACCGGATCAAGAATATTTTCGCGGTGATCAACGGGCTGATCGGCATGTCGGCGCGGCAGAGCCCCGAGCTCAAGCCGCTCGCTGCCGAACTCCAGGACCGGATCGCGGCGCTGGGCCGCGCGCACGAGTTCGCCCGCCCTCATAGCGAGCAGTCGCGACCGGTCTCTATCGCTTCGACCTTGCGCGGATTGCTGACCGAGATACTCGTCGCCTATCCGGCGCTCGGCGAAGGCCGCCTGGTCATCGCAGGCGATGATCCCGAGATCGATGATCGCAGTGCTACGCCGATCGCCCTGGTGTTTCACGAGCTCGCAACCAACTCCGCAAAATACGGCGCGCTGTCCGCCGAGCAAGGCAGGGTGGATATCGACATCGTGCAGGACGGCAATGACGTGAAGGTGAACTGGACCGAGCGCGACGGCCCGGCCATCGTCGGGGAGCCGCAGGAAACAGGGTTCGGTACACGGCTTGTGCAGCTTGCCATCAACCAGCAGTTGGCCGGCGACATCCAGCGGCATTGGCTGCCGGAAGGGCTGCGTGTCGAAATGCGGATGTCGGCAAGTCGCCTGCGCAGAGCCGAGGGCGCGCCCGTTTAACCGGGCGGCAATCCGCGATCAGGAAGACAGCAGCATCAGCCCCGGCGGCGGGGTGGGCGTAGGCATGCCGCTGCGGGCTGCCACCGCAAAATCCACTGCCTCGATCACCTGACGGCTGTCGACAGGCTTGATCATGACGCCAAGCGCGCCGGGGATCGGAATATCGATCTGCCGCGGATTGGCTGTCACGAAGATCACCGTGCAGCCGATTTCCTGGCCAAGCCAGGCGCCGATCGAAGGACCGGTCGCGCCATCGCACAGGTTGATGTCGACAAGCGCAATGCTCGGCTGGCGTTCGGCCAGACGCATTGCCGATGTCCAATCATCGCCGACCCCGACAACTTCGTGACCGGCATCTTCCAGCCCGACCTGCATGTCGAGCGCGACGAGAAATTCGTCTTCAATGATGAGGATGCGGGCGGTCATGACACTGGGTCTTCAAATCTTTGCTGCGCCGTTCCCAATGAACGGCCTTCGCAACATCAAACCACCGGTGCGCCATAAAGTTTCATCGATTAGTTGATGCATGTTAATCGAAACGCTCGATTCATCCGATTTCGAGCCGCGAGTTTCCACCAACGCACGCCCGGCTTCGACAAGATGTTTAACGGCTGGATTGCTGTAGGATTAACCGCGTGTTAGCGCGTAGCATCCGCAGCCTGATGGCCTTCAGGCCCAGGCGCGTTCCTCTTTGCGACCTGGAAGGTTTAAGTCCTATGCCGTCATTCCGTCAAACCATCCTGCTACTCGCCAGCGCGGCGCTGGCAGCGCCGCTCGCGCTTGCCCCCGCAGCCGCGCAGCCAGCGACCCAGGCCGCCCCGCAGTCCGAAGACGCGCGGCTGACTGCCCTGTTTGCGGCAGACGACGAAGCGCAGCTGAAGCGCAACCCGATCGGTGGCCTGTTCCGCGGCGATCTGCGCTATGCCGATCAGCTCGGCGACTATATTTCGGACGCCTACTACGACGGCGAACGCAAGGCGGCCGAAGCCAATCTGGTCGAGCTTGCCAAGATCGACCGCAACAAGCTGACCGCAACCAACCAGATCGCCTATGACATCTTCAGCCGCAACCAGAAGGACGCGATAAAGGGCCTTTCGCCCGAATTCCTGCCGCTGACTGCGGTGCGTCCGCTCAACCACTTTTTCGGCTTCCACACCTTCTATCCCAACTTCGCCTCGGGCACCGGCACCGCGCCGTTCAAGACCGTGGTGGATTACGAGAACAACCTGAAGCGCCACAAGGAATTCGTCGTCCTGCTTGATCGTTCGATTGGCCGCTTCAAGGAAGGTCAGGCCTCCGGTGTCTTCGAAACCAAGCTGACCATCCGCAACGTCATCGAGCAGCTTGAAACTCAGCTCAAGCAGACCCCCGAAGAATCGCCGTACTACGGCCCGATCAAGACCTTCCCGGCAGATTTCAGCGAAGCCGACAAGGCGCGCTTCACCGCCGAGTATCGCAACGTCATCACCAACGAGATCTATCCCGCTTATCAGCGGCTGCGCGACTACCTCGCCAATGAGTATCTCAAGGATGCGCGCGAAGGGGTCGGCCTCAAGTACATGAAGGGCGGCGACAAGCTTTACGCCTATATGATCGAGCAGACCACGACGCTGCCGCTAACCGCCGATGAAGTGCACAATCTGGGGCTCAGCGAGGTCAAGCGCATCCTCACCGAGATGGACACGATCAAGACCGAGGTCGCCTTCAAGGGAACGCTGGGCGAATTCTTCAACCACATCCGCACTGACCCCAAGTTCAAGATGGCGAGCCGCGAGGCGCTGACCCAGGGCTATTACGACATCGGCAAGAAGGTCGACGCTGTCATCTCGACCCAGTTCAAGATCCTGCCCAAGACCCCGCTGGAAATCCGCCCCTATGAGGAGTTCCGCGAGAAGTTCGAAGCAGGTGGCAGCTATCAGTCGGGCAATCCCGATGGCTCGCGCCCCGGCATCTTCTACTTCAACGCCTATGACCTTCCCAGCCGCACCACGCCGGGCATGACGACATTGTATCTGCACGAAGGCGCGCCGGGGCATCACTTCCAGATCAGCCTGGCGCAGGAAAACCAGGCCCTGCCCGCGTTCATGCGCTTTGGCGGCAACACCGCCTATGTCGAGGGTTGGGCGCTGTATTCGGAGAAATTGGGCTATCCGATGGGTCTGTTCACCGATCCCTATCAGCGCTTCGGCCATCTCGATGACGAGATGCTGCGCGCCATGCGGCTGGTGGTCGATACCGGGATCCATTCCAAGGGCTGGACCCGCGAACAGGCGATCAAGTACATGCTCGACAACTCGTCGATGGGCGAGACCGACGCCACTGCCGAGGTCGAGCGTTACATCGCGATCCCCAGCCAGGCGCTGGCCTACAAGATCGGCGCGCTGACCATTCAGCGACTGAAGGCCAAGGCCGAAAAGGAACTGGGCAGCAAGTTCGATCCGCGCGAGTTCCACGATCAGGTTCTCAACACCGGCGCGCTGCCAATGAGCGTGCTGGAAGAGAAGATCAACCGCTGGATCGTCGCCAGCAAGGGATGACGGGCGCTGGCTGATCAGCCTGCCCCCGCTGCCAACCCGACCCCGCCCTGGCGCGCTGCGCCGGGCGGGGTTGTCATTATCGTGCGGGCAACGCCGCGCGCCAGCCGCAGCCAGATCGCAGGGATCGGCCTTGATGCGGACGGGCGCAGCGTGCTGGCAGTGCGCATCGCAGCACCCCCGTCCGAAGGCGCCGCCAACGCCGCCCTGACCGATCTGCTCGCCGCCGTGCTGGGCATCCGCAAGCGCGATGTGGTGATCCACAGGGGCGAAACCGGACGCAACAAGCAGGTTCACGTGGCAGGTGACGCCATGGCCCTGATCGCCCGGCTCGAGGCGCTGAACGGCGGCTGATCCCTCCCCGGCCCGCATGGCCAACTGGTTTTGCGTCAATAACATTTGCCAGTGGGCTGCATCTTATGCACTCTTGGGCCCGTATCTGGCAGCAAGGCGCAGAACGGGGGGCGGTTTACCAATCATGGACTTTCAGCAGGAGGGCTGGCCGCCCAGGACCGACGACCGTCCGCCCACATTGCTCTCCCGGCTGGTCCGGCGATTGCTGCTGCTTCTCTACAAACGGCATGGCTGGCGAGCAGAAGGTGTCGTTCCCGAACCGCGCCGCTTCGTCATCATCGCAGCCCCGCACACCAGCAACTGGGATTTTCTCTATTTTCTCGGGCTGACCACGGACCTTGGCGTCAAGGCGCACTTCATGGCCAAGACCTCGCTGTTCCGCTGGCCGCTGGGGCGCTTCATGCGCGACATGGGCGGGGTGCCGGTTGAACGCAGCTACAACCGCGGCCAGGTGCAGCAGATGGTCGAGGAATTCGCCCGGCGCGACGAGTTCATGCTCACCATCGCGCCCGAGGGCACGCGCGGCAATGTCCGCCACTGGCGCACCGGATTCTACCAGATCGCGCTGGCCGCAAGGGTGCCGCTGGTCTGCGGGCTGATGGATTATGGCCGCAAGGTCGGCGGGCTCGGCCCTGCGATCATGCCCACGGGCGACTATGCCGAGGACATGAAGAAGATCATGGATTTCTACAAGACCGTGACGCCGCGCCATCCCGATCGCGCGGGCACGGACATCATCAAGGACAGCCGGCTGTGAGCCTTCCCCTGACCGACGCCATCCCTTTGCTGCTGCACAATCTGGTGCTGATCTTTGGCGTCATGATTGTGTTGTGGGGTGTGGCCGTTGCGATCAAGGACGTCTCGTTCATCGATGCGGTCTGGCCGATGGGGATGGTACTGCTCGCCGCAGCGACCTTCTGGCTGGCCAACGCTGCCTCGCCTGCATCGGTGCTGCTGCTGATGCTGACGGCAATCTGGGGGCTGCGCCTGGGCATCCACCTGTTCGTCCGCTGGCGGCGCAACGGGATCGATCCGCGTTATGCCAAGATCATCGCCTCGGCCGAGCAGAAAAAGGGCTGGAGCTTTGCCAAGACCGCGCTGCTGCAGGTGTTCCTGCTCCAGGGGCCGCTGCTGTTCATGGTCTGCCTGCCCGCGCAACTGGGCATCTGGCGTGGCGGCGAAACCGGAGCTCTGGCGATTGCAGGGGCGGTCATCGCGATCATCGGCATCGCGTTCGAAACGATCGGCGACTTGCAGCTTGAAGCTTTCCGCGCCAATTCTGCAAACAAGGGCAAGGTGCTCGACACCGGCCTGTGGCGCTATACCCGCCACCCCAATTATTTCGGCGATGCCTGCACCTGGTGGGGAATCTGGCTGGTGGCCCTGTCGACCGGGTGGGATATAGGCCTTGCCAGCCTGATCGGCCCGCTGTTCCTCAATTTCACGCTGGTCAAGTGGAGCGGGGCTGCGATGCTGGAGCGCGGCCTCAAGAAGACGCGGCCCGAATACGCCGATTACATCGCGCGCACCTCGTCGTTCTTCCCGCTGCCGCCCAAGCGCGGGTAATGGTCACTCCACCGGCGGCACCGGACCCAGCTTGATCCGAGCGAACGGCCCAAAGTCGCTCCCCATCGCCTGACCTATCACCTTGACCGATCCATCGGCCTGTTTCTGCAGGACCGCAATTTCGCCTTCTGCCAGACCGATGCTGTAGGCCCGCCAGATGTTGGCAACGTGGCTGACCAGCGCGATGTTGCTCGCGCCAGGATCGAGCGTGGCGACCAGTGCCTTCATGTCGGCAGCAGCCACATCAAGCGTGCGCGCGCCAGCCGGGTCATGATGCATCAACCGGGAATCCGCCTTGGTGCGGCCGAACATGAAGCGCGCGGTGTCCATGCTTCTGCACATCGGGCTCGCCAGTACTATTCCCACCGGAATGTCCAGTGCCGAAAGCGCCTTGCCGGTTTCCTGTGATCCGGCATAGCCTGCGACAGACAGATTGCGCTGCGCCATGCAGTCGGTGGTCGGCTTGCTGTAATCGTCCGCCCGTGCGGGTACTTCGGTGCGTTCGTGGCGGATGAGCAGGATGTACCCGCCTTTCTGCAACAGCGGTACGAGCGCTCCGGCATCGAGGCTGTTGCCGTGTCCGGCGGTGTGCTGCGCCTGAGCCTGAGCGGAGAGCTCTGGAGACATCAGGCCCAGCATTCCGGCTGCAGCCACCAGCAACCCAAGCTTTGCGACATCGAATCGTTTACGCATCCCGTCCCCTTCTCGGCCTGGTCGGCCTAACCCGGCATTAAGCAATCGCTGGTAGCTATCGCACACCTTCCACTGCAGGCGAAGCCCGATGACCAGACCCCTTGACGATGTAACATCCATGATCGCCCAGGCCCGCAGCTTGGGACCGGATGAGACGCTCGCCCTGCGCCGCGCTGTTTGGCCCGATGGCAAGATCAGCGCGCAGGAAGCCGGGATATTGTTCGCGCTCAACCGAGTCAGCAGCGCCCCCAGCCGCGAATGGGTCGATTTCTTCGTCGAGGCGATCACCGCCTATCTGGTCGAGCAGGCCGATCCGCGGGGCTATGTCAGCGACGAAAATGCCGCATGGCTGATGCAGGCGATCGATCAGGACGGCAAGGTCGATACCCTCGCCGAGCTCGAACTCGTGGTGAAGGTCATCGAGCGCGCCGAGAATGTTCCCGACAGCCTGAAGGCCTATGCGCTCGAGCAGATCAGGCATGCCGTGCTGCATGGCGAGGGGCCGACCCGCTGTGGCGGCGGGCTGCAGCCCGGCAGCATCGGCACCACCGAGGTGCGGCTTCTGCGCCGTGTGCTCTATGCCGCCGGTGGCGCTGCGCCCGCGCACATCAACCGTGCCGAGGCCGAACTGCTGTTCGAAATCAAGGACGCGACGCTCGCCGGGCAGAACGCGCCCGAATGGCAGACGCTGTTCGTTCAGGCGCTGAGCCTGCATCTGATGACCAACCAGCGCTTCCGCGCGCTGACCCGCCAGGATGCGCAGCGACTGCATGCCTTCATGGCGGATACCTCTGCAGGAATCGGCAGCTTTTTCGGACGGATGGCCGGGTCACTGGCCGACAGGACTCCGCTGGGCGCAGCCTCCAGCCCCGCTGCCGAACCCGAGCCTGCACCCGAAGACGGCCTGACCGCGAGCGAACAGGATTGGCTGCAGGCCATGGTGGGCGGTGACGGCAAGCTCGATCCGCTCGAACGCGCCCTCCTCAAGGCGCTGGCCGAAGCCTGACTATATCGCGGCGCGGTCCCGTGGGGATTGCGTTCGAGGGCCGGGGCTGACAGGATTGCAGGCATGGACCGGGACAAACAGCCCGGACACCCCCCTGTCATCCGGAACCGCAATGCACCACGATGCCGCGCTCGAGCAATTCACCCATGATCACCGCTTCGCCGCCGATGGCGAGGCGCGCAGCGAACAGCGCACGCTCTGGGTGGTCGCGCTGACCGCGGTCACCATGATCGCCGAAATCCTCGGCGGCTGGTGGACCGGATCGATGGCGCTGCTCGCCGACGGCTGGCACATGGGCAGCCATGTTGCAGCCCTGGGGCTCGCCGCCTTCGCCTATCGCTTTGCCCGCACCCATGCACATGACCGCCGTTTCTCGATGGGCACCGGCAAGGTCGGATCGCTGACAGGGTTCAGCAGCGCGTTGCTGCTGGCCGTGATCGCGATGCTGATGATCTGGGAATCGGCGGACCGCCTCGCCGATCCCGTCGCCATCGATTACACCGCCGCCATCGTCGTCACGCTGATCGGGCTGGCGGTCAATGTCGCCAGCGCCTTCATGCTGAGCTCGGGTGGCCATCACCACCATCATCACGACCACGACGGCGATCATCACGATCACCACCACGACCATCATCACGACCACAATCTGCGCGCAGCCTATGTCCATGTGCTCACCGACGCGCTGACATCGGTGCTGGCGCTGGTCGCGTTGACCGGCGGCCTGATGCTGGGGCTGGACTGGCTAGACCCGCTTATGGGGATTGTCGGTGCAGTCGTGATCCTGTGGTGGGCGCGCGGCCTGCTGCGCGAATGCGCGCGCGTGCTGCTCGACATGGAGGCGGACCCGGTCAGGGCCGAAACCATCCGCAAGCGGATCGAGGCGGACGCGGACAACCGTGTCGTCGATCTGCACCTGTGGCAGGTCGGCACCGGGCATCTTGCGCTAATCGTCTCGCTTGCCACGCATGACCCTCGCCCTCCGCAACATTATCGTGCGCTGCTCCGGGGCATCGGCAAGCTGTCGCACTGCACCTTCGAGGTCATCCCCTGCGACGACGCCCGCTGCCCGCCCGCCGACTGATCGCCCACGCCCGCCTGCCACAAGCGATCTTCCCGCCTGCGCCCATCAATGCTAAGCGGCCCGCCATCATGACCCAGTATACATCCGATCTTTTGGCGCTGCTCGATGCGCGCGGCTATATCCACCAGCTGACCGATGCAGCCGCGCTCGATGCGCTCGCCGCCAAGCAGATCGTGCCCGGATATATCGGGTTCGATCCGACCGCGCCGTCGCTGCATGTCGGCTCGCTGGTGCAGATCATGCTGCTGCGCCGCCTGCAGCAGAGCGGCCACAAGCCGATCGTCGTGATGGGCGGCGGCACCGGCAAGATCGGCGACCCCAGCTTCAAGGACGAGGCCCGCCGGCTGCTCACGCCAGAGACGATCGCGTTTAATGTCGCCTCGATCAAGCGTGTGTTCGAACGCTTCCTGACCTTCGGCGACGGTCCGACCGATGCGATCATGGTCGACAATGCCGAATGGCTCGACAGGCTCGAATATGTGCCGTTCCTGCGCGATATCGGCCAGCATTTCTCGATAAACCGGATGCTCAGCTTCGATTCGGTCAAGCTGCGGCTCGACCGCGAACAGTCGCTGAGCTTCCTCGAGTTTAACTACATGATCCTGCAGGCCTATGACTTCCTGGAGCTGTCGCGGCGCGTCGGTTGCCGGTTGCAGATGGGCGGGTCGGACCAGTGGGGCAACATCGTCAACGGGATCGAGCTTGCCCGCCGTGTCGACGGGACCGAGGTCTATGGCGTCACCACCCCGCTGATCACGCTCGCCGATGGCGGCAAGATGGGCAAAACCGAGAAGGGCGCTGTCTGGCTCAACGAGGATTCGCTGCCCGCGTACGACTACTGGCAGTTCTGGCGCAACACCCAGGATGCCGATGTCGGCAAGTTCATGCGGCTGTTCACCGATATCCCGCTCGACGAGATCGCGCGGCTTGAAAACCTGCAGGGATCGGAGATCAACGAGGCCAAGAAGGTGCTTGCCGATGCTGCGACGACCATGTGTCGCGGCGCCGATGCCGCACGGTCCGCCGCCGAGACCGCGCGCGCGACCTTCGAGCAGGGCCATGCTGGCGGCGATCTGCCCAGCATCCAGGTGCCGGCAGAGGGCATGTCGATCGTTCAGGCGACCACGGGCCTTGGCTTCACGGCCTCGAACAAGGACGCCAAGCGCAAGATCGAGGAAGGCGCGGTGCGCGTCAACGGCGAGAAGGTGCAAGGCTTCGATTATCTGGTAAAGCCCGGCGATACTCTGAGCCTGGGTCAGAAAAAGCACGGACTGGTGCTGAGCCAGGACTGATCGAGATTCTGGCACGGACGTACACATTCCGTTAGAATTTACACTTTGTTCGCACTTTTGAGTGATGGTAGCTTCCAGCAAGCAATGCCAAAACGGGTGGTCGATACATGTCCAGAGGAGCCAGACTCGCAGTGGTGGAAAAGCGACAAGCCGCGCGCCACGCGGTCAATCATGCGACCATTGCCGAGCATCGCCATCTAGGTGACATCAAGACGCATATCGTCAACATTTCCGCCAACGGCTTCATGACCGAAGGCGAAATGCCGCTCGCCAAGGGCGAACGCATCACCGTGCGCCTCCCGGTAATCGGCCGCATCGAGGCGCATCTGATCTGGTCGATCGGCGGGCGCAGCGGGTTCCAGCTGGAGCGCGTGATCCGGCTCAACGAATTCAACGAGATGATCGACGTGCTCGGCGCGACGACCGGGCCCAACGGGCGGCGTTGAGCGCCTTCTAAAATCCTCACCCTTCAGGGGAGGATCTTGTTTGACTACCCTCCCCTCAGCAGCTTCGCGCCATAATCCCGCTCGAACAGATACAGCGCTACCCGCGCGGCCTGGCCGCGTTCGCTGTCCAGACCGCCATCGCGATCCATGAGGAGGCGCGCATCGTCGGTCGCGGTCGCGATCAGCCGCTGGACCTGCTCTGGCGTCGCGATGCGAAACGCGCCGTCGCCGGACTGGCGGGTGCCGAGCAGTTCGCCACCCCCGCGCAACCGCAGATCCTCCTCTGCGATGTGAAACCCGTCCTGGCTCGATCGCATCAGCGCCAGCCGCGCGCGCGCGGTCTCGCTCAGCGCATTGCCACGCAGCAGCACGCACACCGATTTCTGATCACCCCGCCCGACCCGTCCGCGCAGCTGATGCAGCTGCGCCAGGCCGAAGCGCTCGGCCGCCTCGATCACCATCAGCGTCGCATTGGGCACATCGACCCCGACCTCGATTACCGTGGTGGCGACCAGCAGCGACGTCTTGCCGCTGGCAAAGTCCGCCATCATCGCATCCTTGCGCTCGGCGGGCATCTGGCCGTGGACCAATGAGACCTTGCCCGGGAAACGCTCCGAGAGCTGCGCTGCGCGCGTCTCGGCAGCGGCCAGATCGCTGGTCTCGCTGTCCATCACCAAAGGGCACACCCAGTACGCCTGCCCGCCGCGCTCGATATGCCGGCCAAGCCCATCGACGATCTCGGACAACCGCTCGTCGGCGATTACCCGGGTCTCGATCGGCTGGCGCCCCGGCGGCAGCTCGTCCAGCCGCGAGACATCCATCTCGCCGTAATGGCTGAGCGTCAGCGTGCGCGGGATCGGGGTTGCGGTCATCGCCAGCAGATGCGGGGTCGCCCGGCCCTTTTCCTGCAGCATCAGCCGCTGCGACACGCCGAACTTGTGCTGCTCGTCGATCACCGCTAGCGCGAGATTCCTGTAGCGCACCGCATCCTGGAACAGCGCGTGCGTGCCGATGATGATCTGGATCGACCCATCGGCCATCCCCATCAGCGTCGCATCGCGCGCACGGCCCTTGTCACGTCCGGTGAGCACCGCGATGCTGACCGGCAGCCCGGAAAGCATCCGCGAGATGGTGTCGAAATGCTGGCGAGCGAGAATTTCGGTCGGCGCGAGCAGGGCCGCCTGCCCGCCGCACTCGACCGCATTGAGCATCGCCATCACCGCGACCAGCGTCTTGCCCGCGCCGACATCGCCCTGCAGCAGCCGCAACATCGGCACGGCCTGCGCCATGTCGCCGTTGATCTCGCCGATCGTGCGCTGCTGCGCGCCGGTCAGCGCGAACGGCAACCGCAACGCATCGCGCAGATGCCCGTCGCCCTGCAGTGCCAGCCCCTTGCGCTTGCGGTTGCTTTGCCGGATCAGCGCAAAGGCGAGCTGGTTGGCGAAAATCTCGTCATAGGCCAGCCTCTCGCGGGGCAGCTCGTCCATCCCCTGATGCGCGGTCGCCAGCGCCTCGTGCCAGCAGGGCCAGTCCTGTTTGGCCTTGAGCGTCGGCTCGATCCACTCGGGCAGCGGCGGCATCAGCGACAGCGCCTGCGCCGCGAGCGAGGCGACGCGCTTCTGCCCCAGGCCTTCGGCAAGCGGATAGACCGGTTCGGCCTCGCCGATCTGGTCAGCCTCCTCGGGCGCCACGACATGATCGGGGTGAACGATCTGCCACGCCTCGCCCCAGATCTCGAGCTTGCCCGCGGCCAGCCGGGTCTCGCCCAGCGGCCACAATTTACGCGCCCAGCCGGGGTTGCCGCCGAAATAGACAAGGCTGATATGGTTGCCGATGCTGTCCTCGGCGATCACCCGGGTCGGCCCACGTCCGGGGCTGCTGCGATAGCCCGTAGCGGTCAGCGCGATAATGATCTGCTCGCCGGTCGCGGCATCGTCCGCCGTCGCGACAGCCCGCCTGCGGATGAAGCCGGTGGGCAGGTGATAGGCCATGTCCTTGACCCGCGCGATTCCCAGCCGCGCGAACGGCTTTTGAAGGGATACGCCGACGCCCTTGAGGGTCTCGATCTCGGCGAATGCGGGGTTGAGTATATCGGGGCGCATGGCTATCGCAAAAAACGCGGTCACATCTGGTGCCGCTGGCTGAAGTCTTGCCGCCCGTCTTAGGCAGACATGGCCTGCCCTGCAAGGCAGCCCCAAGCGAAGGAGCCAATGCGATGGACCGCGATACCCGACTGCGCCGCCTGGCCTTCCGCGCCTGGCATCGCGGCACGCGTGAGGCCGATTTCATGATCGGAGGTTTCTTCGATCGCTATGGCCAGAGCTGGTCGGACGAAGAGCTCGCCTGGTTCGAGGCGCTGATCGAGGAACAGGACGTCGACATCATGGCCTGGGCGATCGGCACGCTGCCTGTCCCTGCGCAGTTCGCCGGGCCGCAGATGGACGCCATGCGCCAGCTCGATTTCATCAACATCCCGCGCTGACCCCGGATTACAGGCAACACCCGATTTATGGACAGCATCAGCAGGATTTTGGCTGCGGCAGGCCCGCTGACGCTGGCGGGCGTGGCACCCGGCGCGCTGCCGCTGCTGCTCGCCGATCTGGCGCGCGCCACCGCTGGCCGAAAGTCGGGTGGCCGCGTGGTCTTCATCGCCCCCGACGATGCGATGATGCACGCAGTTGCCGAAACCGCCCCCTTCTATGCGCCCGATCTCGAGACAATCGAGTTCCCCGCCTGGGACTGTCTGCCCTATGACCGCGCGTCGCCCTCGCTGGCGATCACGGCGCGGCGGCTGAAGGCGCTGTGGACGCTGCAGCAGCCCGCAGGCGGCCCGCAGCTGCTGGTGACCACGGTCAACGCCGTTGCCCAGCGCACTCTGACGCGTTTTCGCATCCGCCAGATCGGCGCCGAGCTCAAGCCCGGCATGGTCGTCGAGCGCGAGGCGCTAATCGCCAAGCTTGTCCGGCAGGGTTACGCGCGCACCGACACCGTTGCCGATTCCGGCGAGTTCGCGGTGCGCGGCAACCTCATCGATATCTTCCCCGCCGGGATGGACAGCGGCCTGAGGCTCGATTTCTTCGGCGACGAGCTCGATTCGATGCGCGCCTTCGATCCGGGCACCCAGCGCTCGACGGAGAGGGTCGAGCGGCACATCCTGCTCCCGGCCTCCGAAGTGCTGCTCGATGCCGACAGCATCAAGCGCTTTCGCAGCGCCTATCGCGAGACGTTCGGCGCGGGCGCGACGGGCGATCCGCTTTACCAGGCGATCAGCGACGGCAGGCGTCTGGCGGGGATGGAGCACTGGCTCCCGATGATCGAGGAGCGGCTTGATACGCTGTTCGATCATCTTGAAGGCAATGATCTCGTGCTGCGCGATGCGGGCGCGGACGCCGCCGCAGAGCAGCGATTCGAGAGCATCACCGACTACCACGCCAACCGCACCCGCGGGAACGAGGACAAGACCGGCAGCTATCGCCCGCTCAAGCCCTCTGCACTCTATCTGATCCCCAAGGAATGGCGCGCGCTGCAGGCAGACACGCCGGTGCACCTCGTCAGCGGCCATGACGAGCCGGAATCGGCGAGCGTGCTGGGCCTCGGTTATCGCGCGGCGCGCGACTTCGGTGCGGAACGGGCGCGCGGCGACAATGTCTACACCGCGGCTGCCGCGCATATCGATTCGCTGCGCGCGGCCGACAAGGGCGCGATCATCGCGAGCTATTCGGAAGGTTCGCGCAGCCGTCTGCTCGGGTTGCTCAAGGACCACGGCCTCGCGCGCATGGCGCTGGCCGGCAGCTGGCAGGAGGCGCTGGGCCAGGCTGCAACCGGCATGGCCGCGATGGTCGTGCTGCCGCAGGATCACGGCTTTGCCACCGATCGCTACGAGCTCCTGTCCGAACAGGACCTGCTCGGCGACCGGCTGGTGCGGCGGCGCAAGAAGCGCAAGTCCGCCGACGCTTTCCTCGCCGAGCTGCAGTCGCTGTCGGCAGGCGATCTGGTCGTGCATATCGATCACGGCATCGGCCGCTATGAGGGCTTGGTCTCGATCCCCGTCGGCAAGAGCCCGCACGACTGCGTCTGGCTGACCTATTCGGGTGGCGACAAGCTCTATGTGCCGGTCGAGAACATCGACGTGCTCACCCGCTATGGCTCGGAGAGCGACGGCGTTCCGCTCGACAGATTGGGCGGCGAGGCCTGGCAGCGCAGGCGGGCCAAACTCAAGGAACGCATCCAGGCGATCGCGGGTGAGCTGATGAAGACCGCAGCGGAGCGCGCGCTGCGCACCGCCGATGTCGCCGAGATCGATCCGGGGACCTATGCCAGCTTCGTCGACCGTTTCCCGTACGAGGAGACCGAGGACCAGGAGCGAGTCATCGCCGAGGTGCTCGAGGATCTGGCCTCGGGCAAGCCGATGGACCGGCTGGTGTGCGGCGATGTCGGGTTCGGCAAGACCGAGGTCGCGATGCGCGCCGCGTTTGCTGCGGCGATGGCGGGGATGCAGGTCGCGATCATCGCTCCCACCACTTTGCTTGCCCGCCAGCACTACACCAACTTTGTGGAGCGCTTTCAAAATTTCCCGCTGATCATCGGCCGCCTGTCGCGGCTGGTGACCGCGGGCGAGGCCAAGACGACGCGCGAAGGGCTGGCTGCTGGCACCACCGACATCGTCATCGGCACGCATGCGCTGCTCGCCAAGTCGGTCGAGTTCAAGCGGCTGGGGCTGGTGATCATCGATGAGGAACAGCGCTTTGGCGTGGTCCACAAGGAGCGGCTGAAGTCGTTGAAGGCCAATGTTCATGTGCTGACGCTCACCGCCACGCCGATCCCGCGCACGCTGCAGATGGCGATGAGCGGCCTGCGCGAGCTCTCGGTGATCCAGACCCCGCCGGTCGACCGCCTCGCGGTGCGCACTTACGTGATGCCCTGGGACCCGGTGGTGATCCGCGAGGCACTGCTGCGCGAACATTATCGCGGCGGGCAATCCTATTTCGTCGCTCCCCGGATCAGCGATCTCGACAAACTGGGCGAGTTCATCCGCGAGCAGGTCCCCGAAATCCGCCACATCATGGCGCATGGTCAGATGGCACCGTCTGAGGTCGAGGAGCGGATGAGCGCGTTCTACGACCGCAAGTACGATGTGCTTCTGTCGACCACGATCGTCGAATCCGGGCTCGATATCCCCAGCGCCAACACGCTGATCATTCACCGCGCCGACACCTTTGGCCTCGCCCAGCTCTACCAGCTGCGCGGGCGCGTGGGCCGGTCGAAGACACGCGCATATGCCTACATGACAACGCCGGAGAACCGGGTGCTCACCGAGACCGCGGAAAAGCGGCTCAAGGTGCTCGGCGATCTCGATACTCTGGGCGCGGGCTTCCAGCTCGCCAGCCATGACCTCGACATCCGCGGCGCGGGCAATCTGGTCGGCGACGAGCAGTCCGGGCATATTCGCGAGGTCGGGTTCGAGCTTTATCAGTCGATGCTCGAAGAGGCGATCCTTGAGGCCAAGGCGGGCGGCTTTGCGCTCGACCTGCCGCGCCAGAAGTTTTCGCCGCAGATCACCGTCGACGCCCCAATTCTAATCCCGGAGGATTATGTCCCCGATCTGGCGGTGCGCATGGCGCTTTATCGACGGATGAACGACCTCAGCAGCGGCGCCGAGATCGAATCCTTCGCCGCCGAGATGATCGATCGCTTCGGCGCGCTGCCCGAGGCGACGACCAATCTGATCAAGCTGATTGAGATCAAGCAGAACTGCATCACCGCCTGTGTCTCCAAGATCGATGTCGGCGCGCGCGGCGCGCTGGTCAGCTTCCACAACGACAGCTTCCCCGACGTACCGGGGCTGTTGGCCTATGTGGAACGGCTCAACGGTGTCGCCAAGCTGCGCCCAGACCAGAAATTGATGATCCAGCGGGTATGGGGCGATCCGGCGACGAGAATCAACGGATTGGTGCAGCTTTCCAAGGGGCTGGCGGGGATCGTGAAGAAGAAGGCTAAGGCGGGCTAAATCCTCTCCCCTTCAGGGGAGAGAGCAGCAGTAGCAAATTCCGCGAAAATTTCCGCCTCCATCGCCTTGCCGCGCAGGAACCCCTGGAAATAGTCGCAGCCTTCCTCGCGCAACGCGTCCAGCTGCGCCTCGCTCTCGACCCCTTCGGCGATGACCTTGAGGTCGAGCGCCTTGGCCATGGCGACGATCGAGCGCACGATGATCCGGTCCGCTTCCGCGCCGCCGATGTCGCGGGTCATCGCATGATCGAGCTTGAGATAATCGAGCGGCAGCCGCTTGAGGTACAGCAGGCTGGAATAGCCGGTGCCGAAATCGTCGACTGCGATCCTTACCCCTGCCTCGCGCAAGGTGGCAAAGCGCGCGGCCGCGCGCTTGAGATCGGGGATCAGCGCGGATTCGGTCATCTCCAGCGTCAGCCGCTGCGTGTCGAAACCTGATGCGGCGATCATCTTGAGTTCGCGCTGGGCAAAGCCTTTCTCGCCGAGATCTTCTGCGGTGACGTTGAGGGAGATGCGCAGGTTCGCCAGCGGCCCGGTCCAGCCCGCTGCCTGTTCCATCGCGCGCTTCCGGATATGCCGCGAGAGCGCCCGGGTGAAATCGGCCTTGTCCGCAATGGCAAACAGCGTGCCTGCGCCAATCTCGCCATGCAGCGGATGCTGCCAGCGTGCCAGCGCCTCGGCGCCAGTGATAGCCCCGTCCTCGACCGCAAATTGCGGCTGGAACAGAACCGTGATCTCGTCCTGCTCAATGGCGCGGACGATGTCCTGCTCGAGCCGGTATCCGCTTTGTGGTGCATTATCGGACTGGCGGTCGGCCCAACGCACAGGCTCGGCGGCGCTTTCGCGCGCCGCTGCCAGCCCTGCAGACAGCCGGTCCAGCAGCGAAAGCGGGCTTTCATCGGCCCGGCCCAGCGCCAGCGCAGCGCGCGCAGTCAACCGCAAACGGTGCCCCCCGGCATCCAGCGGCTCGGAGATCACCCGCAGCAGCCGCTCGGCCATCACCTGCCAGCCGACCCGTTCCTCGGGCATCACATGCGCCAGCAGATAGTCTCCGCCCGACAGCCGCATGGTAAGCGCAGCCCCGCCCGACAGGCGGGCGTTCTGCCGGGTGAGGCGCTGACCGATGGTCTCCAGCGCTGCATCGCCCACCGCCGCTCCATAGGTCGCATTGATCGCCGACATCCGCCGCAGGCCGATCAACATCGCGTGCAGCCTGCCATCCGCTGTCCGAGCCAGCGCTGCCAGCTGTCCATGCAGATCGCGCTGCATGTCAGCGCCGCCGATCAATTGCGAGCGGATCAGGGCCAGCTGCAGTGCCAATGCTGCGGGCGCAAACGGGGTGACCAGGCTATGGGTGATGCCGGGTGCGGCCTGTGCCAGCACGCCTGCGTGACCGGCATCGCACAACAGCATCGCCAGCCCGCCCGGCGCTGCCACGGCATCCGGCAGCCGCGCCTCGCCCTGCCCGCGAATATCGATGATGATCAGGTCGGCCTCTGCCGTGCCCGATGGCTCGAATCCCGCAGCCTCCAGCGCAGCCGCCAGCTGCGGATCGGCGGCGGCCGATCCGGTCATGCACCAGCTTGGCCGGTGTCGCTGTTCGGCGATGCTGCTCAGAATTCGAACCCCCAATGCGCAGGAAAGGCCTCTCGCCCCCGGCCTGATGTGCCTTTGTGGGGCGCTCGTGGCCGCGTCAAGAATGATTGGCGCATTAGCACGGATCAGTTAAGACCCGGTGCATTCACCCATGAAGGCGCCCTGTATGCCGACCTCGGTTCTCGAACGCAAAATCGCGCTCGCCGTCTCCCCCACCGAACGCGCCCGCAAGGCCGCGCGCGAGGTGCAGGCTGCGCATGAATGGGTCGCGCTCGATGAAGCCGACATCGTGGTCGTCATGGGCGGCGACGGCTTCATGCTGCAGACGCTCCACCAGATGCTCGAACGCGGCAAGATCGTACCCGTCTATGGCCTGAACCTTGGCACGGTGGGCTTTCTGATGAACCTGTGGCGCAGCGGCGACAGCATCGTGCGCAGACTGGAACAGGCGCAATCCTATGAGGTGCTGCCGCTGTCGATGACCGCGACAACCATGGCGGGCGAGCGGGTCACCTATCCTGCGATCAACGAGGTGTCGCTGCTGCGCGAAACGCGCCAGACCGCCAAGATCGAGGTCAGCGTCAACAATGCCGTACGAATCAGCGAGCTGGTCTGCGATGGCGTGCTGGTGGCAACACCCGCAGGGTCGACCGCGTACAACCTGTCCGCCAACGGCCCGATCCTGCCGCTGGGCTGCGGCATGCTGGCGCTGACCCCGATCAGCCCGTTCCGCCCGCGCCGCTGGAAGGGAGCGTTGCTGCCTGATTCCTCCAGGATATCGCTGCGCGTCCTCGAGCCCTCCAAACGCCCGGTCAGCGCGGTGGCAGACCAGCGCGAGGTGCGCGACATTCGCGACATCCAGATCGCCATCGACCCCAACCGCCGCCTGTCGCTGATGTTCGATCCGGGCCACAGTCTGGACGACCGGATATCGGCGGAACAATTTATCGTGTGATGTGGCACGCAGACGCTTGCCAAACCAAAAAACCCGGTGCTATAGGCGCGCTTCTTCTGGAGAACACAGCGTCTTTAGAGGGATAGAGGGCATTCCCCGATAGCTCAGCGGTAGAGTAGGTGACTGTTAATCACTTGGCCGTAGGTTCGAATCCTACTCGGGGAGCCAGCCCTTCTAAGTCCTTGCCCCGGCAGCAATTGCCCCGGGTGTAGCAAGGCACAGTGCGAACAGCATCCGATCCCTGCAGGGGTCACTGGCATTGCCAGCAAGCGCACCTCACTGCAAAAATCTCTGATATCATACCGGCTGCTATGCCACTTTTCGACGAGCGTGTTCCGGCGTTCATGCCGACAGTGTTTGTCAGATGACTGAGAGTGCCGCCTGCCGCGCTTGCAAGGCACCCTGACGCCGGGGTTATTCCGACGCCAGGGCGCATCCCATCATATAAAGCTCAAGCCGCTTTGCCGTGGCAGTGCTTGTACTTGCGGCCCGATCCGCATGGGCACGGGGCGTTGCGGCTGATTTCGCCCGAGAACAGCTCTTCCGACGCCTCGGGCATCGGGGACTGGCGCGGGGGCAGCGTGGCTGCGACCGTGCCCAGCGTACCGCCGTCGATGTCCGCGCTGTTGTCCTCACCGGTGAACGGATCGAAGTGCGTGGTCAGGAAGTCGGGCAATTCGGGCAGCGAGGGCACTTCGGGCTCGCGGATTTCCAGGCTGATGATCGTGCCGGTAACGTCCTCGCGGATCACCTCGAGCATGCGTTCGAACAGGCCGAACGCCTCGCGCTTATACTCGTTGATCGGCGTCTTCTGGGCGTAGGCGCGCAGGAACACGACCTGGCGCAGCGCATCGAGCGTCGCCAGATGCTCCTTCCAGTGGTGGTCCAGGCTCTGCAGCAGAACCGACTTCTCGATCGAACGCCACATGCCCTCTTCGACCTGGGTGGCCTTTTCGTTGACCTTGGCCTCGGCCATCTCGCGGATGCGTTCCTCGATCATGTCGGGTTCGATCACGTCTTCCTGCAGCCAGGCATCGATATCGGGCTCGATTCCCAGCACCTCGGACACGCGCGCCTTCAGGCCGGGCACGTTCCACTGTTCGGGATAGGTTCCCGGAGGACACGCTTCGCCGACGATCGCATTGACCGTGTCGTTGCGCATGTCGAGCACGACATCGTCGACGGCATCGGCATCCATGATCTCGGCGCGCTGCTCGTAGATCACCTTGCGCTGGTCGTTCATCACGTCATCATATTCGACGACCTGCTTGCGGATGTCGTAGTTGCGGGCCTCGACCTTCTTCTGCGCAGTCTCGATCGCCTTCGACAACCACTTCGATCCGATCGCCTCGCCATCGGCGAGGTTGTTCTTCATCATGCGCGAGAACAGGGTATCGGGGCCGAAGATGCGCAGCAGATCGTCCTCGAGGCACAGATAGAAGCGCGACAGGCCGGGGTCACCCTGACGACCCGAACGTCCGCGCAGCTGGTTGTCGATGCGGCGGCTTTCGTGGCGCTCGGTGCCCAGCACGAACAGCCCGCCGGCTTCCAGCACCTTGGCCTTCTCGGCGGCAACCTCTGCCTTGATCGCTGCGATCGCGGCATCGCGTTCGGGACCTTCGGGCATGTCGCGCAGTTCGTCATCGACGCGGTATTCGACATTGCCGCCCAGCTGGATGTCGGTGCCACGGCCCGCCATGTTGGTGGCGATGGTCACCGCACCCATGCGTCCGGCTTGCGCGACGATCCGCGCTTCCTGCTCGTGGAAGCGCGCGTTGAGCACGCTGTGCGGCACGCCTTCCTTGTTGAGATATTCGGACAGAAGCTCGGACTTCTCGATCGACACCGTGCCCACCAGCACCGGCTGACCGATCTGGTTCTTCTCGCGGATGCCCTTGGCGATCGCCTGGAACTTGTCGGCGGTGTTCTTGTAGAACTCGTCTTCCTCGTCGATGCGGCGGATCGGGTTGTTGGTCGGGATGGTGACCACGTTCATCTTGTAGATGTCGAAGAACTCGGCCGCTTCGGTCGCCGCGGTGCCGGTCATGCCCGACAATTTGGGATACATGCGGAAATAGTTCTGGAAAGTGATCGAGGCCAAAGTCTGGTTCTCGGGCTTGATCTGGACGCGTTCCTTCGCCTCGACCGCCTGGTGCAGGCCGTTCGACCAGCGACGGCCATCCATCATGCGCCCAGTGAACTCGTCGATGATGACGATCTGGTCGTCCTTGACGATGTAATCGATGTCGCGCTTGAACATCACATTGGCCTTGAGCGCCTGGTCAAGGTGATGGACGATCTGGGTGTTCTCGACATCGTAGAGGTTGCTGCCTTCGAGCAGGCCAGCCTCTTCGAGCAGCCGCTCGGCCTTCTCGGTGCCGTCCTCGGTGAGGATGACCGAGCGGGCCTTTTCGTCCTTCTCGTAATCCTTTTCATCGAGCTTGAGCACGATCGCATCGACCGCGATGTACATCTCGGACTTGTCGTCGGTGGGCCCGGAGATGATCAACGGCGTGCGCGCTTCGTCGATCAGGATCGAATCGACCTCGTCGACCACCGCGAAGTTGTACGGGCGCTGCACCATCTGGCTGCGCTCGTGCTTCATATTGTCGCGCAGGTAATCGAAGCCAAGCTCGTTGTTGGTCGCATAGGTGATGTCGGCGGCATAGGCCTCGCGCCGCGCCGTTTCGCCCAGATTGGGGACGATCACGCCGGTGGTCAGACCCAGGAAGCGATAGACCTGGCCCATCCACTCGGCATCGCGCGCGGCGAGGTAATCATTGACGGTGACGACGTGCACGCCCTTGCCCTCGATGGCATTGAGATAGCAGGCGAGAGTCGCGACCAAGGTCTTGCCCTCGCCGGTGCGCATCTCGGCGATCTCGCCCTTGTGCAGCACGATACCGCCAACCATCTGCACGTCGAAATGGCGCATGCCCAGCGTGCGGATCGATGCTTCGCGCACTGTCGCAAACGCCTCGGGCAGGATGTCGTCAAGTGTCTCGCCCGCGGCGAGACGGTCCCGGAACTTCTGCGTCTGGCCGCGAAGTTCATCGTCGGACATCGGTGAGATCTGGGGTTCGAAGGCGTTGATCTTGTCGACGACCTTGAGCAGGCCCTTGACGTAGCGGTCGTTGGCGGACCCGAAAAGCGATTTGGCAATGGCGCCGAGCATGGCGGAATTCCTTAAATACGAAGCGATGGGGATTTGCCGACACGCGCGAAAATTGGCGGTACGGCGAGCCTTTGAACAAGGCAGAATGGGGGCGGCGCACCGCAGTGCGCGCATGGGGGGCCGGCCGGCGACGCAGCCGCAAAACCCGTCAGTGGTCTATTGCAACAGCCTGTCGGACCGGTGAACGGTCAACGCCAGAGCGCGCCGGGCCGGCTTGGGCGCCCAACGCATCGCAGGCATGCTGGCAAGCACCAGCGGCAGCGCCACGGCAACGAGCAGAACGGCGGCGATGGCCACATTGGGCCTGACATCATCGGAATTCCAGGCACCGCGCAGCGCGCCGTCGCCTTCCGCAATCGCAGGTTCTGCCACACGCACGCCGTCCGTGACCGAAAACCCGGTTAGGATGGCCAGCAAGGCAAGAAGCAGCTTCACGGTACGATGATTATCCCTGACGAGCCCGGTACATAGGCATTGGTAGCAGCTTCGTCCAATGTTTTGCTGCGCGGTCGCTGCAGGCCGCCCTCACCCGACCTCCGGATCGAAGGCCTGGGAATCGAAGGCGCCAAAGCTCAGGTGCTTGCCGGCGTGCAGGTTGCCCTGTTCCATCTGCAGCTCGAGCCGCTCGCAATCGCGCCTGCGGAACTCCTCGACCACCCGATCGGCCATCACCGGATCGATGCCGGTGCGCAGCAGCGCGGTGTGCGCAAGCTTGACCGAGGATTCAAACAGTTCGCGCTGGGCTGCTGCAATCGGCGCGTGCTTGAGTGCCAGCAGTTGGCGCCGATCAACCGCGCGCACGAAAATCTTGGCATCGGGAAAGGCATGCGCGATGGGCTCGACCTGGTCGGGCCCGAACTCCTTGTCGTCCATGCAGAAAAGCAGCGCGTCGGCATGCTCGGCGCCCGCGCGGCGCAGCAGGTCGATCCGCGTGCCGTCCCCGTAAAAGACCTTGCGACCAAATTCGCCGCTCAGCCTGATCTGGTCCGGGTTGATGTCGATCAGGGTGACCGACACGTTTGCCCCGGCAAAGATCTGCGCGACCGCCTGGCCGAAGCGCCCATGCCCGACGACGATGGCGCTCGATTGCCGCGCCTGCTCGGGATCAACCATGTCATCGGTTCCCGACCCGCGAACGCCGCCGAAAAAGCGCGTGAGCAGCATCAGGAACGGTGTAGTGGCCATCGACAGCGTGACGATCGCCCCAAACCGGCTCGCGGCCTCGGGCGCGATCAGCAGTGCGGCCTGCGCTTCGGCAAACAGCACAAAGGCGAATTCGCCGCCCTGGCTGAGCAGCAGGCCGAGCACCAGCGCCGCGCGCGTCTCCATGCCGAACGCCTTGGCGAGGCCGAAGATGATCGCCACCTTGATGCCCACCAGTGCCAGCGCCATCGCAACGATGAACAGCGGGTTGGCCATGATCACGCCAATGTCGAGCATCATGCCGACGCCCAGGAAGAACAACCCGAGCAGGATCGACCGAAACGGATCGATGTCCGCCTCCAGCTCGTGCCGGAAGGGCGAGTCGGCGAGCATCACGCCGGCGACGAACGCCCCCAAAGCTGCGGAAATGCCGATCGAGTGCATCAGCGCGGCGCTGCCGAATACCGCAAACAGCCCGGCGACGATGAACAGTTCGCGCTCGGCGACCTTGCCGATCAGCTTGAGCAGCGGTGCAAGGCCGTAGCGCCCGGCAGCGACCAACCCGGCGATCGCCGCCAGCGCATAGATCGCCGTCAGCCATCCCGGCGTCTGCGGTCCGGTCTGCGGCGCGCGCGACATCGCCGCGATGATGGTCAGCAGTGGAACGATCGACAGGTCCTGGAACAGCAGGATCGAGAATGCACGCTCGCCGGTCGGGGTGTTCAAGCGCCCCTGCGATTGCAGCAGCGGCAGCACCTGCGCGGTCGATGAAAGTGCCAGCGGAAGGCCAAGCCCCAGCGCCGCGCCCCAGCTGGAGCCGGTGACGGCATAGACGAACGCCGCAAGCACGACGCCGCACAGCGCCACCTGCGACAGCCCCAGCCCGAAAATGTCGCGCTTGAGCTGCCAGAGCCGCGAGGGCGCGAGTTCCAGCCCGACCAGGAACAGCAGCAGCACGATGCCGATCTCGGCAAATCCGACGATCAGCTCGGGATCGGCCACCAACTGCAGAACCTGCGGCCCGATGATGATCCCGCCGACCAGATAGCCCAGCACCGCACCCAGCCCGAGCCTGCGGAACAGCAGCACGAAGAACAGCGCTGCTGCGAGCAGCACCGTGCCCGACAGGAAGATATCGCCGCCATGCTCCATCAGCGATTTTCCATCTGGTGGGTGTCCGTTGCTGCAGGCGAATCCAGCGCCGCGACCACCGCGCGCCAGGGGAGCAGGATGGAACCATGCCGAGCGGGATAAGGCAAGGCGGTCTCCAGATGCTCGATTCCCGGCCAGTCCGGCATCGCCATGCTGGCTCCGCCGAAAAACGCGGTCAGCGCGTTTCGCACCACGACCAATTCTGCGCGGTCGCGACCGATGACATGGCTCGCAAGCACCGCAGCCGAGGCCTGTCCCAGCGCGCAGGCGCGTGCATCGACCCCGAAGCGCACGATCTGGCCGACGGGATCCTGTTCGAGCCCGACCCGCACCACTGACCCGCAGCTTTGCGAGCGCAGTTCGGCCTGTCGTGCAAGATCCTCGCTGAGCGGCCAGTCGCCGAGCGACACCGCCAGCGCCAGGATTTCGGGCGTGTAGAGGGCCTTAGCCACGACGGCTCTGGCCGTGCGGGTTATTCATCGCCCAGCAACTGCTGGTAGTCGTAAAGGTCGACGAGCGCGGTGCCGCTGGCGTTGAGCAGCGGGAATGTGCGGCTTTCGGTGATCCATTCGGGCTGCCCTTCGCCGGGCCAGATGATGTCGTGAACCATGGTGATCAGCAGATAGGCGAGCGTTGCCAGGATCAGCCCCTTGAGCGCGCCGAAACCGAAGCCCAGCACCCGGTCGATCGGGCCCAGCACCGATTTGCGGGTGCGCGCGCGCAGGCCGTGTGCGATGAGCTTGCCCAGCAGATAGACGCCCAGATACAGCCCGACCAGCGCCAGCGCCGCAGCGCCGCTGTCGTTGCCGACCGGTTCCTTGAGCATCGCGGTCACAGGCGCGTGGAACAGCCGCAAAGCGAAGATGCCCGCCACCCACGCGATCAGCGAGACCGCCGCGTGGACAAAGCCGTTCTTGAAACCCAGAATCGCGCCGCCCGCGAGCAGCGTCAGCACGATGATATCGAATGCGGTCATGAAGCGAACCGCTAGTTTCGCCCAAGCAGTTGGTCAACGAGATTTGCCAGCCGGGCATAGGATGTCAGCCGCATTCCGCTGCTTTCGCCTGCCCCCTTTGCCGTCACGCTGGCTGGCACCAGCGCCTTTTCGAAGCCCAGCTTGGCCGCCTCGCGCAGACGCAAGCCAGCATGCGCGACCGGGCGCAGTTCGCCCGAAAGCGAAAGCTCGCCGAACACGATCGTGCCGGCACCGATGGGACGCTCCGACAGGGCCGAGATCAGCGCAGCGGCCACGGCGAGATCGGCGGCAGGATCGGACAATCGATAGCCGCCGGCGATGTTGAGATAGACTTCCGCGGTCGAGAAGCTGAGGCCGCAGCGCGCCTCCAGCACCGCGAGCACCATGGCGAGGCGGCCCGAATCCCATCCCACGACCGCGCGGCGAGGGGTCGCACCGCTCGACAACCGCACGGTCAGCGCCTGGATCTCGACCAGCACGGGCCGGGTGCCTTCCAGCGCGGGGAACACCGATGTGCCGGGCATCTGCGCATCGCGATCGCTCAGGAACAGGCTGGAGGGGTTGCCGACCTCGGACAGTCCCTCCTCCTCCATCGCGAACACGCCGATCTCGTCGGTCGCGCCGAAGCGGTTCTTGATCGAGCGCAGGATGCGGTACTGGTGGCTGCGTTCGCCCTCGAAGCTCATCACGGTATCGACCATGTGCTCGAGCACGCGCGGGCCCGCGATGCTGCCGTCCTTCGTGACGTGGCCGACCAGGATCACCGCGCAGCCGGTGTCCTTGGCAAAACGGATCAGCTCCTGCGCCGATGCGCGTACCTGGCTGACGGTTCCCGGCGCACCCTCGATGAGGTCAGAGTGCATCGTCTGGATCGAATCGATCACCAGCATCACCGGCGTCGGCATCGCGCGCAGCGTGGTCAGGATATCGCGGACCGATGTCGCCGAGGCGAGGTCGATCGGCGCATCGGCGAGGCCCAGCCGCAGCGCGCGCAGGCGGACCTGATCGGCCGCCTCCTCGCCGCTGATATAGACGATGTGATTGCCCGCCTTGGCCATGTTGGCAGACGCTTGCAGCAGCAAAGTCGATTTGCCGATACCCGGGTCGCCGCCCATCAGCACCGCTGAGCCTGCCACCAGCCCGCCACCCAGCGCGCGGTCAAACTCGGCAATTCCGGTGGGGATGCGCGGTGGCAAGGCGACCGCGCTGTCGAGCCGCGAGAGTGCGATGCGGTGTCCGCCGGTCTGCAGATCGTAGCGTGCCGAAAAGGCGGTTGGAGCCGATTGCTCGACCAGCGTGTTCCATTCGCCGCAATCGGCGCACTGGCCCTGCCAGCGGGTGGCGACGCTGCCACAGGCCTGGCAGACATAGGTTTTGCGGGGCTTTGCCATGGCTGCGGCATAGCTTGAACAAAACTGGAACGCAATTGCCGCTTTGCGCTTGCCATCGACCGTAACATAGATAGCGTTTGCACGAATATCCGCGTGCGGCCATCGCACCCAGAAAGGTCCCTGTCCCAGCCTATGCGCCAGAAGGAACTCCGCATTGCCCTGGTCTGCTATGGCGGCATCAGCCTTGCGGTGTACATGCACGGCATCACCAAGGAAATCTGGCGCGCCACCCGCGCTAGCCGCAATTTCCATGCCGGCGAGCCCCCCGCCAGCGGCAGCCAGGGGGTGTACCGCGATCTGTTCGAGACGATGGCTTCGCATGCGCAGATCCGGCTGAGGCTGCTTCCAGACATCATCTCCGGGGCGAGCGCGGGTGGGATCAACGGCGTGTTTTTGGCGCAGGCTTTGACCAGCGGCCAGTCGCTCGAACCGCTGACCCGGCTGTGGCTCGAATGCGCGGATATCGATCAGTTGCTCGATCCCGATGCACGGCCCTGGTCGAGGTTCACCAAGTTCTGGGCGCAACCTCTGGTGTGGCTGCTGTTGCGCAGACCCGGCGGCGCGCTCGATCGCAGCGTTGCACCCGAGGCGCGAAGCGAGGTGCGCACCAAGCTGTCGCGGCTGGTGCGTGCGCGCTGGTTCGCGCCGCCGTTCAGCGGCACCGGCTTTTCGGCGTTGCTGTATGATGCGTTCGAGGCGATGGCGGCGACCCCGGCAGGTCCAAGGTTGATCCCGATCGGCCAGCCGCTCGACCTGTTCGTCACCGTGACCGACTTCAAGGGACATCTCGAGCGGTTGCGACTGAACAGCCCTGCCGAGGTGGTCGAGACCGAGCACAGGCTGTCAATCGGCTTTCGTTATCTGCGCGGGCGCCACGACGCGCTGGCGGATCCTGCCGAACTGGTCTTCGCCGCGCGTGCGACGGCCAGCTTCCCGGGCGCCTTTCCGCCGTTCAACGTCGCCGAAATGGACCGGATGCTGAAGCGGCGCGAGAAGCTGTGGCCGGGCCGCGAAAACTTCCTGCGCCGTGTCTTCCCGCAGCATCACGAGGACGGACACGGTGAGAGCGCGGTGCTGATCGACGGATCGGTGCTCGCGAACGCGCCATTTGCGCAGGCGATCGACGCGCTGAGGAACCGCCCCGCGCACCGCGAGATCGACCGGCGCTTCGTCTACATCGATCCCAAGCCCGATATCGTTCGCGGCATGGACCAGGCGCACCAGCGCGATGCGATGGGCCAGAGGCTACCCGGCTTCTTCTCGACCATCTTCGGCGCAATATCCGATATCCCGCGCGAACAGCCGATCCGCGACAATCTGGAAGGGATAGAGCGACGCACCAGCCGCGTGCTGCAGATGCGGATGATCACCGATTCGCTGCGCACCGAGGTGGAGGCCACGGTGAGCAAGCTGTTCGGCTATACCCTGTTCCTCGACAGCCCCACCCCGCGGCGGCTGACCAACTGGCGCAACAAGGCGCAGGACCGCGCCGCGCACATGGCGGGCTTTGCATATGCCTCCTATGGCCAACTCAAGCTTGCCTCGATCGTCGAGGATATCGTCGACACGCTGCGCCGCGCCTATCAGGGCCCCAAGGCGCTTTATGCCGAGCGGCTGCGCGAGGCGATCGGCGCGGAGCTTCGGCGCAGCGGGCTCGATCACCTCTCGGGCAAGGGCGGCGGTGCGAGCGAGGAGGCGATCATCTTCTTCCGCACCCAGGACCTGGGCTTCCGCATCCGCCGCTTGCGCTTTCTGGCGCGGCGGCTGGGCGAGGATATCGCGCAATCGGGTCGCACCCCGCCCGAGGCGGTGGTGGCGATGCACGACACGCTGTACACCTGCCTGTCGCATTATCTCGAGCGCGAAACGACCGACATGCTGGGCCAGGGATTTGCCGATATCGCCGCATCCGCGATCGACAACCCGGCGCTGGCGATTTCCGAACTCGCCAACCGCCGCGATCTGCGCGCTGCCGATGCGATCGTCGACGAGCAGCTCGCCAGCGCGCTGGCGATGCTCCCCAAGGTCAGCCGCAGATCGATGCTGCTCGCCTATCTGGGCTTCCCCTTCTACGATATCGCAACGCTTCCGCTGCTGCAGGGCGAAGGGCAGAACGAGTACGACCCGATCAAGGTCGATCGCATCTCCCCCGATGATGCCCAGTCGATCCGCGACGGCGGCGCGGATGCCACGCTCAAGGGCATCCAGTTCAACAGCTTTGGCGCCTTCTTCAGCCGCGCCTATCGTGAGAACGACTATCTGTGGGGACGGCTGCACGGGGCCGAGCGGCTGATCGACATCATTGCATCCGCGCTTCCGCCCGGCAGCGCCCTGCCCGATGCCGTTCTTGCAGATTTCAAGCGCCGCGCGTTTCTGGCGATCTGCGACGAGGAAGCGACACTGCTCACCACCGATCCCGGGCTGGTACCGGGCATCCGCAGCGAGATCGAAGCGCGGTTCGCTGGTTGATGCGCGCGCGGCCTGTTCCCTTTGCCGGCTGCCATCCCTAATTAAGGGCGATGAACCGTATCGTATCGCGCTGGCTGATCCTGCCGTTGCTGCTGCTGGCCCAGGCGTGCAGCGCCTTTCCCTCGATGGCCGCATGGGATGGCCCCAAAAAGGGCGCGCCCGCGCTGTGGCACGTCAAGGGGCCTGACGGAGAAGCCTGGCTGTTCGGCGGCATCCATGCGCTCCCTGCGAACATCAAATGGATCACCCCGAAGATGAAGACCGCGATGGACGCCAGCGACAGGCTGGTGCTCGAAGTCGTGGGCCTGGAAGATTCGGCTGAGATCACCAGGACCTTCCAGGCATTGGGCAACAGTCCCAACCAGCCGCCTCTCGCCGAGCGGCTGCCGGTCGATCTGCGCGCAGCGGGGGAAAAGCTGCGTGACAAGGGCCGGGTCAATCCCGCCAAGTTCGAGACGCTGGAAAGCTGGGCCGCCGCGATCACACTGGCAGGCGCTGCCACCGCCAATCTGGACATGGTGCGCGAAGCCGGGGTTGAGCGGGTGCTCGCCAAACGCTATCGCAACCGCGACAAGGCGGTGATCGGGCTGGAAACCGCCGCGCGCCAGTTCACCTATTTCGACCAGCTGCCCGAGGCCGACCAGCGCGCGATGCTGGCCAGCGTCATCGCCGATGCCGACAATGCGCCTGCAGCCTATCGCGACATGGTGACCGGATGGCTGACCGGCGATGTCGCGAGGCTTGAGCAGGCCGCCAACCGGGGCCTGCTGCAGCGCCCGCAAGTCCGCGAGCAGATCCTCGTCCGCCGCAACCGCGACTGGGCGAACCAGATCACCGACATGCTCAAGCTTGGCGCGCGACCGTTCGTCGCGGTCGGGGCTGCGCATCTGGCGGGCGAAGACAGCGTGCAGACGCTGCTGGAAGCGCGCGGCTACACCGTCATCCGGCTGCAATAGCCGCCCGACCTGCGCTGGCCGCCACAACGCTTGCTTTTCGGGCCTTGTGCCCCTATAGGCCCGCCTTCCTCGACGCCATGGTCATCCCTGGAGGCGTGGCGCGGGGATTGAACGACCACCAAAAACTCTGGAGACAGTTTATGAGCGATACGCTTACCCTGTCGGCCCAGCTGCGTGATCGGGCAGGCAAGGGAGCCTCCCGTGCACTCCGCCGCGAAGGCCGTGTACCCGCCGTTATTTACGGCGACAAGAAAGAACCGGAAGCGATTCATATCGCAGAGCGCGAGCTGAACAAGCTGCTCGGCACCGGCCATTTCATGAACTCGATCGTTGAAGTCGAAATCGACGGCAAGTCGGTTGTCACGCTTCCCAAGGACGTGGCTTTCCACCCCGTGTCGGATCGTCCGCTTCACGTCGATTTCCTGCGTATCGCCAAGGGCTCGACCGTCGAGGTCTCCGTCCCTGTCGTTTTCGTCAACGAAGAAGCTTCGCCCGGTCTGAAGCGTGGCGGCGTTCTCAACGTCGTGCGTCACGAGCTGGAACTGGTCTGCGACGCCACCAAGATCCCCGATGAGATCGAAGTCGACGTGACCGGAACCGAAATCGGCGATTCGATCCACATCTCGGCCGTGACCCTGCCCAAGGGCAGCGAATCGGCGATCACCGATCGCGACTTCACCATCGCCACGATCGTTGCTCCCTCGGCGCTCAAGTCGAGCGACGGCGAAGCTTCCGACGAAGCTGGCGAGTAATTCTTCTTGCTAGCCCTCTCCCCCTCGGGGGAGAGGGTTGGGAGAGGGGAATGTGGGGAGGGTGGCGCATATGGCCCCCCCCCCCCCCCCC